>NZ_JARFXX010000036.1:0-1009 GCF_029218125.1 Neopoerus faecalis | reverse complement strand
TTCTTGTACAGCGCCGTCTCCTCAAAAGAGAAGCTGTCCCCTTTCTCTAACTGACGGCGAATTTCGCTGTCGCTCATCCCCAGTTTTCCCGCCAGATTGCGCGATGCCAGTTCGGTTTTCCCGGGCTCTTTACTGTCGTAACGAATTAAATCACCGTCCAGTGCCAGCTTCACGCCGCTGGCCTTACTGACCGCGTTCTGAAACGCGGCATTACGGCTGGCGTACCAGCCAGCGTTAAAATCAGCAAAACGGTATATCGGCGCACTATAGCTGGCGGGATAATTCAGTAAATGGTAAGTACCAAACCACAACCCGCCGCGGCGACTGAAGACTTCCTGACGGACTGTACCGTCCATTTTCCACGGATACCCTTTGGTATGCTGTTCGGCAAAAGCAATACTGACCTGCATCGGCACACCGGTGCGCACCGGATTGAGCGAACCAAACATCGTCTGCCCCCTTGGCACCATGCTGATCAGATCGTCAAAAATCGCTCTCAATTGCTTTTCTGTACGCACCGAATCTAACCGTTCGCTATAGCTTTTGCCGTTTGGCGATTTGATTTTTAGCGCGGTATGCACCAGAAAAGCAGGAATGTGCATCCGTTCAGCACGACGGTCAATCTCTTGCCAGGCGATCTTGCTTAAGCCCGGAACGGCCGGATCTGCCTGATAATTTGACTCCTGCTGCGCCACCGCCAGCACCGAGCAGACGTTTTCCAGCGTCGGTGCCAGCCCCTGACTTTCAAAGGTGGTGGCGAGATCTTTCGCCCAGGCATCGCGGTCTTTCACGCTCGCAGGCATCTTCTGCCGCACGACGCTCGCCACATCTATCGCTTTTTCGCCCTTTTTCAACGGTTGCGGAGCCTGACTACTACACCCCGCTAAAACCAGAACCGCCAACAATGACAGCGAAGATAGAGGATTGACGCGCGACATTACTTCTCCTTTTTAGCTCAAGGTATGGGTTACTTCCTGAATTTTGTCACCATCCAGCTCATGTTCAAAGC
>NZ_JARFXX010000035.1:0-1067 GCF_029218125.1 Neopoerus faecalis | reverse complement strand
CTACGCAAAATATCGCATTGCGGGAACAGGGTTGCCCCTGCATGATCGATAAGCATACATATAAGTGCAACGATTTTCAGAGACTCACTTGTAAACATTTTTCCTCTACAATGTTTAATTATGTGTTTCCTATTTTCAACCACTTGGCTAATTCTATTGCCTTTGTCACTCATAACCCTCTCCATAATTACTATAATCGCTGTAAAAATAAGCTACCGGAAGAGAGTTTTCCCTTCCGACATCCCAAATTAGTCGTGTTTCGTCTTTTCTCATGCCGCCGGTTTTTTAGCATCAATCAGCTCAAGTCACTTTTATTGGACGAAACACGAACAGAAACTGTTCCATCCAGATTCAGGCCATGGGGATTGCTTGTAAAGTTAATATAGAATTTTCCAAACTCGTTTGCCGTCCATACTTTCTTGGACGAGCCTCCCGCCGGGATGTCTTGATCCCAGAAAGATTCAGCGTTTTTATTGCCGAAGCACATGCTTGCGTGCAACGTTTCAGAGCCATTATTCTTAATGGCCACCCTGAAATATGGCTGAGATCTTGAAATCCTAAAAGATGTCGATCCACTCCCTCGACTTGTTTCTACGTCAGAGAGATTTTCGTCTAAGATCAGATCGCTGGCCCTGATAATAATCGGAGAGTCCTCTTCGTCTTCATCTACATCCGCCACCCAAGTAGCAGGTTCTGTAGCTTCATCGTTTTCTTTTGGCTCGTCCTCTACATAGTAAATGACTTCTCCACTCTCTGTAATTTCTGCGATGCATGTCGCTGGCATTTCATCCTCACGGGTGTCCGCAGCAAAGACGGACACAATTACCAAAGATGCAACCATTGCAACAACCAGAATCATTCCCACAATTCTTTTCATATTTTCGTTCCTTTCATAAATTGTTTTCCAGGCAGTAGCTTAGCATACGCTCTAATCTGTGTGCCCATCTTATACGGGTCAAGTGTAAAGGCTGCAAATGGAGTAGCGTTTGTTGTCGAACTTGCGGACTTAAGGTAGACTCTTTCACTTAAAAGTACGATCCAGTCATCCAGGCCCGTTCCAATCGACA
>NZ_JARFXX010000034.1:0-1090 GCF_029218125.1 Neopoerus faecalis | reverse complement strand
GTCCTGGGTGTTCATTGGAAGGACTGATGTTGAGGCTAAAACGCCAATACTTTGGCCACCTGATGCTAAGAGCTGACTTGCCAGGGTCCAGCCACGGTGGATCCAGGGAATTTGAAGCATGGACGGCATTGGTGAGAAGAAACTTATTTATTTATTAATATAATATAAGATTAGATTAGGAAGAAATAGTGTAGTAGGAAAATTAAGTGGAGAAAAGAGGCTGAATAACTTGGTTTACGGGGAAAACCAATAAAACTTCGAGACACCATCTACGTTAGGCCACCGGTGCCCACTTGAATATCAAAGGGTGCCCCGCCTTAGGCTCCCTTTCGCGTGGGTCTTAGAAGCCAGGGCAAGTAAGTAGACATGGTGAGCCTCCACACTCCAGATGGGAATTCAGCCAGAAAAGAAGGAGAAAAGACCACATGGGGGAAACCAGTCTTTCCAGGAACTGGTCCATCCCTTTTGTCCGGGAAAGCTTTTTATACTTTGGGTTGTACATAGAGATCAATGGATAATACAAAATTATGCAACATCAGCAGTCCTGACTCTTAGCGAGACCAGGCTTTCTCTCTGCATACCTAGCTGTATACACAAGTCTTAGGTGATTTACATCATCTTCTGGCCAGAAGGCCTATTAACATTTTATAGCCCTTTTCTGATAAGGGTTTGTCAACCAGAAGACTTATTTGCCTTAAAAGTGTTGTTCTTCCCAAAGTCTGGTGCCACTCTCAGAAAGCACTAATTAAGGTTACATTCTTACATAGCAAGGACACAACAATTTATAACAAAGAAAGAGGAGTACAGTGATTTATAACAAAGAGAAAAGTAATTAACTCAAAAGTCTAGTGTTGCTAACATCAAAACTACTATATTCCTTTTTCTATATCCCAATTACATTGATTAATATCCTTCAGGTGCCTAAAAGATAAAGAATATGGAGGCCTGGCAGCAGTCATTGACTCAACAGTGAAACCCATCACCAATATAATTTTTAGCTTTTTAGAAAAGGCTCTATATCTTTAAGATGCTTTAAGCTTCGTGCCTCTCGCAGTTGGGGGCCGTAAACAATCACAAGTGTAGTTAAACC
>NZ_JARFXX010000003.1:0-295165 GCF_029218125.1 Neopoerus faecalis | reverse complement strand
TGTGAATTTGGTCGGCAAACCTTTCATTCACTCTAACTTGGAGACTTTTTCTTGTCTACTCCGCCCCTCGCTATAAGCTCTTTTTCTCCCCCGGCATAGCCGGGGGTTGCCTTTGTCAAGACAAGGCGCGGAGCTGTTCCTCCAAGCCCTTGCCAAGGGTGTTGCTGTTGGTGGTGAAGTGGACGCTGGCGGGGGCGTCATCCGTGATCTCGAACAGGCGGTTCTGGATGCGGAGGGTGGAATCCTCCAAGCAGAGGTAGAGCGTGGTGCCCTGTTTCACACCCATGCCCCAGACGGGATCGCCCTTCGCCACCGTGACCGCCAGCCACAGCGCCAGCCATGATTTTCCCACCTTGGGAGAGCCTGCGAGGATGTGCAGGCCCTGAGAGAGCAGCGTATCCACCACGAAGTTCAGCGGTGTGAGCGGCTGACTCATTAACGTTTCACCGTCGATGGTCAGCAATCGGTTTTCTTTTTTCAATTTCATTTCCTCCGGATAAAAAGATAAGGGCAGAGACCTCGCTGCAGTCGAGGCTCTAACCCTTTCACTTGATTATTCTGTGTTTTTTGATAGAATGAGAATATCGCAGGACGGATGCAAAACGGATATGGGACAGGGGGCGGGCTTTTGAAGATCGGGACGGATCAGTATAATACGTTTGACACCATGACAATGGACTGCTGGAATGACCGTGTGTACTACGAGGGAAAGGAATTTCCAGCGGGACATTTTGCGGCGGAGATCTTGAACTTTGCCGGAGCGATCCACGATCCTCTGCTGGAGCGTATCACTGTGCTGACGGCGCTTGTGGACGATTTGAGCACAGCCGAAAAAAGCAAGCGCCATGATATTGCGGCACAACTGAAACCGCTGCTGCATGACACGGTTTCCTGGCTGTATACTTGCCCGCCATTTTGCTATTGCGAAAGCCAAGGTGCGTATGAGGATCTTGAACATGCTTTGAGCGAGGAGCGGCTTGATCGGGACTATGAGGAAGGGGAGGCGCATCTTCCGTACTTGGCGCTTTCCTCTTGCGAGCCGATCCTGAGAATCCTGGTGGCGATCTATAATTTTTGTCTGCTCATCCGCGCATTCGAAAAGAAATATCTGCGCAGAGCGAAGCGGCGTAATGCAGACGCCTTCGCAAAGGCGGCGCATGAGTGCTTTGATGAGGATGACAGCTTTCTGAACCTGCTGGAGCAAATGCCGTTTGGCGGGGTAGAGGAATTTTTCTCTTATCCAAGAGTTATCACAGGATTCAACTATTTTCAGGATGAGAACGATGAGGAAAAATGGAAAACCGCGCAGCGCGTGATTTGCAAGCGTGCCATTGACTTTTATGTGTTCGACCTGATGAACGGATTGCACCACGGCCACGCACCCAGCCAGTGCCAAGGCTGCGGGAGATACTTTCTGACCACCAACGGTCACACCCCCAAATACTGCGACGGCGTCGCACCGCAGGACAATCGCTATACCTGCCGGCAGTACGGCGCGATGAAGCACCAGAAGGAGCAGAACAAGCAGCACCCGGTCTACCGCCTGTTCAATACCCGCACCGACACCATCCGCAAGCATCACTGGCGGGGAAAGATCTCCGACGAACTAAGGCAGGAGGCGCTCTATCTGGCGGGGAACTACCGGGACAAGGCGCTGCTGGACAACGACTATGCCGCTGACGGGTATGCGCGGGACATGGAATTGGAACACATTTACGCGGAGGCAGAAAAGCGGCTGAAATGAGAAAGGGGGCGTTCCTGTGCCGAAAAATATGTATACCGTTGCCGGGAACGGCCCCTGCAATGAAGATCTGGCTTTGCGGATACAAGCCGGAGACAAAAACGCCGCGGAGCGGCTTATCTCACAGAACGAGGGTTACCTCACTGAACTGGCGCGGGCGTACACGCTGTGGTGTGAGATGGAGGATTTGAAGCAGGAGGCGGCGCTGGCACTGCTGGACGCGGCGGGGCGCTTTGACCCCACCCATGGAACAAAACTGCTGACCTATGCGACACCCGTGATGGAAGCGGCGATGATGGACTACGCTGCACAGTATTCTTCCTCTTTGTCCATTCCCGTCAGCCGGTACAATCAACTGCGCAGGGTGGCATACCTCTGTGCGGAGGCATGTGACTCATCTGATGCTGAGTTGGTCAAGGTGGTGTGCGGAGAACTGAATGTATCTGCCAAGGTAGCTGGGGCATTGATAAAAGAATACCGGACGCTGCTGATGCAGCGGATGGAGGAGGTGCTGACGTCCAGAGAGTTGAATCTGGTGCGAAGCTACCTCGGCATCGGTCAGCCGGACAAGGTCGGCATGACCTTTCAGGAGCTGGCGATCTATCTCAACTACAACGGCCCCAGCGGAGCGGAGAAGGCGTACAAGTCCGCGCTGCGGAAACTGAAGAAGGACTTGTATGGCGGGGCCTACGGTCGGTGGCTCTCCGCACAGAAGGCCATCCGCGCCGCCAAAGCGGAGGCGGAGCAGGACGCGGGGTATGACGCAACGCCGCAGAGAACATGGTGGGAGGAGCAGATGCTGGCAGATCGGTTTATCTGTGAGACAGCAGAGCTTGTCCGTGTTTACGAGGTGCTCAGCGGATCTTGATCAAAATTTTTTTAATTCCAAATGCAATAAATCGTCCTTTCCGTGCATTACACGGATGACAGGAGATGGAAGCCTATGCTCAGTATGCTGATGACAACCGAATATGCTCCGGCAGAGGATCGGCACGAGCTGCAGCAGTTGCTGATCCACATTGCCGGCGGTGAGCGTGAAGCGCTGGCGGAGCTGTATCAGCGCACGAGATCAGCGGTGTACGGCTTAGCGCTGTCCTACCTCAAAAACGCGCAGGACGCGCAGGACCTGACGCAGGACGTCTACGTGCAGGTGTGGGATTGTGCGGCGCAGTACCGGCCCACCGGCTCGCCCATGGGCTGGCTGCTGGCCGTGTGCCGAAACCTGTGCTTGATGCGCCTGCGGCGGGAGGAACGCCATGCCGCCCTCAGCGAGGAGGAATGGGACGCCATTCCTGCGCAGAAGTGCGGTTTGGACGCCGACGAGCGTGCGCTGCTGCAAGGCGCATTGGCAAGCCTCGCTGACGAGGAGCGGCGCATCGTGCTGCTCCACGCTGTTACGGGCCTGAAACACCGGGAGATCGCGGCGCTGCTGGAACTGCCGCTCCCCACCGTCCTGTCGAAATATCACAGAGCATTGAAAAAGATGCGCAGCTTTCTGGAAGGAGATGACGCCCGATGACCAATGAAAAAATGGAGCAGAGGCTGGCTGCGGCGCTTGAAAAGACCGCGCCGGATGATGTGAATGGCGTTCTCTCCCGCTGTGAAGAGCGGAAAGGAACGGTAATCAACATGACAACAAAGAAAATGGCAAATAGAAAATGGACATCGCTCATTGCCGCCTGCCTTGCTGTAATGCTGCTTGGCGGCGGAGGCGTGTTCTATCAGCGAGCGAACGCGGTGGCGTCCGTGGTGTCGCTGGATGTGAACCCGAGCATCGAGCTGAAGGTGAATCGGAGCGAAAAGGTGCTTGTCTGCACGCCGCTCAACGAGGACGCGAAGGCCATCCTTGCGGATATGGGCAACGGCGCGGACCTCAAGGGCGCGAAGCTCGATGTGGCAGTAAATGCCATCGTGGGAAGCCTCGTGCGCAACGGCTATCTCGACAGCATTTCCTCCGCCATCATGATCTCGGTGGAGGACAAGGATACCGCCCGTGCGGAAAAGCTCCAGCGTGAGCTGACCAGCACCGTGGACGGTGTGTTGCAGACCAGCGAAGCGAAGGCCGCCGTTCTGACGCAGACGCTGACGCAGGACGCGGGGCGGGAACAGCAGGCGCGGGAAAACAGCATTTCCACCGGAAAAGCGGCGCTGGTGAACCGTGTGCTTGCACTCAATTCCACCCTGAAGTTTGACGAATTGGCGAAGCTTTCGGTTGAAGAACTCAAGGATCTTGCCGAGGCGGGCGCGCCCGCCATGCCCATCGGCAAGGATGCCGCCGCCTACGCCGCGGAGCAGTATGCCGGAACAACGGCGCTGGACTCTGTCACGGCGGAGGTCGATTCCGAACTGGACGAATCCCCCGCCCACTACGAGGTGGAGCTGCACACGGCATGGGGTGAGTTTGAGTATCTGGTGGACGCTTACACGGGGAACGTGCTCAGCGGACAAAAGGACTTGCTGACCACTGCTTCCACGCCAAATGAAACAACGAAGCCCTCTGATCAGAAGCCCGATCCGTCCGGAACAGCGCAGGACATTGGCTACGCCAAGGCAAAATCTATTGCCCTGAATCACGCAGGTGTGAGCGAAAACGAAGCGTATGACATGGATGTCGAACTGGACGATGAGGATGGAATACTCGTCTACGAGGTCGAGTTCAAATCCGGCAATATGGAATATGACTACGAGATCAACGCCGCCACCGGCGCGATCCTCAAGCATGAGACGGAGTTGGATGACTGAAAGAAAAGGCTGTGCGATAAATGAAGCCTGCGGCGCGGCTTCGCAACAGCGGGTTGCTTGTCATACCGACAACTTTGGGGTATGATGACCGCAAGGTGATGATCGTATGGATATGGAATTACTTTCCTATTGCATTTTTCATGTTCTCACATTCAACCAACAGTTTGCTGATATCAATAGTTAAAATACTTTCTTCGGTTAATGGTAGGTATTCAATCTCCAATTCCTGAGCGTTCCCATGATTTTCTTCCAACCATGCTAAATAGTCAGCCTCATCCATAGGAGTCGTACTCCAAGCAGTGTCTCCCAAATAATAGACGGTTCCCGTATGGGAACGGTCTGCAGCAGTCGGATAGCGTTCGGGTACACCGTTTGCGTCAAAAATAGCTTGATCTTCAGAGTGAATATATCCAGCCAACCGATAGGAGTCACTCTCCGGCAGATATTGATAAAATATATACGGCCACATCTCTCCATAGGTCTGATTGTGGGAGGAAAGAGCTTTCAGATTGCCGTTTTCCAAAAAGACAAAGAACGGAAATTCCTCCAGTTGGATGTAAATGTTCCCCGTTTCTGCATCATATCCGATGATATATCCCGCCGAGTTTGCTGTCACACCGGAATCATAGAGCAACACCAGTTCCTCTTTCCCGTCAGCATCTACATCAGCCACAGCGAACTGTGAGGATGAGCCGGCTGGCATTTCAGCCTGTTTCCCGTCCGGCAAAATATTACTGTATAAAAGATTTCGGAGCGTAGCTGCATAGGCTTTTCTTGTGTCTGTATCCAGTTCTGTAGATTTTGTCACCGTATTAACCTGTGGCTGGATGATAGAAGTAGGATCAATTACCGAAAATGTCTCCAGCATGGTACGGAACCGGTATCCATGTCCTTCTTCTGCTTCTGAATAGTAACGAATAATAATATGGTACACCCGCCGTTCTCCGTTCGGATAGAAATAATGGTTTTCCTGCGGAGCATCCCAAGCCGTTCCGCCAGAGGCAAGAAAGCTAAGCCGGAAATCCTCGTTCTCGATCTCTGTGACAGTCTCCCATGTTTGTGTCATTTCCGTTCTTATAGCAGTGGCAACGGCTTCGAGGTCTGTGCCCTCCAATTCACGGATTTCCATTTCACAAGGCGGCAGGGCTGCGTAGAAAGCCTCCTGTTTTGCAAGCCGGTCATCAATGAATGCTTCCTGTTCCTCAACAGTAAGGCCCTCCAGCAAAGCAGAATTGTTCTGTCGGACATCCTCTCTGGAAAGAGAAGATTTTTTAGGTCGGATGACAAATGCACCGTTTTCTTCGGTCATTTCATACCCACCTTCGTCCACATAGATGGCAAAACCAGGAGCATCTTCTGTAGGTTCCTGTCCCTGTGCCGTATGGGGAACGGATTCCGGCAGTCCTTCCGGCGTAACCGTTACTTCTTTTGGGGGAAACAGAATTTCAATGATACTCTGAACAGCCGCTCGAACTTCCGGGCTAACGGCGACAGCAGCACACCCCAAGGTCAACAGCAAGCCTAAACACGCAGCAACGATCATCAATCTTCGCAAAACAGGCTTCTTTTTTGGGGTTTCTTCCGGGGCGGCTTCAGCAATGTATTTTTCATCCACTTCACCAAGAAGTTGCAAAATTCGTTCTTCTTTCATAGTGATATTCCCTCCATTTCCAACAGCGTTTTCAGTTCGTTCCTTGAACGCATCAAGGACATTTTCACCTTGCTTTCTCCCATGCTGTACTCATTGGCAATCTCTTTGATACTGCTCAGATACCAATAACGGCGCATAAAGATTTTCCGTTGCTCCTTAGACAAGGATGCGAGAAAACAATTAAAAATCTCAGCCAAAGCCATATCATCCACAATATTTGCGGTATTATCCTCTCCGGGGATGCACTCTTGCAACTCGTCCAGCGCAAGGGGTACTTGACCATAATTTCGTTTATTTGCAGAAAGCGTCTTGTATCTGTTTAACGCAAGATTTCTTGTAATCTTGCCGAGAAATGTTTTCAAGACAGACGGGCGATGCTGCGGCATACTGTTCCAAGCCCGCAAATATGTATCATTCACACATTCTTCGCTGTCCTCAATGTTGCAAAGAATATTGTGTGCGATGGTGTGGCAATACTTGCCGTACTTGGTTTTGGTTTCTGATATTGCGCTTTCAGAACGCAACCAATATAAATCTACGATTTTTTTATCTTCCATCGTATCCCTCCTTTTTTCAGAGCTTCAAGGCCTTTCACTCTAATACACCACAAAACAATGATGTGCGTCACATAAAAATCATAAAATTTTTTATTTTATCTTTGGGACATAGGGGTGAGCAAAACGCGAGTTTCGCAAAGTCGAATCACAATATATAGTCCGCAGCCAAGTCGGATGGCACTATTTATTGTGTTGTCTTATGAGCAAATCGGAGTTTTGCTCATCCCTATTTGGGACATTTTATCCCAAAGTTTCAGATGTATTGTACCTCTTATGTTTAGCCACCTCAACTACGCAAATATGAAATTAAATATGGGATTCCGAGCCGACTACTTACCGTAGAGAAAAGGACTTGCCAGCCAGCTCAGTATCGGATAGTCCCATGTGGGGTGATCGGGTGCTCACAATCATTCTGACAAACCCGATTTACACTGGGGATTTGGTGCAAAGCCGCCGCCGTGTGAAAAGCTACAATGTGCATCAGATCGAGGCTGTGCCGGAGGAAGAATGGGTGCGGGTGGCCGATACCCACGAGGCAATTATCAGTCACGAAACCTTTGATAAGGTGCAGACTCTCTTAAAAAGAGATAAGTCATTGAGAAGACTGAAAGAAGCTGCCATAAAAATCGCTTTTATTTTGGGCCGTTCCGTGCTATACTGCAAATAGAGAATTTGCTGTGACAAGTGGGCGATACAGTGGAAAAGCTAAACGCGATTCGAGAACAGGTTATCCAGCTCTGTGATCCGCAGAAGATCCTGCTGTTTGGCTCGCAGGCGAAGGGAACCGCGACAGCAAAGAGTGATATTGACCTTTGCATCATTGCGTCGACCAATGATAAGCGCTCGCTGCTGACAGATTTGTATTGTGATACGGAATCTGATACGCCGATTGACTTCCTTTTGTATACGCCGGAGGAGTGGGAACACAGCGTGGCAGATAGCCAGAGCTTTGCCCACAAGCTGAACAGGGAAGGGGTTGTACTTTATGGGTGACAGCCTCCGTTATAAGGACTGGTTTGAAAAAGCGGCACATGACCTGCGAGGCGCAGAAATCTTAATGGAGCATGACGGCGGTAACGATTTAGTCGCGTTTCATTGCCAACAGGCGATGGAGAATATGCTGAAGGGCTGGCTACTCAAAACGACAGGCGAATTGTTGGATGGACATAGCCTTGTATTTCTGCGCAGAAAGGCAACTGCGGCAGGGGCACCGTTGAAAGGTAACCTCAGAGACTGTGCGTATGTAAACCAGTTTTATATTGAAACCCGCTATCCATCTGACTCTTATATGCCTGTGTCCGAAGAGGAAGCTCGGGATTGCATGGATGCCGCAAGGAAATTGATGGAGTTGCTGGCATAACGCGCAGACTACTATTTGACTACTACCGCGAAAAACCTCGGAAGTCTTGCCCTGCAAGGCTTTCGAGGCTTTTTCTCAAAATGGCGGAAATTTGTGCGATACCAACCAAACCGTTGCCCTGCAGAGCTTTCCAGTTTGCCGGTCTGATAATTCCGACTCTAAAGGCCGCTGGTTCGAATCCAGTCGGGCGTACCAAAATGAACGACCCTACCCAATCCGAACAAGTTGATGAGACTTGCGGATCGGGTAGGGTCGTTTTGTATCTTAAAAGCCTTGGCATGACAGCATTTTTTGAAGATATCACGCCAAAGCAGATATGAGACGCTCAAATTCAAACCTCTTCAAATCGAGGTAGAAAACGCAAAAGCCAGGCGATTCAAACACCGATGTCTCATTTGGCATTTTTGTAGAAGTTTTCTTCCATCTGGCATGGCGTCAGATTTTTCAATGTTCGATGCGGCCTTCGGGTATTATAAAACTCAATATAGGAAGCGACACTGGCTTGAAATGCTCTATCGGAAGTAATATTTCTTCGGTAGAGCTCTTCTTTTTTCAGTGATGCGAAAAATGACTCTGCTACCGCATTGTCATGTGGCTCGCCGGGGCGCGAAAACGACTGTGTTACATTGTGCTCATGTAAGAGCTTCTGGAACCGATGAGATGTATATTGCGCGCCTCGATCACTATGAAAAATAAGTCCGGCTGGAGGATCTCGCTCCTCATAAGCCATCTTAAACGTGGCCGTGATGAGCTGGGTACTGTTCTTCTTTGAGATCTTATATGCGATCACTCTGCGTGAGAAAAGATCAATGATCGCGCAGACATAGAGATAGTGATCTCCGATTTTAAAGCAGCTAACATCGCTGACCCACCTCTGATTTGGCTGATCAGCAGTAAATTGCTGCTGCAGGAGATTTTTCTTTCTCTCCGGCTCACGAAGCTTCAGATATTCCTTCTTTGCTGTCATCCGAACGCTGCGCAGTCCCATTTCACTCATGAGCCGTGAAACATACTCCTTACTGACTTGATGACCTCTCTGAACAAGAATCGTTTGAATTTTCTCCGCGCCCAGCACCTGCTGATATTCATCGAACACATCGCGGATCAGTTGGCAATACTCTTCTCGGCGCTTTTCAAACCAGGCATTTTCACGCTTGTTTCGTAACATATGATTGTAAAATGTACCACGGTCGACATCCAGTGCTTCGCATATTGTGTGGACCTCATACTTCCCATAAAACGGTTCCAGCGCGTACAGCCGTTCCTTTAATGGCGCAGATACCAAGCAATCGGCAGACTTTAGAATCGTGATGACGTTTTGCAACTTTTCAACTTTACGCTGGAGTAATGTGTATTCTTGATAGGAAAACTTTAACGGCTTTCCAGCACTGTCTGTAGGAAAAGATTTGAGCCACCGATATAAGGTACTGCGTGGGATAGAGAGTTCATTGGAAAGAGCGGCGACGCTTTCCCCTTGCTGACAGCGTGCGACAATGGATAGCTTTTCTTCGTTTGAATATTTCATAGTAATATCCTCCCTTATTATTAGGTTAGGATATCACGGAAAATGAGACGAGGAAACTTGCAAGACTTTGGTGCTAATGCGATGTGCAATATTAGTACCGATGTAAAAAGGCCGCTATAAGCAAGGACACAGCTTCGGCAAAAGTTTCTCCGATACGTCGACGGTTGCATATCTTGGTTCAACTATTGGTTTAGTCCTAATATATGTGAAGTAGTAATTATAATGTAATTGCTTAGGAAAACAGATGTATTCATACTCCTACTTTGGCATAATAGAATTGATTAGAATGGAGGCAAATTTCGCATGGAATTTTCTTGGAACACTGACTATATAGTTGATTATTTCCATTTTGGGAAAGTTAAAGGTTCTTCAATCACGTTGAATTATTCGTATTGAAATAAATGTCTAAAGCATAATAATTAACATTTCAGATTGGAATTTCTCAATTGACATTTGCAACTTTCCGCGTTAAATTTATAGTATAATGAGGAAAGGAGTAGAAATATGCCTTCTTGGGGAGATCTTTTGTCGGAATTACAGCCGCATACGGATGCTAGTGGAAATGCTGTACCCGGATTATCCTGTGACGATTTGAGAACGAAGTATATTAGCAAATTATCCGAGTATACAAATCGAAATGTTATAGCCTATTACTCTGGGTGGCTCAAACCCTTAAAATCGCAAAATATCGATATAAATGACAGCGATATAACCGGTTTTATGAATGCGATTAAGGGGCTTGATACGGATAAAGGTCTCGACTTAATTCTTCATACGCCAGGAGGAAATCCGACAGCAACAGAAGGAATCGTAAAGTATTTACACAGCAAATTCAAGGATGACATACGTGTTATTGTTCCACAGATGTCAATGTCTGCTGGAACTATGTTAGCATGCTCAGCAAAAACAATTATCATGGGGAAGCATTCTTGCCTAGGGCCAATTGACCCTCAATATGGTGGTGTCCCCGCTTACAACATCGTTAATGAATTCCGCGAGGCAAAAAACGATCTTGACCGTAACATTGATGCAAAAACATATTGGGAACTACAGCTCAAAAAATATCCCGCAGCATTCTTTTATACTGTAATGGATGCAATCAACTTATCGAGCCAGTTGGCAAGTGATTGGTTAATTCAATATATGTTTAGTGATGAAGATCCTACCACAGCAAAAAAGAAAGCTACTAAAATTGTAAAAAAGTTAAATGCAAATAACAAATCGCACTCTCGGCACTTTACCGTTGACTTTTGCAAGGAACTTGGTCTTAATATTACAGAACTAGAATCTGACCAGACTTTACAAGAATTGGTACTTAGTGTCCACCATGCGTTTATTATCACAATTGATGCAACTGCAGCTACAAAATTGATTGAAAATCAAAATGGTGCACGGTATATTACATCTCAAAAGAAATGATGGTGACTTTATGGAATCAACTATAGATTTTCAAAGAGAAGAATATGAAGCCTTAATGAAGGTACTCGGACTTGATAACGATGGATTTGATGAAACCGACGATACAGCTAAGTACTTTGATGCGTGGAATTTTGGGAGAACGGATGAGGATTCAAATTTCTTCGCAACAACGGCACTATCTTGAATAACATTCCGCATCTTTTTCATCAACACTATCCAAGGAAGACCCTGTAACCACAACGGTTCATGTTCATAGGTACACAATGTGACCTATGGGGCAAACCGGACGGTACAGGGCACGAAAAAGTAAGTCGAGGGAAATTCCCTCGACTTATTTTTTCTTTGATCCCAAGTTTATTTGAGCGTCACATTTCAATTGAATACGCAGACTTGATACGGGATATAGCATTGAATTAAAACTCAGCCCTCTGCCTTTTCATTGGCAGAGGGCCGTTTTTTTGGCTTAACAATTATTGAACATTCCTTACGGTGATAAATACGCCCCGGTGATGATGCTGTTCAGCAAGCGTGATGTGGCAAATCTGCTGAAGAGGAAGTTGAAGAACGGGTCTGTTCGGGAGTCCGTGCGGCAGAAGCAGAAAATGCAACAGGTACAGCAAAAGCGAAAAAAGAAAAGCAACGACGGCTGGGAGCGATAATATCATTTCAAATCCGAAAGCACTTTTGCAGGGCTTTATACTCACCCAATGCCAGGATCGTAATGTCATCGGACAATATGGTGTCCGGCGTAACGGAAACATCCGTTTTTCCTGCACGTTTGATGCCGAGAATGGTGATGCCGAACTTCCTGCGGACATCCAGCTCGCCAACGCTTTTCCCGACCCACGCCTCTGGCACCTGAACTTCAAAGATGGCGTGCTGTTCATCGATCTCTATATAGTCAAAAATATGGTCGGCAGTGAAGCGAATCGCTGCCCATTTTGCCATCTGCTTTTCGGGATAGACCACGTTATCTGCGCCGTTGCGGAGCAGAAACTTCGCCTGCACATCGCGTTCGGCGCGGGATACCACGCATTTTGCGCCCAGCTCTTTCAGCAGCGAGGTGGTTTCCAGCGAGTTCTGGAAGCTGCCGCTGATGGTCACAAAGCAAACATCAAAATTCCCGATGCCGAGCGAACGCAGGAACTCCGCATTGGTGCTGTCACCGATCTGTGCGTTGGTGACAAACGGAAGCACATCGTTGATCCGCTCCTCGTTGGTATCGACTGCCATGACCTGATGCCCCAGTTGAGAAAGCTGCATGGCGATATGCCGCCCAAAGCGGCCTGCTCCAATCAATAAAACATTTTTCATGGGATAGACAACTCCTTTGCTCATCCAATCGTGATTCTTTCCTGCGGCAGCTTTGCATTGCCGCTTTTTTTGCTGGACACCGTCGCATAAATGAGCGTCAGCCCGCCGACTCTGCCCAGATACATCAGCGCGATCAATACCATTTGCGAGGGAATGTGCAGCTGCGGCGTAATACCCAATGTCAGTCCCACCGTGCCTACCGCCGACGCTGCTTCATACAGGCAGGAGGACAGCGGAAGATTCTCATATACGCTGATAAAAATGCCTCCGCCAAAGAACAGCGCAAGGTACATCGTCAGAATGGTCGCGGCGGTTTTGACGGCACTGCAATCGACTCTGCGCCCAAAGAATTGGGCACTGTCCCGCTGGCGGAAGGTCGCGGCAGCATTGGCAAGCAGAACTGCCAGCGTAGTGGTTTTCATGCCGCCTGCCGTGGAGCCGGGAGAACCGCCGATGAGCATCAGAAGGATCATCACGCCCAGCGACGCGCTGGACATGGCGGGTAGATCGACCGTGTTGAAGCCCGCCGTTCTCGGCGTGACCGATTGGAACAGGGCTGCCTGGACCCGCGCTCTGAGGGGAAGGGTACCAAAGTCCACAAAGAAGAAAAACAGCGCCGGAAGGACGATCAGTGCAAGTGTCGTGACAAGAATCACCTTGCTCTGCATTCGATAACGGTGGAAGTGCAGCTTGTTTTCGCAAATGTCATCCCACGTCAAGAAACCGATGCCGCCGGTTATGATCAGCAGCATGATCGTGATATTGATCACCGGATTTTGGACGTAACCGGTAAGGGACGGATACAAGTTGCCGTTCGTTCCCAGAATGTCAAACCCCGCGTTGCAAAAGGCGGAGATGGAGTGAAATACCGCCATCCAGATCCCGCGCCATCCGTAGTCGCGGCAAAACACCGGCAGCATGGCAAGTGCGCCGATCAGTTCGATCAGAAATGTTCCCTGCAGGATGAACCGTGTCAGCCGGACGATCCCTCCGACCCTCGGCGCTGAGATGGCGTCCTGCATGGTGCTGCGCTGCATCAGAGAGATCCTTCGCCCGGACAGCAGCGCAAACGATGCCGCCACGGTGACAACACCGAGTCCACCTATCTGAATCAGCGTCAGGATCACCACTTGGCCAAAGACCGACCAATAGCTGCCGGTATCCTGCACCACAAGACCCGTTACACAAACAGCGGAGGTCGCGGTGAAGAGCGCTTCATGAAATGGCGTTACGCACCCGGCTGTTGTGGAGAGCGGCAGCATCAGCAGCAGCGCGCCCAGCAGGATCACCCCTGCAAAGCCCAATATGATAATTTGAAAAGACGAAAGGCGGCGCTTTCTGAAAACCATTTCTTCCGACATCATCCTCACTCCTTGTGAATCGTGCGATCGCTTTATTGTGCGCAGGTTAAACTGTGTATTTGTAAGATAATACGATTTAAGAGTACAGGCTGTTGGATGGAATGTCAAGATTTACATTGCAAATCAAACACAAGCTGTTGTCAGTATGATCCAGAGCCGTCTGCGAAGTGCTCCACTGCTCAGGGCTCCGTAATGGGACTACGCAGTGCTTCGGCACCGCAGCACAGGGGGGAACTGCATCCGCATTTGCGGACGCAGCTCCCTCCTGTTTTTTCGCTCACAGCTTATTCAGTTTTTGCGTGACCTCATCCACAATGCGCTGGCGTTCCTCTTCGCTCTGCGCTCTGCCATATTCCATCAGCGCATCGTCCCGCAGCGTCTCCATTTTCCGGGACCACACTTCAAACACGCCCTTGCTCATCGTCCCCTTTCGGGTACGGGCAAAATATTTTTTGTAGGCCCGCTGATGTGCTTTCCAAACATCGTTGTTCCGCACCTTGCTGCGAAAGCTGCTGGTGGCTCCGATCTCCCGGCAGGTCTTGCCATCCTGCCCCGGCGCCGGTTCGCCGCAATAGGCGTAGGTCATACCCGGCATCTGCAAGAACCAGCGTCCGCAGTTGGCACAGCGTTTCGGCACAAAGCCCTTCTGCAGCCCCTTCATAAGCTCCACATAGACGAAATCCAGCAGCCGGTCAAAATACATCTTCTCAACTACCTCGGCATTTTCTCTTTCGCCCCGGATGCGGTACTGCGCTCTTACCAGCGGCGCGTCTACCTCCGGGTCCTTCCCCAAACTGACACCGCTGACAAAAGCCTCATAACCGCTGGAATAGATCAACTGCGCCAGAGATTCTTTTCTCTGGCCTTTTTTCTTTTCAAACACAGCGTTTGCAAAAACCCGGTCCAGAAACCACGCGTACCGCTCCTGAATGAGCTGAATGTCCTTGATCTGCTGCTGCATGAAGGATGGTATTTCGCGCTCCTCATTGATCACATATTTCGCAAATGCCTCCCGCACTTCCTCACCCACAAATTCCTCGATCTTCATATCTCCGAAATAACGGAAGTCCATCAGATACAATCGGTAGAGCGGCAGAGATCCAAAACCCTTCTGCATGTCCATATAGGCACGCGGAGCGTCATCATAATTCTTTTCGTGGACAGCGGTGTTCAACCTGTCCAACAGCTTCTGAAAAGGTGTGACATCCAGATTTAGGATCTCCGTCAGCACAGTTCCGTAGGGCTGCATCTCCGGGACCATCTCCACCCAGTAGCCGGATGCGCCAAATTCCACTTTTGTGTTCGTATGCGAACGCTGAAAATCAAACAGGTCTTTTCCTAAAACAGACATAAGCCCTCTCCCAGTAGATAATGTATTCGCCTCAATATAGTGTATGTAGTAAAATGATACATTACCTATTTTCGAAAGTCAATCCCCATGTTACGATACAAGCACAGGCCTGAAAGAAATAAACACTCCAACTCAGAAAGGAGAAATTTTTATGAACCGACTGCAAACCATTGACGCGGACACGCTGCAAAGCACCGCTTACGAGCCGGCCTTCTTCGTGGTCGACGATCTGCTGCCCCAGGGACTGCACCTGCTGGCAGGCGCGCCGAAGATCGGCAAATCGTGGCTGGCACTGTGGCTGTGTCTCTGCGCCGCGCGGGGCAAGCCGCTCTGGACATTCGCCACACGGCCATGCGAGGTACTGTACCTCTGTCTGGAGGACAACTTCCAGCGCATCCAAAGCCGCCTCTTTGATCTCACGGAGGACGCGCCGCCCACGCTGCACTTCGCCGTCATGTCCCAGCAGCTCCACAACGGGCTGGTGGAACAGATCGAACAATTCCTGAAAAAGCATCCGCAGACCAGGCTCATCGTCATCGACACGCTCCAGCGTATCCGCACAGTGGGCAATGACGCAAACCCCTATGCCGCGTCGTCGCGGACTTCATATCCTTCGTTTCCGCCTACGTCGAAAACTCACTCATTTCGTCGCTCCTCCTTTTCCGTTCAGAACCGCTTTGCTGGGTTCTGAACGGAGAGCCACGCAAAGCCGCTGGCATTGCGTGGAGAGGCGATGCGGCAAAATGTGATTTCTTTCTCAGAAGGAAGAATGATGGAGAACACCGCCACGCTCTACTGCACCGGGCGGGACATCCCCTACCGGGAACTGGCATTGGAGTTCGATGGCGAGGATCATGTCTGGAAACAGCTGTCAGATGACTGCGAACAGAAAGAGCAGCCCAACGAGAGAATTCTTTTTCTTCTCTCTGAATTGCTGCGCCGGCAGCCGGAGATCAGCGCCCCTGCCAAGGCGCTGTTGGAAAAGATCGACCCTGCCGGTACGGAGGGACTGACCCCCAACAGTTTCTCCCACCGAATCCGTAAAAGCGTTGACGCTCTAAGGAGAAACGGCATTACGGTGTCCTTCCGCAAGAGCAACGGCGACCGTCTGATCTGCCTGAAAAGGGTCGATGGTGTCGATGATCCCGCTGCCGGAAACATCGTCACCATCGACCCTGAGAACCCGCCGTATTTCGGCGTGTGAGCCGCTGTGTGCGCGGTTCGGGGCTGGGGTGGCGTGTGTACCCGCCGAGGGGAGATTCAGCCCGCACAGGGCAAATTCCGGGGTAGCATAAAAACGGCAAATAAGCCGCCGTAACTCCTGCGCGTCCAGTGTTTCAACGGCATGAAGCGCACGCCGAGGGTAATGATACCACCCCCCATGCAGGAACGCCGAAAAAGCGCTGTGTGAAGGGAGAAAAATTCCTTAAAAGCCAGCAGAAGAAACATTTTATTTCTCTGCCGCAGATGGAAAATTCCTCTGCGTAAGCCGTTATTCCCAATAGGCGCAGAGACTCCCTGTTACGGGAGCTTTTATCACCTCCGTTGGAGGTGGCCAGCATCGCATTTGTCTGGTCTGCGGCGAAGCTGCTGCCCTGCCAAATGCACTGGGCGGGGCATGGCCCCGCACCCCATTTTCGGGCAGAAGCCCGGACTCACTTTTAGCTACGATTGGAGAAAAACATGAAAAAAGATATCAAATTCAGCACGCGCATGGCGTCCGCTGACCGCGAGAAGATCAAAGCGCTGGCGGCGAAGGCCCACATGTCCATGAGCGACTACGTCACTGCCTGCTGTCTCGGAAAGCGGATCGTGGTCATCGACGAACAGAAAGAACTGCTCCGCCAGCTCAAGGGCATCGGCAGCAACATCAACCGCCTCACCGTCCTCGCCAACATGGGCAAGGTGCAGGTCATCGGTCTGGAAAAAGCTGCCGGTGAGCTGTCCGAGGTCAGCGTTGCGCTACGGTCAGTCATGGAAGGTCGGTGAGCCGTATGGCCATCGTACATTTCGTGAACTACAAAAAGGGCACACAGTCCCGCGCCGCCATGCGCGGCGTGATGCTCTACGTCATGCAGGAAAAGAAAACCGCATGGGAGGGCGGGGCGCTCGTCAGCGGCATCAACTGCCAGCCGCAAAGCGTCTATGACGACTTCCTGAACACGAAACTGCTCTACCACAAGGACGGCGGCACGATGTTCTATCACTTGGTGCAGAGCTTCCCAAAAGGTAAAATGATTGATCCACGGCAGGCCCACGAAGCCGCGCGGCGGCTGGCGGAATACTTCGACGGCTGCGAGGTGCTGGTCTGCACCCATGTAGATCGCGAGCACGTCCACTCTCACTGCGTCATCAACTCCGTCAATTTCGAGACCGGCAAAAAGCTGCACATGGCGAAGGAACAGATTCAAGAACTGATGCGGCGCAATGACGTGATCTGTCTGGAGATGGATCTGCCGGTCTTTGAGCCGACCGCGCAGCAGGCCCGCGGCATGAGCGGCGCGGAGTATCACACAGCGCTGAAGGGACAGAGTTGGAAGCTTCGGCTCATGAACACCATTGACGAGTGCATGAAATACGCCGCCGACAAGGACGCCTTCGTTTCCCTGATGGCGTCCGAGGGCTACGCTGTCCGCTGGGAAAGTGGGCGCAAGTACATCACCTACACCACGCCGGACGGCATGAGATGCCGCGACAGCAAATTACATGAAGAAAAGTACTGCAAGGAGGTCATGGAGCATGAATTCAGAATACGCACAGAGCTCATCAAGAGAAAATTTCATCGAGCAGCGGAAACCGATGGAGGAATTGAAACGGCTGAATCAGCCGAGCAGCGCGCCGCAGCCGCAGTCGATCCAGCCCATCGTGATCCAGTGCGATCTGCCGCAGGCGATGAGCAAGCTGGCGGAGCAGGCAGACGGAATAAACTGGGAGCTGGAGGAAATTCGGAAGGCCCTGCCGGAGCTGAAAACGCACGTCGACCTGACACCGGTGCAGAAGTCGCTCACGGAGATGCAGAGATCGCTGACAGAGATGAACAGACTGCTGGAACGGGTTGGGAATCTGAGCGAGAAATATTCCTCCAAGTGGATCGACTGGCTCCCGGACTTCAGCCTGCTGGTGGCCCTCAAGTGGATCATGCTGATGCTGATCCTTGGCACGGCGGCACTGGCGGGTTGGTATGGCGCGGCGGCGATCCGCGGCCTGTTCCTCTGATTCCCGCCGTGGCAGGACTGTCTGCCGTAGGAACACTGCTGGATGAGGACGAGGACGCCGAGGAAAAGCGGCGGCGCATGGAGGCGAAAATCGCCGCCGAAAACCTCGGCGCGGCGATCGGCTTCGCCGCGGGCGCGGCTATGGCTGTGAAAGAAAAATTGGACGAGCAGTCTGCGCGAGAAGAACAGAAAAAGCAACAGCATGAGCAAACCATGGGAGGATTGTAATGAAACAGGATTGGGAAATTTATCGTGACACGGGCATCCTCGGCGCCTACCGGCCGGAGCAGGTCATCCTGCGCCGCTCCGAGGACGGCGGCGTGGAAACGTTGTTCCGTGACAGCACAGCCAAATGGGAGGGCGATGACCTCACCCGTCAACGGGCGATGCTGGTTGGTGGGAAGTGCTTCTTTGTGACCTCCGTATTCCCCGGCGGCGCATCGGCAACACCCACAGACAAGCTCCTGCAGCTCATCGACACAAAGTTAGAGCGGGAGCATCATGAGCAGTAAAATTCCGGTAGACTTGCGAGAGCCGGTGCGGTATACTTCGTGTTACCGTACCGGCCTGCCCCAACGAAAAGGAGGTAACTATGGCAGGTCAAGAAAATCAGCAATACACCGTACTCTACGGACGGCTCAGTCAGGAGGACGAGCGGGCCGGAGAGTCCAACAGCATTCAGCACCAGCGCACCCTGCTGGAGAAATACGCAAAAGAAAAGGGCTTCGAGAACACCATCTTCCTTGCGGATGACGGCTACTCTGGTACGAACTTTGAGCGGCCTTCATGGAAAAAGATCATCGTGGAGATGATCGAAGTGGGACAGGTGGCGAACCTCATCGTAAAGGACGCCTCCCGCTTGGGGCGAGAATCCCTTCAGGTGGGCTACTACATGGAGATATATTTCCCCCAGAAGAATGTCCGCTTCATCGCGGTCAACGATGGCGTGGATTCCACGGTGGAGAGCAGCAATGACTTCAACCCCATCCGCAACTGGGCCAACGAGCTTCACGCCAAGGATACCAGCCGCAAGGTCCGTGCGGTCATGAAAATGAAAGCGGAGCAGGGAGAGCGGCTGGGCGGCAGACCGCCCTACGGCTATCGGAAAAGTGATGGTGACGCCAACACGCTGGTTCCGGACGAGGACACCGCACCTGTGGTGAAGCGCATCTTCTCTCTCTGCGCCGCTGGAAACGGCCCCAAGCGAATCGCCACCATCCTCACCAAAGAGCAGGTGGTGAACCCGTCCAACGCCTACTACCGCAAGACCGGGAAAAGCCATCGGGGACTGGACACCACCAGACCCTGCCTGTGGTCTTCCAACAGCGTCACCAGCATTCTGAACAATGAGGTCTACCTCGGACACTCGGTTGGACTGCGTACCACTACGATCTCCTACAAAAACAAGCAGCGTGTGGAGCGCCCTGAAAGTGAGCGGTTCGTGGTGAAGAACACCCACGAAGCCCTTGTCACGCAGGAGCAGTGGGACATCGTGCAGGAGGTGCGTCAGCACAAAAAGCGTGTCCCCAAGCACATGGACGAGCCGAACATCTTCTCTGGACTGGTGTTCTGCGCGGATTGCGGCAAGCCGCTGGTGCTGCACAGAGCCAGCACGATGAAGCGGACGGAGTACAACTTCAAGTGCTACACCTACGGCAAAAAGGGCAAGACCGTCTGCACGCCGCATCACATCCGGGAGTTTGAACTGAAAGCCGTTGTGCTGGAGGACTTGCGCCGGGTGACGCACTTCGCGCGGATGAAGGAAAAGCAGTTCGCCGCCTACATCGGCAGCAAGAATACGCTGGAGTTGCGGCGTGAGATGAACACGATCCAAAAAGATCTGGATACCATGCGGCGGCGCAGAGAGGAACTGTCCAAGCTGTTCAAGCGGCTCTATGAGGACAATGTGCTGGGGCGGGTGACCGATGAGCAGTACCGGATGCTGGCGGGCGATTACACCGTCGAACAGAAAGCGTTGGAGGAACAGATCCCCGAAAAGGAGGCCCGGTTGGAAAAGCTGAAAGCCGCCTCCGCCAATGTGAACACGTTCGTTGAGAAGGCGAAGCAGTATACCGCCATCGACGAGCTGACGCCGGAGCTGCTGCGCCTGTTCATCCAGCGGATCGAGGTAGGCGAGCGGACGGAGAAATACTCCCGCAGCTCCCACCAGAGCATCCGCATCGTGTACCGCGACATCGGCACGGTGGACAGCGCGATGGAGCAGGGCGAGGCGCAGCCGCGCATTGCGCCGCCCCTGAGTGAGGTATTCCAGCTTCCCGCATAAAAAAACAGAGAAAAAAAGCAAGAAAGCGGACAGCAAACGCTGTCCGCCCCCTTGCAAGATATGGTGTCAACTTGTGTCCCTATGAACATTACCCGAATGGTTACAGGGTTTTTATTTTGTCAGGTACACACGAAGGTACACACTTTTCATTTTGCCTTGATAATTTCAGAAAATGCTTCTTCAGTAAAGGCGGCTGCCTTCGCCAAATCTCCGGCCATTTGATGTCCGTAGATCCCATCAGTATCCATATCTTGACTGTGCCCAATTGTCATCTTCTTTAGCCCCTCCAGCATCTCTTTGTTGACGCTGACATAGGTGTGCCGGAGTTCGTAGAGCGATACCACGGGGATATTATTGGACGTGCAGTAACGTCGCCAACAACGGTAGAATCGGTTTCGAGTTTTTCTCAGGCTTCTTTTTCCTGATCAATGGAGGGCTTGAGAACGAGATCAACAATCGTTTTAGCGTCAGAATTAACATCTAAACTCACGGCTCAAATAAGTACGAACAACAATATAATATGATTTTCGGAATCAGCTTCAAATAAGGGCTCAAAGTATGACATAAGGCTCGATATAGAAGAAGTATTTACTTGGGTTGGAAAGGTATTGTGATATAAGATCGACATTTTCGAAGAATCTACTTCTGCTGAGTTGGAATTGAAGCCTTCGGTTTCATGTGCACTATATTTGGAGCCAAAGGCTTTTTAGGCATTCGATATTTATTGATTTTACAATTACCATCTTCATATTTTTTTGTTGTATTTTCACGAAGACCAATGAGCTTTCCGACTTTTGCTCTGGAGTATCAGTTGGCTTTTCAAGCTAAATATAGACGGTGGCCAACAGGTTTATTGAAATTGTTGTTCATAACAGAACCTGCTTCTGTTCTGCGGCAGCGGGCAGCTTGCTTGAGAGACTGCAGCGTTTTATGGCAAAAGCAGCAATACCATTATTTCATAGCAGATTATTAGGAAAAGCTATAGTTCATGA
The DNA here is from genome assembly GCF_029218125.1 of Neopoerus faecalis. Lineage (NCBI taxonomy): Bacteria > Bacillati > Bacillota > Clostridia > Eubacteriales > Oscillospiraceae > Neopoerus > Neopoerus faecalis. The sequence continues at coordinate 273,653 of NZ_JARFXX010000003.1, read as the reverse complement.
ACGTGAACTTGATGCGGAACTTTTCCGGTTTTGACGGTTATTATACCGAATTTGCTGTATTTACAGCATTTATGGAGGGAAGAAGGTCATATATTTGCCAAAACAAGACACAGGACCGGAGTGGAGATGCGATATGCGGTAAATAAAAATGATGGGAATATTTTACCAAATTGTAAATATTTTCACAATTTGAAGCATTTTGGACTTGCAAACTTATAATGTGTAGAGTTATAATCATGTGAGGACCGGGCTGTGTCCAATAAAATGCCTCCAATGTGATTGGGAGCGTTTTCAAGGATGCAGCTTGATCAGTAGGCTGATCCGCCCAATATGGGCTCCACATCAAAGGGTGGAGAGCCGCCGTGTTCAATACAGGGAAGAAAAATAGGAGGAATTACGTTCATGGCAAAAAACAAAATGTTTAAAACGATGGACGGTAATGAAGCTGCCGCATACGTGTCTTATGCGTTTACTGAGGTAGCTACCATTTACCCCATCACTCCTTCCAGCCCCATGGCTGACCATGTGGATGCGTGGGCTGCCAACGGCAAGAAGAACCTGTTTGGCCAGCCCGTAAAGCTGGTCGAGATGCAGGCGGAGTCCGGCGCGGCCGGCGCAATGCACGGCTCTCTGGAGACCGGCTCCCTGACCAGCACCTACACCGCTTCTCAGGGCCTGCTGCTGATGATCCCGCCCATGTACCGTATCGCCGGTTCTCAGCTGCCCGGCGTTATGCACGTCTCTGCCCGTACCGTGGCAACCCACTCTCTGTCCATCTTCGGTGATCATTCCGACGTTATGGCCTGTCGCCAGACCGGCTGGGCACAGCTGGCTTCTTCCAGCGTGCAGGAGGCTATGGATATGGCTGCCGTTGCCCACCTGTCCGCCATCAAGGGCTCCATCCCCTTCCAGCATTTCTTCGACGGCTTCCGGACCTCTCACGAGATTCAGAAGGTCGAGGTTCTGGACTATGAGGATCTGGGCAAGATGCTGGATTGGGACGCTGTTCAGCGCTTCAAGGATCATGCCCTGAGCACCGAGCATCCCACTCTGCGCAACACCCTGCAGAATCCCGATACCTTCTTCCAGTCCCGCGAGGCCTGCAACAGCGCCTATGATGCGCTGCCCGCCATTGTCGAGGAGTACATGGGCAAGATCAACGAGGTCACTGGCCGCGACTATCAGTTGTTCAACTACTACGGTGCTCCCGATGCTGAGCGCGTTGTGGTGGCTATGGGCTCCGTCTGCGAGACCCTGCTGGAGGTTGTTGATTATCTGATGGAGCGCGGCGAGAAGGTCGGCTTCATTCAGGTCCATCTGTTCCGTCCCTTCTCCATGGAGCGTCTGCTGGAGAAGATTCCCGCTACCTGCAAGTGCCTGACCGTTCTGGACCGCACCAAGGAGCCCGGCGCTCCCGGCGAGCCTCTGTATCTGGATGTGTGCGACGCTCTGTGGGAAGGCAAGCGTACCAACATCGAGGCTCTGTGCGGCCGCTATGGCCTGGGTTCCAAGGATACCACTCCTGCCCAGATGAAGGCCGTGTTCGACAACATGAAGGGTGAGAAGAAGAACCACTTCACCGTCGGCATCAACGATGACGTTACGCATCTGTCCCTGCCCGTTGGCGAGAATATCGTCACCGCCGGCAAGTCCATCATCTCCTGCAAGTTCTGGGGTTTGGGCTCCGATGGTACCGTTGGCGCCAACAAGAACTCCATCAAGATCATCGGTGACCACACCGACCAGTACGCTCAGGCTTACTTTGAGTATGACTCCAAGAAGTCCGGCGGCGTTACCAAGTCCCACCTGCGCTTCGGCCATGAGCCCATCCACAGCACCTACTATGTTACCATGGCTGACTTTGTGGCCTGCCACAAGACCTCTTACATCAAGGACTTCGATATCGTCTCCGAGATCAAGCCTCACGGCACCTTCCTGCTGAACACCAGCTGGACCGGCGCTGAGCTGGAGGAGCACCTGCCCAACCGCGTGAAGCGTCAGATCGCCGAGCGTGAAATCAACTTCTACACCATCGACGCTACCGCTATCGCTATGGAGCTGGGTCTGGGCAACCGCACCAACACCGTGCTGCAGGCTGCCTTCTTCAAGCTCTCCGGCATCATCCCCATCGAGGATGCTGTGAAGTACATGAAGGACGCTATCATCAAGTCCTACTCCAAGAAGGGCCAGAAGATCGTCGACATGAACAGTGCCGCCGTTGACAGAGGTGTTGACGCTGCCGTGAAGATCGACGTTCCCGAGTCCTGGAAGACTCTGGCTGACGATACCAAGGCTCCCGACGCAAGCCTGCCTCACTACATCCGTGAGATCCAGATCCCTGTCAACAAGCAGGCCGGCGATGCCATCCCCGTGAGCGAGTTCATGCCCTACGCTGATGGTGTTACCCCCTCTGAGACTTCTAAGTATGAGAAGCGCGGCATCGCTGTGAAGGTGCCCAAGTGGATCCCCGAGAACTGCATTGGCTGCAACAAGTGCGCTCTGGTCTGCCCCCACGCCGCGATTCGTCCCTTCCTGCTGAACGCGGAGGAAGAGGCTGCAAAGCCTGCCGCCTTCGTTACCAAGGAGGCCAAGGGCAAGGGCTTTGAGGGCTTGACCTTCCGTATGCAGGTCGATCCTCTGGACTGCCAGGGCTGCGGCGCCTGCGCCAATGTCTGCCCCGCCAAGGAGAAGGCTCTGGTCATGGAGCTGCTGGATACCCAGATGCCCGAGCAGGAGAACTGGGACCATGCTCTGACTCTGTCCACCAAGGCCAACCCCATGGACAAGTTCACTGTTCGCGGTTCTCAGTACGAGCGTCCTCTGTACGAGTTCAGCGGCGCCTGCGCCGGCTGCGGCGAGGCTCCTTACATGAAGCTTATGTCTCAGCTGTTCGGTGACCGGATGTTCGTTACCTCTGCTACCGGTTGCGCTTACGTTGTGGGTTCCTCCACTCCTTCCTTCCCCTATGCGGTCAATGAGAAGGGTCACGGCCCCGCAAACTCCAACTCTCTGTTCGAGGATAACGCCGAGTATGCTCTGGGCATGAAGCTGTCCATCGACCAGATGCGCCGTCAGATGGCTGCTCACGCCGAGGCTGTGGTGGCTTCTACCTCCGACGCTGCTCTGAAGAGCGCTCTTGAGGCTTGGCTGGCTGAGGGCGATAACGGCGACAAGACCCGTGCTCTGTCCGAGGCTGTTGTGGCTGCGCTGAACGCCACTGCTGAGACCTCTGATGATATCGCCTTCCTGAAGGCCAACAAGGATGCTCTGCCCAAGAAGAGTGTCTGGATGTACGGCGGCGATGGTTGGGCTTACGATATCGGCTTCGGTGGTCTGGACCATGTTCTGGCCTCCGGCGCTGACGTGAACGTCCTGGTGGTCGATACCGAGGTGTATTCCAACACCGGTGGTCAGGCTTCCAAGGCCACTCAGCTGGGTGCCGTGGCTCAGTTCGCCAACGGCGGTAAGAGAACCGGCAAGAAGGATCTGGGTGCCATCGCCATGACTTATGGCAATGTCTATGTTGCTCAGGTCGCTATGGGTGCCAACGAGCAGCACCTCATCACGGCTTTGAAGGAAGCCGAGGCGCATCATGGCCCCTCCATTATCATCGCTTACGCACCCTGCATCAACCACGGTATCTCCAAGGGTATGAGCCAGGCTCAGCTGGAGGAGAAGGAAGCCAGCGAGTGCGGCTATTGGCCTCTGTGGCGCTATGTGCCCGAGCTGAAGGCCGAGGGTAAGAACCCGTTCATCCTGACCAGCAAGGAGCCCAATGGCAAGCTGCTGGACTTCATGATGGGCGAGACCCGTTTCGCTGCTCTGACCAGAACCTTCCCCGAGACTGCCAAGGTTCTGTTTGCCGAGGCTCAGGAGTTCTGCGATGCTCGTTACGCCAGATACAAGCATCTGGCTGAGCAGTAATTGCAGATTAGAAACAGTTACGAAATTTGTGTGAAAGCCAAATTTCATATCTGATGTAATGAATACCACCCGTGTTTCGGCAAAAATCCGAAACACGGGTGGTTTCTTATTTGGAGAGCCCTATATTACAAGGCTTTCCACTTTTTCATAGATGGTCGATACATAGCCGGGAAACATCAAAATTGTGAAGACGTTTTTTGTACGTCAACAATGCTGTATAAACACGGTGTTTCTATATGTCTCCGCATAATTTCAACTGCTTGTGAGGACTTATATTTTAATATTTAATGTGGGAGAATCTCATTGTAAGGTTGTAAGGTAAGTATTCTGACGTCGGATTACTTGCGGAGAGAAGCGTCCTCCAGAGCCGTGACTGCCGTTTTACCAATTGCTCACATTGATAGAAAACAGGCCCCGGGATTTCCTCGGGGCCTGTTTTTAAGACACACAAGAACGCACCTTTTGTTTGCACTTTTGCAGGAGAATTTTACATGGAGCAGATGGTTCAGATATATCTGAACCATCTGCTCCATGTCCAGGTTGGGAACCTTGACCGGTTCCTTATTGTAGGAATCGATTTCTCCGTTGAAATATTTTGCCAGCTCCGTCATCGGGCCACAAAGATCTCGAATATCCTGAGCCACCGTATCGCTGCCATCACCCAGCACCTGATAGGATAGCGAGCTGCCGTCCGATGTAAGAGTCAGATTGCCCAAGGTTTTGAAATCAGGACCATCATAGGTGATGTTGTTTAAGTCCAGATTCTTTCCGAGGTCATAGTTAGGAATATTGATGGAACCAACCGTAGTAGGTGACATTCCTATCTGAATCCGTGGACGAATCAAATACTTCAAATACCGGGAGAATTAAATCCGTAGAAGGTGGATTGGACTGAGAATAGGTTTCGGCGTAGGTCTGATTACTGTAGATTTGGATAATCGCATTAAAAATATCTGCATTTGCTCCCTCTAAGTCGAAAACATCGGCAGTCGGTATGGGAAAGGCATCCCACATTACATCTTCCCCTGTAAGCAGAATCCAATCATCCGTTTCTGTCTTTTCAGAATCGGGAGCTTGAATTTCCTCAGAGGGCTGCTTGTCCTGATTGTCAGGCGTGTCATTTGACTGAGAGGGGCTTTTTCCGCAGGCAGCACAGGAACAAATCAGCAAGGCAGACAAAATCAACAAAAGCTTCTTTTTTATTCCATTTTTGCCGCTGTTAAGGTATTTGACAGCGGCGATCCTCCTTCATAATAAAATATAGAACCGATTGCTTTGAATGGTCTGGTACCTTAGCTATCTTATAACAAAATACGGGAATTGTCGAAAGGGGAAGTGTTGCCTCTATAGAAAACGGCCCCTGATTCTGTTGCCCTTGACAATTTGCGGAGCACTTATTATAATAATAAACTATGGTAAATTAGGTGTATTGTGTGCGGAGACGCCGTATACTTCACCAAACAACGATAAACGAAAGGAACGGCTGTATGGAAAGAGAATATAAAATGAGCGCAGCGCGCGCTCAGGAACTTCAGGAGGAACTGAATTATCTGAAGACAACCCGCAGCGATGAGGTTGCGGAGCAGATCAAAATCGCCCGCGGCTTTGGCGACCTCAGCGAGAACAGCGAGTATGACGAAGCCAAGAACGAGCAGGGCAAGCTGTACTCCCGGATTGCAGAGCTGGAGGAGATTTTGCAGCATGTTGTGATCGTGGACGAATCTGCGGCGTCCGATGCCATCACCATCGGCTGTACGGTCACGGTCCGGGCCAAGGACGGCAAGGAGGCCAGCTATAAAATCGTCGGCTCTCAGGAGTCCGATCCGATGCACGGCATTATCTCCGAGGAATCCCCCTTCGGCAAGGCCCTAATCGGCGCCAAGGAGGGGCAGGAGGTCATCGTGGAGGCACCCTTCGGCAACATCCATTATACGGTCGCAAAGATTGAGCGCTGAGGAGGATACGATGGCTGAACAGAAGAATCCGCAGACCCAGCCGGAGCTGAGCCTGTCTGAGCAGACCCGTATTCGCCGGGAAAAGCTGGCAAATCTTCAGGCCGAGGGCCAGAATCCCTTTGAAATCACGCGCTTTGATTGGGATGCTACCTCTCAGCAGATCAAGGATCACTTTGACGAGATGGAGGGCAAGCCCGTTAAAGTGGCGGGACGGCTGATGAGCAAGCGCGGCATGGGTAAGGTCTCCTTCTGCGATTTGCAGGACCGGGATGGCCGAATTCAGCTTTACGCCCGTCAGGACGAGATGGACGAGGCAGTCTATAAGAAGTTCAAGAAGTATGACATCGGTGATATTGTCGGCGTTGAGGGCGAGGCGTTCCGCACCCAGCGGGGCGAGATGAGCGTTCGCGCCAAGAATATCATTCTGCTGTCCAAGTCCCTGCTGCCTCTGCCGGAAAAGTTCCACGGCCTGCAGGACAAGGAACTGCGGTTCCGTCAGCGGTATGTGGATCTGATGGTGAACCCGGAGGTAAAGAAGAACTTCGTTATCCGTTCTCAGTTCATCAAGCATCTGCGGAATTATCTGGATGATATGGGCTATATCGAGGTGGAAACGCCTGTGCTGAATACCATCGCAGGCGGTGCCGCTGCCCGGCCATTTGTCACTCACCACAATACGCTGGATATTGATATGTATATGCGGATCGCCACGGAGCTGCCCTTAAAGAGGCTCATTGTCGGCGGCATGGACCGGGTGTACGAGATCGGCCGCATCTTCCGCAACGAGGGCATGGACCCCAAGCACAATCCTGAGTTCACAACTGTGGAGCTGTATCAGGCCTACGCCGATTTCCACACTATGATGGATATTGCCGAGGGTGTGTACACCACCTTTGCCAAGAAATATCTGGGCACCTATGAGCTGGAATGGATGGGGGAGAAGATCGACCTGACGCCCGGCTGGCCCCGGATGACCATGGTGGAGGCTGTCAAAAAGTACGTTGGCATTGACTTTGACGCCATCTCCGATGACGCGGAGGCTGTGGCCGCCGCTAAAGCAAAGGGCGTGGAGCTGGCGGATGCTGCCGAAAAGACATGGGGCAATGCCCTGTATGCCTGCTTTGATCAGCAGGTCGAGGAGCATCTGGTGCAGCCCACCTTTATTACCATGTACCCGGTGGAGGTCAGCCCCCTGACCAAGCGCAGCCCTGCTGATCCCCGACTGACGGAGCGCTTTGAGTTCTTTATCTGCCGCAGTGAGATGGGTAATGCTTACTCTGAGCTGAATGACCCTATCGACCAACGGGAGCGCTTTGAAAAGCAGGTGGAGCAGCGGGAGCGCGGTGACGATGAGACCGAGATGCTGGATGAGGATTTCCTCACCGCCATGGAGTATGGTATGCCTCCCACGGGCGGCATGGGTATGGGTATCGACCGCGCTGTGATGCTCTTTACAGGCACCGACACGATTCGAGAGGTCATCCTGTTCCCGACCATGAAGCCTTTGGACTGATTTGAAACATTAAAAACCTTGATTTATCAAGAGATTCAGCGTTTTTAAGTTGCCATTTTTGCGGTTTGACTACAATTTGACAACAAATGAAAACCGGTAAAAGGTGCTGAAATATCAAAAACCGCGTGCGTGATTTTAAAATCACGCACGCGGTTTTTTGATTGTGTTGTTGCCGCACAATCAAAAAAGTCACTGATCGTCGCATCACCGCAGCAGCGGCATACTGCCGGTCAGTTGATTGACCTTCTTTTTGGCACCGCAGATGGCAAGGCCGAGATAGTTAAGACTATTTTCGGGAGCTTGTGTCATCCGTTCCGCAAATTCGGTGTAGGTCTTGCAGCTTTGCGCTAAATCGGAGAAATCCACAACTGTCAGTTCCTGAAATTCCAGCAGATACAGCCGTTCGCGCAGCACTTTGATGGCCTCCGAGGTGCTTCTGAGAATAGGGACAGGGAATTCGATAATTCCGAGATGGCTTTGGCCGCTTGCATCCTCGACCGCTGCGCCGACAACTTCCGGCAGTGTTTTCCCAAGGGTAATTCCCAAAATGGCTGCGGTATTTGCAATCAGACCCAATGGCAGCCCCTCGTCCATAACAATCACACATTTTTCATTTTCTAAGCTCATACGCTTCCTCTTTTTCTTTGAATTGGGAAGGAAAAATATGAAAAATGCTGCAATAGAACGGTGAGAAAGGAAAGATACTTTACACAGAAAAAGGAGGCTTTCTGCTCCCTTAATGCCGGAAGCTATCCTGATAAAGACCGGGTGACAGGCCGATAAAGCGACTGAAGCAGTTGGTAAAGTGGCTTTGATCGGAAAAACCGACCTGCAGCGCGGTATCAACGGGGGAGACTCCCTGTTCCGGCAGCCTTTTTGCGGCCCCGATGCGAACGCTCTCCAGATAGCCGTAGGGAGTCAAGCCCTTGTACTTAGTAAAGGCCCGCAGCAGTGTAGATTACTCACAACGGCGCAGCGGCAGATGTCATTCAGACAGATGTACTCCGCAAAATGCTGTTCCATGAACCGACAGGCCGCTTCGATTTCCACCCGGCATTCTGGTGTGTGCGCTTCAAAAGGACAGCTACAGTAGGGAAGAAGCAGCGAGATCAGCAGAAGCAGCAATTTCTCCCTATGGAGCGTACACGCTTTCCCCATGACTGCTTCGTGCAGGCGGCGTAGGCAGCGAGCGGCCTCCTTGTCGGCAATGACTGCCGGGGAAAAAGCGGGAAGTGCTCGTTTCCCGGTTATCTCTTCCACCAAGGTGAGCATGGTTTCCCTTGGGATATTAAGCCCCCGTTAATCCATTGCACCTTTATCACTTTGCACGCAGGCGTGTGTATCCCTGAGGTTAAAGAGCACGATGTTCCCCGGGCGCAGCGAGTAGACTGTACTTCGACAGGAGAGACTGCGGCGCCCCTTCTCTATGAGGCCGATGACATAATATGCGTGGAAGTGACTTGGAAAGGGCTGCGCGATTCCCTGAAAGCGAAAGACCTCTAATTGCAGCGCTGTGTCATAAACGGCGGTTCGTATTCCTTTTTTCATATCGCCCTCCCGCGTCATATTTTATCACCCGCCCGATTAAAAAGGCTTGTAAAATAGCTTCATTTTGACCGAAGACTAAAAGAGACGAAAAATACTGAATTTGGAAAGATTGTAAAGTGATATCATTTGTCAGTATTTCTGCTTGCCAGATAAAAGATTACGTCGGCCTCGGCATCTGTCAGTGGGATATTGACGCGGTTCGGATAGCCGCCCTGAAGTTGGCCATAGTCAGTAGTAAAGCATGGCAGCGAGGAGGCGCAGACAACCTCGTTAAATACATCGGCGTCTGTCTGGACCAGAAATTTGGAGACAGGCATTTTTTCGCGGCAAATGGTGTCCCAGAAGCCGAGCTCCGAGCGGAGCAGAAAATTGAAGCCGTGGAGTGGTTTATGTCCATTCTGTGATTGCATAGAAAAAACTGAAAATCGCTATTACAGCAGCAGGCCGATACAGTTGTATCGGCCTGCTGCTGTTTCTGTGTTTTGCAGGCAGATTCGAATGTATTCCAACGTTTGGAGGGTATGATTGGGCTTGCCGGACAGATGCGGTCTGCTTTCCGGGAGGGCAGGGTGGCTTTGAGGGGGAAATGTTTTTTATTTTATAATGTATCGCGGAAAGTTTGCTTGACAATCCAGTCGGATACCTTTATGATATATGCGTTTAAGATGTGATACTCTGCTGTTTGAGGCGTAATAGCGTTTTTGGGAAGGGAGGCGGCTGATGGAGACCATTACAAGCAGACAAAATCCGCTATGTACCCATTTGCGGAAACTATCGTCCTCCGCCGCCTACCGGCGCCAGTGCGGGGAGTTCCTCTGTGACAGCCCCAAGCTGCTTCAGGAGGCGCTGCTTTGGGGTTCGGAGCTCCATACCGTGGTGGTCACGGCGGGGACGGAAGCTCCGCCGCTGCCGAAGGGTGTACGGCTGGTTGAGGTCCCGGCGGATGTGATGCGGTCCGTTTCTCCCATGGAGACCCCTCAGGGGACGCTGTTTACCTGCGCCATCCACACGGAGCCGCTGCCGGAAACGCTGGCGGGCCGCCGCTATGTGGTGTTGGACACCTTGCAGGACCCCGGCAACGTGGGCACCATCCTCCGCACGGCGGACGCCTTCCATGCCGATGGAATGTTTCTGGTGAACGGCTGCGCGGATCTCTATAACCCCAAGACCCTCCGGGCTACCATGGGAGCGGTGTTCCGCTGCCCGGTGTGGACGGTGGGGGCGGAGGAGCTGTCCGCTCTGCTGAAAAAGAGCGGCATTCCTCTTTACGGCGCGGCGCTGCGGGAGGATACCCTGGACGCCCGTGCGGTGGATTACAACCGCTGCGCCATTGCCATCGGCAGTGAGGGCCGGGGACTGACGGAGGGCGTGTTGGCCCTCTGTGACCGGACGATCAAAATACCCATGAGCGAGCACTGCGAATCGTTGAACGCGGCGGCGGCAGCCACGGTCCTGCTGTGGGAGGCCGCCCGGAATGACTGAACGGGGAGGACGCGGGATATGCTGAAATATTGGGTATGGCTGTCGGAGTTGAAGGGCCTGCGGAATCAGACCAAGCTGGCGCTTCTGCGCCGCTTTGGCGACCCGGAGAGCATATTCTACGCGGACCCCGATGAGCTTTCCCTGACAGAAGGGGCCGACCTCAGTCAGCTAAAGCTGCTGGAAAATCACGAGCTTGCACAGGCAGACCGCATTCTGGCGGATTGCCAGCGATTGGATATCGGATTGCTGACATTTTCCGATGCGGCCTATCCGGGGCGGCTGAAGAATATCTATGACCCGCCGGTGCTGCTGTACTATAAGGGCAAGCTGCCGCTGCTGGACGATCTGATGTCCGTGGCGGTGGTAGGCACCCGGGACTGTACGCCCTACGGCGTGAACTGCGCGGAGAAGCTGGGCTTCGGACTTGCCTCCGGCGGCGCGGTGGTGGTGAGCGGTCTGGCAAAGGGCATCGACGCCGCGGCCACACGGGGCGCTCTGCGTGCCGGCGGCATTACCATCGGCGTTACAGGCAACGGTCTGGATGTGCACTATCCCTATGAAAGCCGGTATCTTTACGAGGATGTGGCAGCATCCGGCGTACTGCTATCGGAGTATCCGCCGGGAACGGAGCCGGCGCCGGGGCATTTCCCGGTGCGGAACCGTATTCTTTCCGGTCTGTCCTTAGCGGCTCTGGTGGTGGAAGCGCCGGAACGGAGCGGTGCGCTTATTACCGCCGCTACGGCGCTGGAGCAGGGCCGGGATGTATTTGCGGTCCCCGGTCCCATCGACGCACCTACCAGCGTGGGCTGCAACCGCCTGATCCGGGACGGCGCGGGGCTGGTAACGGATGCGTCCGACATTTTGCGGGAGTATGAGGGCCGCTTCACTTTGAATCTGAAAGAGGCGCGGGAGGAGCCGGAGACCTTGGGCTATCAGGCCCGGATGGTGCCGGAGCCGAAGCCCGTGGCCCCTGCCCTCAGCCTGTCCCGCAGCGATGTGGAGCTGACGGACGACCAGATCGCCATTTTAAAGGCACTTTCCGACACGGAGCCGATGCAGGTGGATGACCTCACCGAGCTGGTGGACATTCCCACCCGCCGGGTGCTCTCCGCCCTGACGGTCCTTGAAATCGACCAATATGTGGTCCAGCACGCGGGCAAGCACTATACCCGCGCCGTGACCCTTACAGAATAAACGCGCTCCTGAGCACGATCAGAATATGAAAACGCGGCTTTTGAACAAAGCCGCCGGAGGTAACTATGGCAAAACAGAGCCTGGTCATCGTGGAGTCTCCTGCGAAGGCCAAAACCATTGGAAAATATCTGGGCAAGGACTATGAGGTAAAGGCTTGCATGGGCCATCTCCGGGACTTGCAGAAAAGCAAACTCAGCGTGGATGTAGACAATGACTTCGAACCGGTCTACAAGCCCATCAAGGGGAAGGAAGCCATCATTTCCGACCTGAAAAAATCTGCCAAGGCGGCGGATACCGTGTACCTCGCAACCGACCCGGACCGCGAGGGCGAGGCCATCAGCTGGCATCTGAAAAGCCTTTTGAATTTGCCGGATGAAAAGACGCACCGTGTCACCTTCAATGAGATCACGAAGAATGTGGTGCGGCAGAGCATTGAACATCCCCGGGACATCGACCAGAATCTGGTGGACGCCCAGCAGGCCCGGCGTATTCTGGACCGGCTGGTGGGCTATCAGCTCAGTCCCCTGCTGTGGAAGAAGATCAAGCGGGGCCTGTCCGCAGGACGGGTCCAGTCCGTTGCCACCCGAATGGTGGATGACCGGGACCGGGAGATCGAAAACTTCAAGCCGGAGGAATATTGGACGCTGGACGCCAACCTCACCGGCAATGACGTGAAAAAGCTGCCCTTCTCCGCCCGGTATCACGGGAAGAACGGCAAGAAGGCAGAGCTGAAGTCCGCCGCCGAGGTGGAAGCCGTGGTAGAGGAGACGAAGAATGCTGTCTTTACCGTCAAGTCCGTGAAGCGGACGGATAAGAACCGTTCTCCCTCGCCCCCCTTTACCACCTCCACCATGCAGCAGGAGGCCAGCCGCAAGCTGTCCATGACCCCCCGCCGCACCATGGCCATTGCCCAGCAGCTTTACGAGGGCGTGGATATTGAGGGCGAGGGCACCGTGGGTCTGATCACCTATATGCGTACCGACTCTCTCCGCATCAGCGAGGAGGCTGTCGCCGCCGCCAAGGAATTTATCGTGGGGCGCTACGGTCAGCAGTACTATCCCGCCAAGGGAGCCAATCACTATAAGGCCAAGGCCAGCGCCCAGGACGCCCACGAAGCTATCCGCCCCAGCAATGTGAACTGGACGCCGGAGATGCTGAAAAAGGACCTCACCGGCGAGCAGTACCGGCTCTATAGGCTGGTCTGGAGCCGCTTTGTGGCCTGTCAGATGGCCAACGCTGTGTACGACAGTGTCTCCGTGGAGATCGATGCGGCGGGACACAGCTTCCGTACCAGCTCCTCCAGCCTGAAATTCTCCGGCTACACTGCCGTGTACGAGGAGGGCAAGGACGATGATAAAGAGGAAAAGGAACCCACCCTGCCGCCGCTGACGGAAGGGGAGACGCTGGACCTCAAGAGCTTTGGCCGGGACCAGCACTTCACCCAGCCCCCGGCCCACTATACCGACGCCACGCTGATTCGGGCCATGGAGGAGCAGGGCATCGGCCGTCCCTCTACCTATGCCCCCACGGTGTCCACCATTCTGGACCGGGAGTATGTGGTGAAGGAGGGAAAGTACCTCCACATCACCAATCTGGGCCGGGTAGTGACGCAGCTCATGGAGGAGCGGTTCAGTGACATTGCCGATTTGAAATTCACGGCCAATATGGAAAAGAAGCTGGACGATGTGGAGACCGGCTCTGTGAAGTGGAAGTCCGTGCTTCGGGATTTTTACGGCAATTTTGCCGAGAACCTCAAAAAGGCGGAAAAGGACTTGGAGGGCGTTTATATCAAGGTGCCTGACGAGGTCTCCGAGGAGATCTGCCCCGTCTGTGGGCGGAATCTGGTGGTGAAATCCGGCCGGTTCGGGCGGTTTTTGGCCTGCCCCGGTTTCCCGGAGTGTAATTTCACCATGCCGCTGGTGGTGGAGATGCCGGGCCGCTGTCCCAAGTGCGGCGGGCGGCTGTTCAAGCGTACCGGCACCAGTCGAAAATCCGGTAAGCAGTACACCTATTACTGCTGCGAGCACACCAATAACCGGGTAGCCGGCGGCGCGACCTGCGATTTCATGACATGGGATGTGCCGGTAAAGGATGATTGTCCGATTTGCGGCAAGACCATGTTCAAGCGGGCAGGCAAGGGCTACAAGCGGCCCTACTGCATCAACCCGGAATGTCCCAACTTCCTGCCGGAGGACAAGCGCGGCTACCCCAAGAAGCAGGCAGAGGCGTCCGCCAACGCGGAGGAGGCTCCTGGCGAGTCTGACACACCGGCAGAGGAGAAGCCTGCTAAGAAAACGACGGCGAAGAAGGCTGCCGCCAAGGCCGCTGAAAAGAAGGCCGCCGCAAGAAAAACGGCGGTGAAAAAGGCAGAGGGCGAAGCGGCAGAGAAGAAGCCTGCGGCGAAAAAGACAACTGCCAAGAAAGCCGCTGCCAAAACTGTCGCAAAGAAAACAACAACGAAAAAGACAACGAAAAAAACTGCGGAGGCCGGGGAGTGACCGGCTTTCCGCAAGAATGAAATAAAGGACTTTGCAAATGAAGGTAACAGTGATCGGCGCGGGACTTGCCGGCAGTGAATGCGCGTGGCAGTTGGCCCAGCGGGGAATACAGGTGCGGCTTTGTGAAATGAAGCCGGAAAAAATGACGCCCGCCCATACAACGGAATATTTCGCGGAGCTTTGCTGCTCCAACTCTCTGCGGGGCGCTGCGCTGGAAAATGCCGTGGGCCTTTTGAAAGAAGAACTGCGGCGGCTGGACAGTCTCATTCTCCAATGTGCCGATGCGACCCGTGTGGAGGCCGGCGGTGCTCTGGCGGTGGACCGCCACGGCTTTGCCAAGCTGGTTACGGAGAAAATTCGCAGCCATCCCAATATCACGGTAGTCCCCGGCGAGGTGACGGACATTCCGGAGGGAGAGGTCATCATTGCCTCCGGTCCGCTGACTTCCGATGCACTGGCGGAAAAGCTGCAAATGCTGTTGGGCGCGAACAGCGACCTCCACTTTTTTGATGCGGCGGCGCCGCTGGTGTCTGCCGAAAGTGTGGATATGAATTATGCGTGGATGGGCTCCCGCTATGACAAGGGCACAGATGATTATGTAAACTGCCCTATGAATCAGGAGGAGTATGACGCTTTCTGGAAGGAGCTGACCACCGCCCAGGAGGCGGAGGTCCACGGCTTTGAGGACAGTCAGGTTTTTGAGGGCTGTATGCCGGTGGAGGTCATGGCCCGCCGGGGCCATGATACGCTGCTGTACGGTCCGCTGAAATCCCGTGGACTGGACGATCCCCGGACGGGCCGCTGGCCCTATGCTGTGGTGCAGCTGCGGCGGGACAATGCCGAGGGCAGCGTTTATAATCTGGTGGGCTTCCAGACCCACCTGAAATTTCCGGAGCAGAAGCGGGTGTTCTCCATGATCCCGGCGCTGCATAACGCGGAATTTCTGCGCTACGGTGTGATGCACCGCAATACATTTTTGGATTCCCCTCGGCTGCTGGACCGGTATTACCGGCTGAAAAAGGAACCCCGCATTGCCTTTGCCGGACAGATGACCGGCGTGGAGGGCTACGTGGAGTCCGCCGCCAGTGGCTTCTTGGTGGGCATTGAAACGGCCCGGCGGCTGAAGGGCCAGCCTCCGGTGGATTTCCCCCGGGAGATGGCCGTTGGAGCCTTGGCGCTGTATATTTCCAACGAGTCTGTCACTCAGTTCCAGCCCATGAATATCAACTTCGGCATCATCCCGCCGCTGGACCACTTTGTAAAGGGCAAGCGGAACAAGAACGCTGAAATTTCCCGGCGTGCACTGGAAATTCTGGAAATGAAAAAGGCCGATATTCTGGCCTGAGCGAAAAGAAAATGCTTCGGCCATTGGACGGAGCGTGTTCCCCTGAAAGGAGGAAGCAATGAAAATTATCATAGACGCCATGGGCGGCGACAACGCGCCTAAAGCGATCGTAGAGGGTGCATTGGCGGCCCACACCCAAACCGGCGCCGAAATTGTACTGGTAGGGCAGGAGAATGCGATTCGTGACTGTCTGGCAGGCCTGCTGCCGGAGGGTGTAGAGATCGTAAATGCCACTGAGATTGTGGAAATTTGCGATGATCCGGCCACGGCCTTTAAGCGGAAAAAGGATTCCTCTTTGACGGTAGGTTTGACCATGCTGAAAAACGGAGAGGGAGACGCTTTCATTTCCGCCGGCTCCACCGGCGCTTTGCTGGCGGGCGCTACGCTGCTGGTCAAGCGCATCCGGGGCATCCGGCGCGCGGCTATGGGCCCGGTGATTCCCACTGCCTCAGGCCGTGCCATTCTCTGCGACTGCGGCGCCAACGCGGACTGTACGCCGGAATATCTGCTGCAATTTGCGTACCTCGGCAGCTTTTATGCTAAGCGGCTTATGGGATTGGAAAATCCGCGTGTGGGCCTGTTGAATATCGGCGCGGAGCCCTCCAAGGGCGATTCTCTGCGTCACGAGACCTTCCAACTGTTAGAGGAGGCAGGCCGGGAGGGCCGCTTGAATTTCATCGGCAATGTGGAGGCCAATACGGCGCTGCTGGGCGGCGCCGATGTGATTGTGGCAGACGGCTATTCGGGCAATATTCTTCTCAAGGGCGTGGAGGGCTGCGCCAAGCTGATGATGGGCGAGCTGAAAAAGGCGCTCCGTTCCAGCACGAAAAGCAAGCTGGGCGCTCTGCTGGTCAAAGACAGCCTGCGGGACATGAAAAAGCTGCTGGACCCCAGCGAGATAGGCGGTACGCCGTTCCTTGGCATCAGCAAGCCGGTGCTGAAGGCTCACGGCTCCTCTGATGCTCACGCCATCTGCAATGCGGTGCAGCGGGCAATCGAATATGCACAGAGCGGCATCATCGCCGATGTGGAAGCGCATATTGATGAGATGAAGGTGGAAAAGCAGGCATAAATATGGAAATGCCTCTTGACAGGGCCATAGGATTGCCGTATGATGTTTTCTGCCAATTATGGATGAATATTACATTCTCATAGGAGTGAAGTGCGATTATGTCAGTTGAGGAGATCTTTCAGACTATGCGGGATCTGGTGGCCGAGCAGTTTGCCATGGGCCCGGCGGAGATTACGATGGAGACTTCTTTTGAGGAGGACCTCGGCGCAGATTCCGTGGACTTGGTAGAGCTTGTGATGGCCATGGAGGAAGAATTTGATATGGGCGAGGCCGGCGAGGATGAGCTGACCGGTCTGAAGACGGTTGGTGACGCGGTGAATTACGTTGCCTCCAAGCTGAAATAAAATGAGGAAAACGCCCCGCTTCCGGCGGGGCGTCCTTATAACCGTGAGAGGTAAGAGGATGCAGGAACTTGAGAAAAAACTGAATTACACATTTCATGACCAACGGCTGCTGCGGGAGGCGCTGAATCACAGCTCCTATGCCAATGAGCACCGCGCACAGGGAATGAACAGCAATGAGCGTCTGGAGTTTCTGGGCGACAGTGTGCTGGGCTTTGTTACGGCGGAATACTTATTTGCCCGGCACCCGGATTTGCCGGAGGGAGACCTGACCCGCATCCGGGCGGCGCTTGTGTGTGAACAGAGCTTGCATGAGGTGGCGCAGAAGCTGGGTTTAGGCAGCTATCTGCGGCTGGGAAAGGGCGAGGAGGCCGGCGGCGGACGCCAGCGCACCTCCATTTTGGCGGACGCCACCGAGGCGGTATTTGCCGCGGTGTATCTTGATGGCGGCATTTCTGCCGCTTCCGCGCTCATTCACCGTGTTTTGCTGGATGTGGAGCGGGAAGAGGTAGTAGAGGAGCGCCGCCGGGATTATAAGACCCAGCTTCAGGAGCGTGTTCAGCGTCAGGCCGGGCAGGAGCTGACCTACTGCATGGTGGGCGAAGAGGGCCCGGATCACGCCAAGACCTTTATCACGGAGGTCCGCTTGAACGGCGCGGCCATTGGCCGGGGCAGCGGCCACAGCAAGAAGGAATCCGAGCAGATGGCCGCAAAGGCCGCCTTGGAAAAGCTGAGCGAACATTAAAGAATAAAACAGCAGCCGGAACAAATGCTCCGGCTGCTGTTCTTTTATGAAATCATGCCAATGCGCCGCAGCCCAGCCGTTCCCGCACCAGTTCCGCCTGCATAGGTTTGACCGTGGCATCGGGCCAGTTGAAAAATTGAAGATCCACCAAACGGTCAGCATACCGCAGAAGAAAGTGCAGGGAACCATCGGCAGAGCTATAGGCGGTTTCCGCGCCCCAGTGGGAAGCATCAAGCTCTGTAAAGGAAATTTGCTCCACAGGATGAAAGGCGCTGCATGCGCCCTGCCGCAGCTCTGTCAGTCTGCGGTCGAGGAAATACGCACTTCCCACAAAAACGGAATAGGCGAGGGCGGGCTGGCTGCTGCCCTGAAAAAGCGGAACCGATTGCAGTCCGGCATACTGCCGAAGCAGCGGCGTGCCGCGTACCTCAAAAAAACAGGAGTAGTTGGTGTCGGATGTTTCACCGGTCAGTTCCTCCACTGTCAGGGGCAGTGGGTCATGATAGATTTTATCAACAAGAAAGGTCGAGCCTCCAACAGATTGGGTGATGCGTTCAGCATTTCGATGCCCTAAAATGATAGGGTGGGCCGCAGTGTAGCCAAGGGAGAGAACCAGCTCTAAAGCGAAGGCTGCCATAAGAAACGCGGCAGCAGTCCGTCTTCCGCGTTGTTGCAGCCGGTGACGGAGCCTGAAATAGACTGCCAATAGAAAGATCGTCCCGGGGATGACAGCACCGGTCAGTGTGGCCAAATAGTAGTTCCGCTCTGCGATGACGCTGAAAAGGAAGAGGAACAGGCAGATAAGGGCGAGAATGGTATGAACAGCGTTCAGACGCCGGTTTCCCTTGGGGGCCTGAAGGCGGTTTTCGTTTTGAGCGGTCTGCCGGGCCGAGCGGTACCAGAGTAAATGGGAGACAAGCGTAATACAGCAGGGAAGGATGTACAGAAGGAGCGCTGGCAGGAATAAACGGAACCACGCCGCCCAGTTACCGGCAGAGCGCGTCAGAAGCAAAAGGGGGAGCAGCAGAAGAATATAAAAAATCAGCGAACCAGCAAACAGAACGGAATCCCGGACTCTCATGGCGGCGTGAATCGTTTCCATCTGCACCACCGGGTCAGTTTCAATGGGAACCGGCTCTTTCTCCGCTGTGCGGAAAACCTGCATCTGCCCAGCCGTGGCCGTAAGCTCCCAGCCGGTGGCGCGGCACAGCTCCCACAGCTCCCGCTGCTGCCGGGAAATATATTCATCGGCGGGGTCCTTTGGAAAATACACCACGGCATAATGCAGATTGGCAGGCGGACATTTGCGGTAGCGCCAGAAAACAGGACCGATATGCTCCAACTGCCAGCCCTGCTGGGCAAGCGCCTCCAAGTGCTGCGCGATCTCCGGGGCGGCGTATAAATCAAACAGGTTGTATTCATACTGTGCGTTTCGGAATGTGAACATATTTCCGGCCTCCTTTTCCGCTATGTCAAAGAACCGAAGCCCAGCCGCTCGCCAACAAGGGCCATTTGCTCTTGAGTGGGGGCAGTATCGTACCATGGGTCAAAGCGAAGCCTAACGATGCGGTTTGGGTAGCACAAAAGGTATACGCCGTTGGCTGTATCGCCGCGGTGGAACTGATAGACTTCATCAGCGCCCCATGGAGCAGCGTCCGTGGGGACCCAGCTTCGCCGGGGCTGTCCAATCAGGCTTGTGTTGCGGTTGAAGGTTTCCAGCTCCTTGAAAAAGGAGTCCTTCACCGGTGCGTAAAGGCAGCTCAAATTAACCTGATACACTGAGCAATACAGCTCCGGGGCGGCGGTGCTGCCTGCTCCATAGGTCTGTTCCTGCCGGAAGATATACTCCGTTACCAGCAGGGAGGTGCCGGTTTTCCGATAGCAGGAATAGTCTGCGCCGGGGATTTCGCCCATTAGTTCTTCTACCGTCAGGGGCAGGGGATCATGATACACGGTGTAGGTGTAGCGGCTGCTATCATGATAGCCGGGAGAGGGCCGCTTCTCCGCATTTGGGTGCCCCAGCGGTGTGCCAACGAGCCGCAGACTTACCCAAAACAGCCCGGCGGTCAGGACAAGCGCCGCTATGATGGTGATGAAGGTGCTCAGCAGCAGATTGTGCTCGGCGGGGAAGCCGTGCTTTTTCATGAGATAGCGGCTGCCGTGGATGACCAGCGACAGCAGCGCGGCATAGAGAATCCAAAGTAAAAGACCGGTATAGACAGCCATTCCGTATCGATTGGCTGCCAGTAGCGTACCGAGATATGCCGCGCAGAAAACCGCAATCAGTGAAAGCTCAAGGACTCTTCGCCATTTGTGGCTGCGGGGAGAGAGGAGAACCCCCTCCTCCCGGGCGGCCACCGCCGCCCGTTTGCTCCAGCGGTAGTAGGCGATCAGCTCTGCAACGGAATCCATCAAAATCAATCCCCAAAGCAAAACGGCCAGAAGGGAGATTCCGGATGACAGCAGATCCCGAATTGTTTCCGCATTTCGGAATTGCGCCCAGATCTGAAGCAGCGCACAGCACAGCATGAGCCAGTTGGAGCGGGCGACTCCTGTTTTCATGGCGGCATGGACGTTTTCCACCTGTACCACCGGGTCTGTTTCGATGGGGGTTGGATTCTTTGCCGGATTGCAGAAAATCTGCATCTGATAGCGGTTAGAGACCAGCTCCCAGCCCGTTGCCTTGCACAGTGCCCAGAAGTCCCGCTGCTCCGGCGGCGGTTCCGGGTCAAACTGGCTGGCCTTGGGGAAGTACACCACGGCGTAGTGTAGCTCCGCCGGCTCACAGCGCCGGTAGGTCCAGAACACAGAGCCGGTATGTTCCAGCTGCCAGCCCTGCCGGGCCAGCTCCTCTAAATGGCGGACGATGCCCGCGTGGTCATAATAAGAGTAAAGATTGACTTCGCGCCGCTTTTTTCGGCCTGACAGGTTCATGCTTCGATCTCTCCTCTCCGTCCCATATAGCTGCGGTAATCCTCGGACAGCGCTTGCAGCCGCCGGTACTCGTCTGCCAATGCCTGCTCTCCGGCAGCGGTAATGAGATAGCTCCGCTTGCGGCCCTCCGTTTTTGTTTCCACGATCCAGCCGGTTTCCTGAAAGCTCTCCAGCAGATTGTAAAGCGTTCCGGGCCCCACCGTAACGCGGCCATGGGTGATATTGGCGATTCGGGCCATGATGTCCGCGCCGCAGCACTCGTCCCGGAGGGACAGCAGTACATAGAACATCTGCTCCGTCAGCGTTTGAAATTTTTCCCGTGCCATAGGCAGCACCATCCAGTATCGATATTCGATATTTCTATCTACAACATACTATCGAATATCGATTATGTCAAGAAAAATGTGGAAAAGTTGAAAAAGCCGGACCGCCATGCAGACGGTCCAGCAAAATGCTTATTTACATAATGATTGTAAAATGATTTAAAAAAGTAGAAAATCAAATAAAACAGAGCTTTACATAACTTTGATTATAGTCCTGCCTTTTCCGTAAGCCAGCCGTAAATATCCCGCTGAATTTGTTCATGCTCCGCTTCCTTTAAAATTTCATGACGCAGTCCCGGATACAGCTTTACAGTCACATCCTCCATTCCGGCCTTGCGGAAGGCATCGGCGGCGCGCTTTACACCCTTTCCGCAGTCGCCTACCATATCCATATCGCCGGAAACGAACAAAACCGGCGTATGGCGATTCATTTTGCGGATATTGGCTGAATCACAGACAAAGCGGATGCCGGAGAGCATTTCCCGGAACAATCCGGCAGTGGCATTGCCCTGACAGAGCGGATCAGCAAGATAGGCGTCTACATTGTCTGGATTTGCGGAGAGCCAGTCCATCGCGGTGCGGTTGGGGGCAAAGCGGCGGTTGTAGATGCCGAAGGACGCCCTGGTCGCCAGCTCGCTGGGGCGGTTTTCACCGTTGCGGCGGCACTCTCCGCGGATGGCGGCCATAGCGGCCGCAGTCACGGTGGGGCTCAGATGGCCGGTTCCCATGATGACCGCGCCGTTTACCGTGCCGGGGTAGCGAATGAGATAGGTCCGGGCCAAAAATGACCCCATGGAATGTCCCAGCAGGAAATAGGGGAGGTCGGGAAATTGGCTGTGGGTTAGTTTGCGGAGCTGTTCCAGATCGTCCACCACATAGTTCCAACTGCCCTGCGGGCCGAAATAGAACCAGGGCGCACCCTCCGCAACGGACAGGCCGTGACCGATATGGTCATTTCCCACCACGGCAAAGCCCTGCTCCGTCAGATATTGCGCAAAGGGCTCATAGCGCAGAATATATTCGGAAATGCCGTGAGCAATCTGCAAAACGGCCACAGGGGTGCCGTCTGGCAGCCATGAAACGGCGTGGATATTTGTTTTACTGTCGGCTGAGGGAAAAGTAAATTCGTGTTTCACCATGGTGCATTCCTCCTGCTTTCAGCGGTAGTTTACCACATTTCCAAGAAAATTACCAGCGTTCGACTTATCAACGGAAAACAAATTGTGAACACCATTGCGTTTTTCGTTTGCCGGCGCTATACTAAAGACATGAGATTTCCGGTCAAGTGTACCGAATTGTGAAAGGAGCGCTTAATATGGCATTTTTTGAGGAATTGGGACGCAAGGCAAAGGACGTAGCAGCCGTGGCGGCGGACAAGGCCAAGGATATGGCGGCAGTGGCCGCCGATAAGGCCCGGGAAACAACGGAGCTGACGAAGCTCTCGGTAGCCATTGCCGGCGAGCAGCGGGAGCTTGAGAAGAATTACCGCCTGATCGGCGAGTGGTTCATGAATGAGTATGACGGTGAGCTGCCGGAGGGCGTAAGCGAGCTGGCCGCAGCGGTGGCGGCCTCCAAGGCCAAGATCGCGGAGCTGGAGGAGCAGAAGACCGCTGTTAAGAGCGAGTCCGCCGTGGAGGCGGAGGGGGCCGTAGTAGAGCCTGCCGCCAAGGTCTGCCCGGTCTGCGGTGCGGAGTCCGACAGCAAGTTCTGCCCGAAGTGCGGCGCCCCGATGGACTGAGCAGATACATGAAAACTGCCGTGGAACTTTCGTTCCACGGCAGTTTTTTTATAATCCCCGCCAGCTTTCCGGGCGCAGACAGGAAAGGTCCTGTTCTGCCCGCCGAATCGAGGATAACAGTGCGTCCCGGTCGGCATTCAGCGTGCCCCGCAGGTCCAGATAATTACTGGCGTGGTTCATGCGGAACACACTGCCGGGACTGTCAAAATTCCGCACCAGCAGCTCTGTTTCCGTAAGGACCTGATGCTGGTCCAGCAGATGAAAGCTGCCCGCCTTTACCCAGTCATACAGCGGCGTGCCCGGCTCCACCATCAGCGTGAGCATTCCGATATACTCCGGGTTCATGGCGTTGAAGGCTTTTGCAGTGTCTACTGCGTGCTCCTCCAGCAGCTCCGGTCCGCCCAGACCCGTAATGGCGGTCACGGACAGCGCCATGCCGCAGCGGCGGACCTTCTGGCCCATTTCGATGATCTCGGCGGCGGAGTGCCCCTTCCGCATCAGCGTCAGCACCTTGTCACTGCCGGATTCCAGCCCCATGTATACCATGGTCAGGCCCTTTTCCCACAGTGTCCGCAGTTCCTCCTCCGTCCGCAGACGGATACTGGAGGGGGAGGCATAGCTGGTGACCCGCTCGCACTCCGGGAACAGCTCCCGGATGGTATCCAGAATTGTGTACAGTTCACTGGCCTTTCGGATCAGCGCGTCGCCATCCGCCAGAAAAACGCGCCGGACACTGCGGTAGCGCTGCCTCGCAAGCTGAAAATCCTCAAGCACCTCGTTCAGCGGCCGCAGAGCGAAGCGTTTTTCCTTGTACATACTGCAAAAGGCGCAGGTGTTGTGGCTGCATCCGTAGGTCACCTGAACGATGAGACTGTAAGCCTCGGACGGCGGCCGGTAGACCATACCCTGATATCTCATACGCCCAGCTTTTCCAGAGCGGCCATTCGCACACAGGTGCAGAACACGGTAATGGCCTTTTCCACATCCTCCACCGGCGGGAAGGAGGGGGCGATACGGATGTTGCTGTCATTGGGGTCAATGCCGTAGGGGAACGTGGCGCCGGCGGCGGTCATGGATACACCGGCCTCCTTGCACAGTGCCAGCGTCCGCTTGGCGGTGCCTGGCATGGCGTCAAAGGAAATGAAGTAGCCGCCCTTGGGATGGCTCCAGCTTGCGATTTCCAGCGGGGCGATCTCCCGGTCCAGCGTGGAGAGGACTGCCTCAAATTTGGGTGCCATGAACGCGGCGTGCTTTTTCATCAGCTTCAGGGTGTGGGCGTGGTTTTGGAGATAGAGCACGTGGCGCTGCTGGTTCACCTTATCATAGGAGATGGTCTGAATGCCGATCCACTTTTCAAAATCCTCGAGGTTTGCTTCGGAGGTAGCCATGCAGGCCACACCGTCGCCGGGGAACGTGATCTTGGAGGTAGAGGCAAACTCATAGACCATATCATAATTGCCGTACTTCTTGCACTGGTGCAGAATGTCCGGGAACTCCACATAGTCTCCCTCAAACTCATGGACGCAGTAGGCGTTATCCCACATGATGGTAAAATCCGGCGCGGCGGGCTTCATGGAGGCCATACGGATGATGGTATCCTTGGAATAGATGATGCCCTCTGGGTTGGAATATTTGGGAACGCACCAGATGCCCTTCACGGCGGGGTCCTTGATGGCTTCCTCCACGGCGTCCATGTCCGGGCCGGTGGGGGTCATGGGAATGGTGATAAGCTCAAAGCCAAAGGACTGGGTCAGCTTGAAGTGGCGGTCATAGCCGGGGGCAGGACACAGCCACTTCACCACAGGCTCCTTGCACCAGGGACGGGGGCTGTTGAGGCGGCCATGGATGAAGGCGCAGTCAATAACGCCGTACATCAACTGCAAACTGGCGTTGCCGCCTACAAAAACCTGCTTGGGCTTGCAGTCCAGAATGTTTGCGAACAGGCGCTTTGCCTCCGGCAGACCGGACAGAGCGCCGTAGTTGCGGATGTCGATACCGTCAACAATGTAATCCTCAGGCTCCTTGAGCATGTCGAAAATATCAGAGACCATATCCAGTTGGTCCTTGCAGGGCTTGCCGCGGGTCATGTCCAGCTTGAGTCCCTGTGCCTTCAGGTCCTCAAAGGCAGTCTGAAGGGCTGCGTATTCCGCCCTCCGTTGGTCCAGTGTCATGTTTTTGTAAGCAGTCATCTGTCTCATCCTCTCCGGGTATCCCCTAAAGTTGGAATGGGTGTTCCCCATATCAATATCCGTTACATTATACTCACTTCCGCCTCGTGTTTCAAGCCTTTTCCCGGAAAAGAACAGGTAAAATATCAGTATCCTCGAAAAAAATTTACACGTTCTTTTCATTTTGCGAAAAATATGCTATAATCTTTCCTAATATAGATAAATTGACAGGAGTGTTACCCTTGGACGAACAGCAGCAGAAAAAATACGTACAGATGACGCAAACGCCGGTGAGCCGCCTGATTCCGCGGTTGGCTTTACCCTGTATCATCAGTATGCTGGTCACGGCATTTTACAATATGGCGGACACCTTTTTCGTGGGAATGCTGAAAAGCAATGCCGCCACCGGCGCTGTGGGCGTGGTGTTTTCCCTGATGGCGATCATACAGGCCATCGGCTTTTTCTTCGGGCAGGGCAGCGGCAATTTCATGTCCCGCGCCATTGGCCAGAAAAATTATGAGGAGGCTTCGGACATGGCCTCCACAGGCTTCTTTTCTGCGCTGGCGGCGGGCGTGCTCATCTGTGCGCTAGGCTTGATTTTCCTGAAGCCGCTGGCCTATCTGCTGGGCTCCACGGATACGATTCTGCCCTACACCAAGGCGTATCTCCGTGTGATTTTGCTGGGTGCGCCGTGGATGACCTCCTCGTTGGTGCTGAACAATCAGCTCCGCTTTCAGGGCAGCGCCGCCTATGCCATGGTTGGCATCACTGCCGGCGCAGTACTGAATATCGGTCTGGACCCGCTGCTGATCTTTGTGTTTGATCTGGGAATTGCCGGCGCGGCATGGGCCACCATCATCAGCCAGTTTGTCAGCTTTTGCCTGCTGCTGGTGGGCTGCGGCAGGGGCGGCAACATCCGCATTGATTTCGCCCACCTGCGGATGAAGCCTTACTATTATCTCTGGATTTTCAAGGGCGGACTGCCCTCACTGGCGCGGCAGGGGCTTGCCAGTGTGGCGACTATCTGTCTCAATCAGGCTGCCCGTCCCTTTGGGGACGCCGCCATTGCCGCTATGGGTGTGGTGCAGCGCATCGCCATGTTCGGCGGCTCCGCCATGATCGGCTTTGGACAAGGCTTCCAGCCGGTGTGCGGCTTTAATTACGGCGCGGGGCTTTACCGCCGGGTCAAGGACGGTTTCTGGTTCTGTGTCAGGGTAACAACGATTTTTATGCTTGCTGTCAGCGTGCTGGGCTTTGTATTCGCGCCGCAGCTTGTGGCTGTATTCAGGGATGACCCGGAGGTGGTGGCCATCGGCACCCGGGCACTGCGGTTCCAGTGCGTGACCTTCTGCCTGCAGGGTTGGGTGGTCATGAGCAATATGTGCCAGCAGACTATGGGACTGACCACGCCGGCAACCTTCCTTGCTGTAGCGCGGCAGGGCTTGTTCTTTGTGCCGCTGGTTTGGCTCTTTTCAGCCCTGTGGGGCCTGACGGGTATCGAAATGACTCAAACGGCGGCGGACCTTTTAACGTTCCTCTGCGCGGTTCCGCTGCAGGCCCGGGTGCTCCGGCGGCTGACATGGCTGGAACATAAAACGGCGAAATAGAAAAAGCGGTATTGCCGTGAAGCAATACCGCTTTTTTTAGATCAAATCGCCCGAACAGTCCGTCCGCAAGGGACAGGAGGCCAGAATGGCCGCTTGTATGGTTTCGTATTCCGTCGGTGTGCGGAACCGCCGAAGCTGCTTGTTCAGCTTTTCGGCGTCATCAAAAAGGTGAATGAGATAGAACCAAACCTCCCGCATCCGCTGAGCGGCGGTGGCAACCTGACCATCGTAAAACGCCGTGTAGCTTTGATAAAGCTCCTCTAAAAAGGCGGTGAGCTCCTCGCGGTTTGTCCCGCTGCCGCCCCGGAGCTTCCGAGCAAGTGCGGGGTCGGCTACCAGCCCCCGGCCGATCATCACATGGCTGACCGCCGGGAATCGGGCCTCCAGCGCCCGTACCTCACCGACTGTCCGCAGGTCGCCATTGTAGCATACCGGGTTCCGGCTTTCTGCCAGCGCATAGGCGAAGCTGTCCAGATGCACCGCGCCCCGGTATTTTTCCTTCCGCACCCGGGGATGGACGGTGAGACAGGCGATAGGGTAGCGGTTGAAAAGCTCCAGCAGAGCGGGAAATTCCTCCGGCGTGTCATAGCCCAGCCGAGTTTTGACGGATACCGGCAGAGGGGCGCGGGCAAACACCATATCAAAAAAGCGCGCCAGCTCATCGGGGTGAGCCAAAAAGCCAGAGCCCTTGCCCTTGGCGGTAACGGTGCCGGAGGGGCAGCCTAAATTCAGGTTTACCTCTGTAAAGCCCATATCCTTTAGCACCTCGCAGGCCCAAAGGAAATCCTCCGCGTTGCGGGTCATTACCTGCGGAACGGAGGGGAGTCCCGCATTGGCGGTAAAATCTACCTCCCGCAGATCCCGGGGCGTCATGGTGTGGTGGGGCGTGGGGGAAAAGAAGGGAATAAAATAGCGGTCCACACCGCCGAAATGTTTGTGCCATACCCGCCGAAACACGATTTTTGTGATTCCGTCCAGCGGGGCAAAGTCAATGGCTTGAATCATCTAAGCGCCGCTTCCCATTCCGCCGCTCGGAAGCCGGTGAGCACAAAGCTGTCTCCTACCAGCAGCGGGCGCTTTACCAGCATTCCGTCCGTTGCCAGCAGCGCAAGCTGCTCCGCCTCGCTCATGTCGGGCAGCTTATCCTTCAGTCCCAGCGCCTTGTACTGCAAGCCGCTGGTGTTGAAAAACTTCTTCAGGGGAAGGCCGCTTTTCCGATACCAGAGGGTCAACTCCTCCGCCGTGGGATTGTCCGTTTTGATGTCCCGCAGCTCATAGGAAATACCGCGCTCATCCAGCCACGCCTTCGCCTTCTGGCAGGTGGAGCACTTGGGGTAGCATAAAAACAGCATAGGGTTCTCCTTTCAATTTTCAAAAAACGGGGCAGTTACAAGAACTGCCCCGCCTGAAGATAGCTCATTCAAACGAGATAATGTAGTAATAGACCGGTTGTCCGCCAGAGAGCACGCTGATCTCCGCATCGGGACAGATTGCCTGAAATTTAGCGCCTGCGGCCTGTGCGTCCGCCTCGGACACATCCTCGCCGTAATACAGAGCGATGAAGGAGGCGTTCTTGCCCTCCTCCGCCAGCTTTTCCAGCAGAGCGTCCAGTTGCGAGTCGGTGCCGAACAGCTTGCCCTCCTTCAGCGCCAGATAATCGCCCTCGTGAATTTCAAAACCGTCAAAGTCAGAATTGCGGGCTGCATAGGTGATCTGAGAGGTGGTGACGGTGGACAGCGCCTCCGTCATGGCGGCGGTGATGGTTTCCACACTGCCCTCGGGGTCTACGCCCATCATGGCGGTGATGCCCTGGGGCACGGTCTTGCTGGGGATGACCACCACCTTCTTTTCCGTCAGTCCTTGACACTGCTGAGCGGCCATGATGATATTGCTGTTGTTGGGCAGTACGAACACGGTCTCGGCGGGGACCTGATCGATTCCGGCCAAAATGCTCTCCGTGGAGGGATTCATGGTCTGTCCGCCGGAAACAACGGCGTCACAGCCAAGGTCGCGGAAAACGGCAGCCAGACCGTCACCGGCGCAGATGGCTAAAAAGCCCACAGCCTTTTCAGGAGCCGCTGCCTGATGGCCGTGCTCCCCGCTCTCCAGCTCCTCCTCGATGGCCTCAAGGTCATCGGTGGACTGAGCCTCGCGGCCTGCCGCCAGCGCATCGGCCTGAGAACGCATATTTTCGATTTTTGCCAGCTCCAGCGTGCCGTATTTCTGGGATTCTGTCAGTGCCGCGCCGGGAATATCGGTGTGGACATGGACCTTGAAGGTCTCATCATCCTCACCGATGACCAGACTGTCGCCGATGCTGCTGAGATAGGCCCGCAGGGGCATGAGGTCGATGTCCTCCCGGGCCTTCCGCACCACATATACGGTATCAAAGGTGAAGGTGATCTCCTCCTGCGCCATCATGTTAAAGTCGGCCTTTTCCTTGTGGGTATCCTCCGCCTCGCTCAGCTCCGGCATGGGCTCGCCACGGAGCTCTGCCAGCATACCCTCCAGAATCAGCAGATAGCCCTTGCCGCCGGCGTCCACCACACCGGCCTTTTTCAGAACCGGATTCATATCTGTGGTTTGAGATAGCGCGTCATAGCCCTCCGTAATGGCGGCGGCAAGCACTTCTTCAATGTCCGCACACTCTGCGGCGGTGTCCACCGCACGCTTGGCGGCAAGACGGGATACAGTCAGCACCGTGCCCTCGGCGGGCTTCATAACAGCCTTGTAGGCTGCCCCCACACCCTCCTGCATTGCGGCGGCGAAGGCGGCGGCATCGGCGGTCTCCATGCCCTTGAGGGACTTGGAAAGTCCGCGGAACAGCAGGGAGAGAATCACGCCGGAGTTACCCCGGGCGCCCTGCAGCAAAGCGGAGGCCGTGACAGAGGACGCCTGTCCCACAGAGGTGGGGGAGGTCTTCCGCAGCGCGTCCGCGGCGGCGGCGATGGTCATGGACATATTGGTGCCGGTGTCACCGTCCGGGACGGGGAACACATTCAAATCGTTGATGGCCTGCTTCTGGGCCGTGATGGCGGCGGCGCCGTGCAGAATCATCTGCTTGAACAGCGCGCCGGTAATTTCCTGATACATTTCTCTGAAGCCCTCCTCACAGGATCATGGAATCCACGAATACATCCACGGAGCGGACCTCCGCGCCGGTGTTCTTATTGACCACATAGCGAACCTCGTTCATGATGGAGCGGCATACAGCCGGGATATTCACGCCGTTTTCCACAATGATGTGAAGCTCAATGGTGATGGACTCATCCTCGTGGTAGATCACGTTGACGCCCTTGCTCATGGCCTCCCGCCGCAGCAGGTGCACAAGACCGTCCGTCATAGAGCGGTAGGCCATGCCCTTCACGCCGAAGCAGTTGGTGGCGGCCATGCCGGTGATGTTGGAAAAAACAGCGCTGGAGACGGTGATCTCCCCATGTTCCGAATGGAATTTCAACATAATTGGATAACCTTCCTTTCCGTGGGCCCGGGGAAGCCTCCCTCCGGGCATAGTTATCAGGCTATTATTATATATGACTTTTCACAAAAGTACAAGAGTAAAAACGCCATTAGGCCCGAACCGGGCAGAAAAACAGGAAAAAGCGCCCGCCCACCGGCAGACGCTTTTTATTATTTCAGCGTTTCGCTGTTGTTCAGCACGGACGCGCTGTAGAGGAACAGCACATCTTGGTTATCAAACGTCAGGTATTTTCCTATCTGGCTGGCCGGCAGATAACGGATATCCGCCAGCGTCACCCGGGCGTAGCCGGAAACGAGCAGCGGGGCAAGGGAGCTTGCAAAGGAGTCCCGGAAGATTACCAGCTCCCGGTCCGTTTCTGCATGGGGATTTTCCACGGTTAGCAGGGACACGGAGCCGGAGAGGAACAGCTCGTAGGGGTCCTTTCCCACGCCCTTTTCCAAGTCATATACGGAACCGTTTTTGTCGGACTCGTAATTATAAACACTGCACGCCTCCAGCGTATCGGATGTGAGATAGGTGATTTGATCCGGCTCCATCGGCAGCGCGGCGTAGCCGTAGTACACGCCGTAATAGGGCCGCTCCAGCGTTTGGGGCCGGTAATCGTCCTCCGACAGCACAGCCCCCATGGCCTCTGCTAACGTATGGGCGGCGGGTAGCAGCGTTTCCTGCCGCCAGTGGGAATCCGTGCGGTAGTAATTGTCAAGGCTCAGACTGCCGAACAGGTCGATATAGTCCGCAAATTCCAACTCACCGGCCAGCTTTTCTGCCAGCGCCTGTTCATCATAGGCGGGATAGCCGTTGGCCTCCGCCAGAAAATGATTCTTGTCGGGAATTACAGAAAAATATACGTGCGTGTCCGTTCCGGCCATCAGCGTTTCATAGAGATAGCGGAACCGCTCCGCCGCATGTGTCAAAGATGCCTCCTTCAGCGGGTAATCCAGTTTGGCGGCGTAGCCGCCGGCAAGATAAACGCCGTTGTTGTCCTTCTGACCGTAGCCGTAAAGGCTCGTCAGGGCCTTCAGGGTGCGGAACTGCTCCCGCAGGGGAAACTGGTCAACGGCATAGCTTTCGTAGTCGGACATGAACCGCCCGGAGAGCACGCCTGCCGCAGTCATCTCCGGTCTTTGGGCGAGAGGGCGCCTCTCGCTGACAGACAGTGCATCAGGCGGCTTTACCGCCGCCCAGCCGCTAAGTCCAAGGACGAAGGTACCCAAAAGCGTCAGGGTGATGATGTTCTTCGCATTTTTCATGGTGCCTCCTCAAAAGCGGAAATACAAAAAGGGATTGAAGGAACCGTCCACCAGATACCCGGTACAAATCGCCAGCAGAGCCAGCAGTACCACCGGCTCCAATGCGGAGACTACCCGCCCGGTGATGCGTCCCCGGGCAAGCTGCCGGACAATGATGGCGGGCAGCGGCGTGGCTCCTAAGATGGCAATGAGGAATACCCCGGCATAGCTCCAGAGATAGTAAATGCTCAAGGGGTCTGTCAGCGGCAGACCGCCCAGCCCGAACAGCGCGGCGATGGTGGATATGGCACCGAGTACGCTGTCTGCGTCAAAGAGCACAAAGCTCACCGCAATCACCAGCAGGACATAGGCGTGCTTGATGACATGGGTTTTAGTCAGCGCACGGCCGTACCACAGCTTTTCCATGGTCAGCAGCACTGCAAACAGCAGTCCCCACAGAACAAATGTCCATGCGGCGCCGTGCCACAGCCCCGTCAGCAGCCAGACCACTAAAATGTTGCGCAGCTGCTTCCGGCGGGATACCCGGTTACCCCCAAGGGGGATATATACGTAATCCCGGAACCAGCTGCCAAGACTTATATGCCACCGCCGCCAGAACTCCGTCACGCTGGCGGAGATATAGGGATAGTTGAAATTTTCCGGAAAGCGGAAGCCGAAAATGCGCCCAAGGCCGATGGCCATATCGCTGTACCCGGAAAAATCAAAATAGAGGTGCAGCACGAACCCGGCAGCATAGAGCCAGACAAACAGCACGGAGGTTTCCGTTCCCGCCTTGTAGGCGGAGATCAGCTCGTAGAGCACATTGGCCAGTAGCACCTTTTTGGCAAGGCCCAGAATAAACCGCCGTGCGCCAAGGGCAGCGTCCTCCACCGTATGCACCCGCTGCTTCAGTTGGGGGGCGATATCGGTGTAGCGGACGATAGGCCCGGCAATGAGCTGGGGGAACATGGCCACATAGGCCGCAAGGTCGATGAAGCTCCGCTGGGCTGCGGCGGTCCCACGGTAAACATCAATGACATAACTGAGAATCTGAAACGTATAGAAGCTGATGCCGATGGGCAGCGCCACATGGAGCAGCGGCACGGACAGCCCGGTGAGACGGTTGAAGCCGGAAAGAAAAAAATCGGTGTATTTGCAATAGCCAAGCAGACCGAGGCCGATGACGGCGGAGCCCCAGACGCACAGCCGCGCCCGCTTCCGTTCCGACCGATACTTTTCCGCCAGCAGGCCGAATACATAGCCCTGCACGATGGCGATGACCATGAACACCACGAACCTCGGCTCGCCCCATGCGTAGAACAGCAGGCTTGCCAGCAGCAAAACGGTGTTTTTCAGCCGGTCAGGCGATAAAAAGTAAACGATCAGCACGCAGGGGAGGAACGTATAAAGAAAGGGAATACTGGAAAACAGCATACGGATGACTCCTGTTTGAATTTAACAGCGCCCGCGCGGGAGGGCGCGGGCGCTGCAGTGGGCAGAGGGTTAGATAATGGCCTCATCATAGGCCACAACGGCGTTGCCGTAGGCAGCGGCGAGCTTATCCCGGAACGTGTTCACAAGGTCCTCATTGCCGTAAAGCGCCACCACGTAGCGGTCATAGGTGAATACCACCAGCTTATCGGGGAAGCCGCACATCCACTGCTTGGACTGAATGGCGTCCCGCATATCCTGTGCAAGCCCCTCTACCTCGTCGGCGTTGGCCGCGCGGAGCGCGCCGCAGGTGAAGGTGTTGGCGTTCATCATGTGCATGAGGGAGGCGGCATCGTCCAGCTTGTCGGCATCCTCGGCGGGAACGCTCAGAAGATACGTGAGGTTATCCGTGTCGGAAATGTCGAAAGCACCGGGGGCACCGTCCACGGAATGCTCATAGTCGCCGCCTGCGGCGGGGAACTTTTCGTCATCCGTGTAGCTGTCCCAAACGGTGTTCAGCAGCGTCAGGGCATCGGTGGGGACGTTGGAATCGCTGTCGGTGCCGGTGTCCTTTTTGCCGCAGGCGGTGAGGGTCAGGGCCAGCACAAAAGCCAGCGCCAGAGACAAAGCTCTTTTCATAGTTGAATCTCCTTGTAATCATAGTTTGTATGCGCCGCCATCATCGGCGGTACGTGAGAATAGACGGACGGATTTGAAAAAAGGTTCCGCTTTTTTTGAAAAATTTTCGTCCGCCGATTTATTTTTTCCAAATTTTTCAAAATTCAGTCCGTTTTCCCCGACGGCGCGGGCGAAAGGAGACGCTGCCGCCGCAGAAAATAATAGCCGTAGCCCACAAAATCGGCAAGGAACCAGCCAATGGGAATTGCCGCCCAGATGCCGGCTTCGCCCACCGGTCCCGCCAGCGCGTAGGCCAGCGCCACGCGGGTCCCAAGGGAGATCACCGTCAGGACAACACTCATGCCGGGGCGCTGCACCGCCCGGTAAAAGCCATAGAGCAGGAACAGGCAGCCGATACCGGCATAAAACGCACCTTCGATTCTCAGGTAGCGCACGCCTGCCGCCAGCACTTCCGTCTCTCCGGCCTGCACGAAAATCCGCATCAGCGGCCGGGCAAACAGCACCACCATCGCCGAGATGGCGCAGGAGAAAGCGGCGCTGACCGCTGTGGCTGTGCGGAAGCCCTGCCGCAGCCGCTCCGTCTGTCCGGCACCGTAATTCTGCGCGGCGAAAGTAGAAAAGGCGTTGCCGAAGTCCTGAACAGGGAGGTAGGCGAAGGAATCGATTTTCACCGCCGCCGCAAAGGCGGCCATGATAACGGGGCCGAAGCTGTCCACCAAACGCTGTACCAGCAAGATGCCGAAATTCATCGCGGACTGCTGGGCGCAGGTCAAAAGCGACAAATCCGCAAGCTCACGGAGGATGCGGCCGTTGAAATGCAGGTCCTCCCGCCGGGGCAGCAGCTCCCGGCAGCGCAGGATCGTGTACAGGGTCAGTCCGCCGCCGGAAACATACTGCGCGATGACCGTGGCCGCTGCCGCTCCGGCCACGCCGAAGTGCAGCACCGGCACGAACAGCAGGTCCAGCCCGATATTCAGCAGAGCGGAGATGCCGAGGAACCACAAGGGCACCACGGAGTTTCCCACCGCCCGCAGCAAACAGGCGAAGAAATTATAAAGAAATGTGGCGGCCAGTCCGCCGAAAATAATCAGCAGATAGTCCCGCATGGAGCTGTACAGCTCGTGCGGTATCTGCAAAAAGCGGAGAATGGGATCGGCCAGCAGATAGACGCTCAGATTCAGCACCAGCGTCACGGCGCCGATGAGGGCAAAGGCGTGGGCCACGGCGGCCCGGAGCGCCTTTTTGTCTCCGCGGCCGAGGCAGATGGAAAACAGTGCGCCCGCGCCCATGGACAGCCCTAAAAAGATAGAGGTCAGAAAGACCATGAGCGTGTAGGCGGAGCCGACTGCCGCCAGTGCGTTGCGTCCCAACGCCTGCCCTACGATCAGCGTGTCGGCGATATTATAGAGCTGCTGTAAAAGATTCCCCGCAATCATAGGCAGGGCGAAAAGCAGCAAACCCTTGGTAATGCTGCCGTGGGTCAGATCCCGGTACATAGGCCATCTCCTGTTTTATTGTCATTCCGACATATTATACGGTTTTCCACACCAAAAGGCAAGAGACCGCGTTGTCGTTTTACTACCGCCTCCCAACTGCCGTTTGTTGCACATTTTCGTGCAACGGCGCATAAAAAATAAACTTGTTGACAAATCAACAATACCGTGCCATACTATGCAGGCATTTATGACTACAACAGGAGGGAGCCCGGTCTTGGAGCGCTTTGAGACCTTTACGCTGCTGGTGAGTAAGCTCAGCCGCAGCATCCGAAAAATCAAATCGGAGGAAATGGCGGAGTTCGGGCTGAAGGGCCCTCATGTATCCTGCCTTTATTATCTTTCACAGTGCGGCGGGCTCACCGCGTCCGAGCTGTGCGAGCGGTGCGAGGAGGATAAGGCCGCAGTCTCCCGCTCTCTGGACTATCTGGAGAAAAACGGCTATGTGACCTGTGCGGAGGGCAGCAGGCGTTACCGCAGTCCGCTGGGGTTGACGGAAAAGGGCGCGGCGGTCTGCCGCGTGCTGAATGAAAAAATCGAGCGGGTGGTGGAGGCTGCCAGCCGGGGACTCAGCAATCGGGAGCGGCAGATCATGTACGGCGCTATGGCGGTTATCAGCGACCATTTGGACGAGATCGCGGAAAAATTGAAAAACGGGGCGGCGGAGCGTGATTCCCTGCCGGATACATAAAGGAGAAAGAGAATATGAAGGTTCAGATCATTGTCGATTCCACGGTGGATATGCCGGAGCACAGCCGGAGCGCCTGCCGCGTAGTGCCCCTGACTGTGCACTTTGGCGAGGAGTCCTTTATTGATGGCGTAACGCTGAATAAACAGGATTTTTACCGGCGGCTGGCGGAGGGCGGCGCGCTGCCCACTACCAGTCAGGCCACCCCCGCTGCGTTTCAGTCGGTGTTTGATGAGGTGACCCGGGCCGGGGACAGCGCCGTGGTCATCACCCTTGCCTCCCAATTTTCCGGCACGTACCAGAGCGCCTGCATCGCGGCGGAGGACTACGAGAATATCTACGTGGTGGACAGCCGCACTGCCGCTATCGGCTCCGGCATTCTGGCGGAATACGCGCTGCGCTGCGCGGAGCAGGGCATGGAGGCGGGGGCGCTTGCGGCCCTGCTGGAAAAGAAGCGGGAGGATGTGCGCCTGTTTGCGCTGCTGGACACGCTGGAGTACCTGAAGCGGGGCGGACGCATATCTAAAACAGTGGCCTTTGCGGGCGGGCTTTTGAATATCAAGCCCCTCATCACCGTGGAGGACGGAGAGGTGCTGGTAGTAGGCAAGGCCCGGGGCGCCAAGCAGGGCATGGCGCTGCTGACGGAAAAGCTCCTCAGCGATGGCGGCATCAACTTTGACCTGCCGATTCTGCTGGGCTACAGCGGTACGGATGCGTCCAATTTGGAAAAATATCGGGCAGACAGCCGGGAGATCTGGCAGGGCCGCGGGGATACGCTGCCCTCCACGCTGCTGTGCAGCGTCATCGGCACCCATACAGGCCCCGGCGTAGTTGCCGCCGCCTGCTTCAAAAACGATTGATAAACGGGCTCGACACCCCCGGCGTCCGCAGACGCCGGGGATATTTTTGCTTCATGCCGCGAAAATACTGAACCGACAGGCGCATCGGGGACACCGAAAGCATAGGATGAAGGGCGCGGGTGCGCGATCTGCGCGACTTCAAGGAGGTATGTTTATGGCAGCATCCTTTCAGAATATGGCGACCCTCACGTATACCGGCGGCACAGTGGATTCCAACATCGTCACCGGCGAGCTGCGGGAGGTGCTGACGGTTGTAAAAACAGCGGTGAATAAAAGCTATGAGCTGGGCGGCAGAGTCACCTATGTTATCAGTCTTTCCAACAGCGGCACGGTGGCCCTCACCGGCCTGACGCTGACGGATGATCTGGGCGGCTACGCCTTCGGCGGCACAACTCTGTATCCGCTGGCTTATGTAGAGGGCAGTCTGCGGTATTTCCAGAACGGTGTATTGCAGGATATGCCGGCTGTGGTGGCCGGACCGCCCATGACGGTTACCGGCGTCACCGTGCCTGCTGGCGGCAGTGCGCTGGTGGTCTATGAGACCGCCGTGACCCGCTATACGCCTATGGCGGCGGAGAGCACCGTCACCAATACAGTCACCGTGACCGGCGGCGGACTTGCCGAGGCCGTTACGGCGCAGGAGACTGTGGGCGTGGCCAGCGGCAGCAGGCTTTCCGTCTGCAAGAGCCTTTCTCCCACCGTGGTGGCGGAAAACGGTCAACTGACCTATACGTTCACCATTCAGAACCGGGGCAACACCGCAGTCACCGCTGCGGACGATGTGACGCTGCGGGATGTGTTCAAGCCCATTCTTAAAAACATCACCGTGACCTACAACGGTACGGCGTGGAGTGCCGGAACGGAATACACCTACAGCGAGACCACCGGCGAATTTGTTTCCGCCGTGGGGCAGATCACCGTCCCGGCGGCAACCTATACGCAGGACCCGGTCACCGGCGTCTGGAGCGTTACGCCCGGCAGCAGCGTTCTGGTCATCACCGGAACGGTTTAAGGAGCATATTCGGCAAAAGAGAGGGCGGAAGCCCTCTCTTTTGCACTGTTTTTGGCAGAAAGACGATTGACAACCATGTATACACATGGTATCATCAACTTCATTGAATAGCGAATGAGCAATGGCGTTCATTTTCAGCGGGAGCTTCGTCTCCTGCCGGAAATGGACGCCTTTTTTGCGCTGCTTTACGGAAGGAAGGAAAAACGGTATGAGGAAAGAGGGACAGGTGCGGATTCCCTCCGGGTGTGCGATCTCGGCGGTGATTTCCCGGGAGGGCCACCGTATGAGCGGAGAGAAAATCGTGGAGAGTATGCGCCCGATGCATGACCGCTCAAACGGCCTTGGCGGCGGCTTTGCCGCCTATGGCATTTACCCGGAGTACCGGGATTTTTATGCGTTCCACATCTTTTTTGATACCCGGGATACCCGCAAGACCTGCGAGGCGCTGCTGAAAGAGGGCTTTGAGATCGTCAAGGCGGAGCATATCCCCATCCGGCAGATACCTGAGATCACGGATGTGCCGCTGATCTGGCGGTATTTCCTTACGCCGCTGCGCTCCGTACTGTCAAGGCTACAACTGGACGAGGCGGAATACGTGGCCCGAACGGTGACGCGGATCAATGTGGAGCTGCACGGCGCGTATGTTTTTTCCAGCGGAAAGAATATGGGTGCATTCAAGGCGGTGGGCTATCCGGAGGATGTGGGCCGGTTCTACCGGCTGGAGGAATACGCCGCCTATTCCTGGACCGCTCACGGGCGCTATCCCACCAACACCCCCGGCTGGTGGGGCGGCGCGCATCCCTTCGGGCTGCTGGACTGGACGGTGGTCCACAACGGCGAAATATCCTCCTATGACGCGAACCGCCGTTGTGTGGAGATGTTCGGCTATCGCTGTACGCTTCAGACGGATACGGAGGTTATGACCTATATCGCGGACTATCTGCTGCGGCGGCAGGGCTTGACCTTAGAAGAAGCGGCCTGTGTCATGGCCGCACCATTTTGGAGTACCATTGCCGCTAAGCCGCCGGAGGAGGCGGAGCGGCTGGCGTATCTCCGCAAGGTGTTTCCCTCTCTGCTGCTGACGGGGCCGTTTTCCATTATCCTCGGCTTCAACGGCGGACTGATGGCTCTCAATGACCGGCTGAAGCTGCGGAGCATGGTAGTGGCGGAAAAAGATGACCGGGTGTTCATCGCCAGTGAGGAGGCCGCAATTCGCACCATGGAGCCGGAGGCGGAAAACGTCTGGGCGCCTATGGGCGGCGAGCCTGTGATCGTGCGGGTAAAGGAGGGAATGTACTGATGAAGGGCTTTTATGTACCGGCGGCCTTTGAGGTCATTCGTGACCCGCAGCGCTGTGTTAGCTGCAGGCTGTGCATTGAGCAGTGTCCAAACGGCGTTCACAGCTTCGATGAAAAGCGGGGCGTCCTGCTGGCGGAGGAGGACCGGTGCGTGGACTGCCAGCGGTGCGTGGCGTTCTGCCCCACTCACGCGCTGAAAATTCGGAAAAATGACTGTGCGCTCCGGGAAAACGGAAACTGGAGCCAGAATACCGTTCAGGAGATATGGAAGCAGGCGGCCACTGGCGGTGTGCTGCTGTCCTCTATGGGGAATCCCGGCACGCTGCCGGTTTACTGGGACCGGCTGCTCATCAATGCCTCTCAGGTCACGAACCCGCCCATCGACCCGCTGCGGGAGCCTATGGAGACACGGGTGTTCCTTGGAAAAAAGCCGGAGCGGCTCCGGCGGGACGATGCCGGGCGGCTTATCCCGGAGCTGACGCCCCAGATCGAGCTTTCCATGCCGGTGATGTTTGCCGCCATGAGCTACGGCGCCATCAGCTTTCCGGCCCACCTGAGCCTTGCCCGGGCGGCGGAGGCGCTGGGTATCTGCTGCAATACCGGCGAGGGCGGACTGCATGAGGACCTGTACCGCTACGGCGCGCACACCATCGTACAGGTGGCCTCCGGCCGGTTCGGCGTCCATGAGGATTATCTGAACGCCGGCGCGGCCATTGAGATCAAAATGGGGCAGGGGGCCAAGCCCGGCATCGGCGGCCATCTGCCGGGTGCGAAGATCGTGGGCGATGTGTCCCGCACCCGCATGATTCCCGAGGGTGTGGACGCCATTTCCCCCGCGCCGCACCATGACATTTACTCCATTGAGGACCTGCGGCAGCTCATTTACTCATTGAAGGAAGCTACAGAATATAAAAAGCCCATCATTGTCAAGGTGGCAGCGGTCCATAACATCGCGGCCATTGCCAGCGGTATTGCAAGAGGCGGCGCGGACATCATTGCCATTGACGGCTGCCGGGGCGGCACCGGCGCGGCACCCACGAGAATCCGGGACAATGTGGGCATTCCTGTGGAGTTGGCGCTGGCGGCGGTGGACCAGCGGCTCCGGGAGGAGGGCATCCGTAATCAGGTCTCCCTTATCGCTGGCGGCAGCATTCGCTCCGCCGCCGATGTGGTGAAGGCCGTGGCGCTGGGAGCCGATGCCTGCTATATCGGTACGGCCGCGCTGCTGGCGCTGGGCTGCCACCTGTGCCGCACCTGCCAGAGCGGAAAATGCGCGTGGGGCATTGCCACCCAGCGGCCGGAGCTGACAAAGCGTCTGGACCCGGAGGAGGGCGCGGCCCGGCTGATCAATCTTATGACCGCGTGGCGGCATGAGATCATGGAAATGATGGGCGGCATGGGCATCAATTCCATCGAGGCCTTCCGGGGCAACCGCCTGATGCTGCGCGGCGTGGGCCTGACGGAAAAGGAGCTTTCGATTTTGGGCGTGTTTCACGCCGGCGAATAATTGCGGCGGATTTTGTTTTTTCTGCGTTTCAAATCTTGTAAATCCGCCGGGAGGGTGCTATAACATGGACATTGAAGCAAAAGGGCTGGATCATAAGGCCCTGAATGAAGCGATTCGGGCCGCAGGGCCTGTCTGCCGCATCCGCGGCTGCATGGGGCAGCGCTTTATCGGCGCGGGCATGAGCGGACGGAGCGTGGAGATCGACGGGGTTCCCGGAAATGCCCTCGGCGCCTATTTGGGCGGTGGGTGCATTACCGTTCACGGCAACGCGCAGGACGCTGTGGGAGATACCATGAACAGCGGCTCCATCATCATCCGCGGCAGCGTGGGTGATACGGCGGGCTACGCTATGCGCGGCGGCGAAATTTATGTACAGGGCAACGCCGGGTACCGGGTAGGCATTCACATGAAGGCGTACCGGGAGCAGCAGCCGGTCATTGTCATCGGCGGCAGGACCGGCAGCTTTCTGGGGGAGTATCAGGCCGGCGGCACCATTTTGGTGCTGGGCCTGCACACAGACGGAAAGCCCATTGCCGGATATTTTCCCTGCACCGGGCAGCACGGCGGGCGGGTGATTTTCCGGGGCGACGTCTCGGCGCTCAGATTTCCCCCTCAGGTGACGCCTCACCCGGCATCGGAGGAGGAACTGGCGCTGCTCCGCCCGCTGGTAGAGCGCTGGTGTGCCCTGTTCGGTGGGGATGCGGTGGCGCTGCTGCAAGGGCCGTTCACCGTGGCGACGCCGGACACCGGCAACCCCTATCGGCAGATGTACGCGGCCAACTGAGCATTTAAAAAGCATTTGGAGGTGCGGTATGCAGTATACCCCGGAGGAGATTCGCCAGTACGCGGCGGAGGAGGACGTTAAGTTTATCCGCATGGCCTTCTGCGATGTGGAGGGACGTCAGAAAAATATCGCCATCATGCCCGGCGAGCTGGATCGGGCATTCCGGTATGGCATCGCCATTGACGGTTCCGCTATTCCGGGCTTCGGCGGGGAGGTCCACTCCGATCTGCTGCTGTACCCGGACCCATCTACGCTGTGCGTTTTGCCTTGGCGGCCGGAGCATGGCAGGGTGGTGCGGATGTTCTGCGCCGTGACCCGGCCGGACGGTACGGAGATCGAGGCGGACGCCCGTAGTCTTTTGAAAAGGGCCGTGGCGGACGCGGAGGCGGCGGGTTTGACCTTTACCTTCGGCACGGAAATGGAATTTTACCTGTTCTGCCGGGATGAAAACGGAGAGCCCACAAAGATTCCCTATGATGAGGCGGGCTATATGGATATTGCCCCGGCGGATAAGGGTGAAAATATCCGGCGAGAGGTCTGCCTGACGCTGGAGCAGATGGGAATCCGCCCCGAAAGCTCCCACCATGAGGAGGGACCGGGGCAGAATGAGATCGACTTCCGCTATTCTGATCCCGTCACGGCGGCAGACAATGCTGTGACGTTCCGCACCGTGGTGGATACGGCGGCGGCCCGGAATGGCCTCTGGGCAGATTTCGGCCCGAAGCCGCTGGCAGACCGTCCTGGAAACGGTCTGCACATCAACTTTTCCGTAACTGCCGCCGATGGCCGGGATGTGCTGCCGGCGGCTATTGCCGGGATTCTGGCGCGAATTTCGGATATGACGCTGTTTTTGAACCCCAAGGAGGAATCCTATCGCCGGTTCGGGAGCTGCAAGGCGCCCCGCTACATTTCGTGGTCTGCGGAGAATCGTTCCCAGCTCATTCGGGTCCCGGCGGCGGAGGGGGAGTACCGGCGGGCGGAGCTTCGGTCCCCGGATGCGCTGTGCAATCCCTATCTTGCCTTTGCACTGCTGATTCGCGCCGGAATGGAGGGCATCGCCCGCGAGGCACAGCTTCCCCCGGCAGCGGACCTGAACCTGTTCACGGTGCCGGAGGAGGTTCGCAGGCGTTACGCGCTTCTGCCGGAAACACTGGCAGCGGCTAAGGCCGCAGCGGCAGACAGTGATTTTATCAAAGAAAACCTGCCGGAAAGTGTTTTGGAATATTATGTAAACTAAATCCGCTCCGACAGGACTGCTCTGTCGGAGTCTGCAAGGAGAGAGGAGGGGACCGTTCATGGAACTGGAGCGCCGCTACAGCGTTCTGGCGGTGTCCGCCTCTCTCAAATTTGTTGAAACGCTGCGGACGCTGCTGCCGGAGGGGCGCTACGGCCCGGTGACGGTCCTGCATGACACGGCGGCGGCCCGGCGGGCGCTGGCGGAGAACAGCTACGATTTAGTGCTCATCAACACGCCGCTGCCAGACGAGTTTGGCACCCGGCTGGCGCTGGACGCCTGTGAGAGCAGCAGCGCCGGTGTGCTGCTGCTTGTAAAGGCGGAGCACTGTCCGGATATTGAGGCGCAGGTGTCGGCCCACGGTGTGCTGACGCTGGCCAAGCCCACCTCCGCGCAGCTGTTTGCCCAAACGCTGCGGCTTCTATGCATTACTCGAGAGCGACTGCGGGGCATGGAGAAAAAAGCGGTGACGCTGCAGGAGAAAATGGAGGAGATTCGATTGGTGAACCGGGCAAAGTGGCTGCTGATCGAGGAGCTGAAAATGACAGAGCAGGAGGCTCACCGCTATATCGAAAAGCAGGCCATGGACCGCTGCGTGACCCGGCGGGCCGTGGCGGAGCAGATTTTATCCATCTATCAGTGAGCAATGAATATTTTATATAAATCGCGGAAAATTCGGAGGGAGCACACATGACAAAGTATATTTTCGTTACCGGCGGCGTGGTGTCCGGTCTTGGCAAGGGCATTACTGCCGCGTCTTTGGGCCGGCTGCTGAAGGCCCGGGGACTGAAAGTCGCGGCACAAAAGCTGGACCCCTATATCAACGTGGACCCCGGCACCATGAGCCCGTATCAGCACGGAGAGGTCTATGTCACTGAAGACGGCGCCGAGACCGATCTGGACTTGGGACACTATGAGCGCTTCATTGATGAGGATTTGAACAAATACTCCAACCTCACCACCGGCAAGGTGTACTGGAACGTTCTGAACAAGGAGCGCCGGGGGGAGTATCTGGGTTCCACCGTGCAGGTGATTCCCCACATCACCAATGAGATCAAGGAATTTGTCTATCGGGTGGGTAAACAAACGGACGCCGACGTGGTCATCACCGAGATCGGCGGCACCATCGGCGATATTGAGTCCCAGCCCTTTCTGGAGGCCGTCCGGCAGATCTCTCTGGAGGTGGGCCGGGAGAACAGCCTCTTTATCCATGTGACGCTGGTGCCGTTCCTGCGGGGCTCCGATGAGCATAAATCCAAGCCCACCCAGCATTCCGTCAAGGAGCTGCAGGGCATG
Source organism: Neopoerus faecalis (assembly GCF_029218125.1). Taxonomy (NCBI): domain Bacteria; kingdom Bacillati; phylum Bacillota; class Clostridia; order Eubacteriales; family Oscillospiraceae; genus Neopoerus; species Neopoerus faecalis. The sequence goes on along the minus strand of NZ_JARFXX010000003.1, from coordinate 230,314 downwards.
GGCATTAACCCCAATCTCATCGTGCTGCGCTGTGATGAGCCGCTGGAGCCCTCTATTTTCCAGAAGATCGCCCTGTTCTGCAACGTAAAGCCCGACTGCGTCATTGAAAATATCACGCTGCCGTGCCTGTACGAAGCGCCGCTGATGCTGGAAAAATCCAATTTCTCCTCTGTGGTCTGCCGGGAACTGGGGCTGGAGGCCCCTGCGCCGGAGCTGACGGAATGGGAGCAGATGGTGGAGCGCATCAAGAGTGCGGACAAGCACGTAACCATCGGTCTTGTGGGAAAATATGTCCAGCTTCACGATGCCTACCTCTCTGTGGCGGAGGCACTGCGCCACGCTGGCTACGCACTGGGTGCGGAGGTCACGATTCAGTGGATCGATTCGGAGACCATCACTGAGGCAAACGCGGCGGATATTCTGGGCGGACTGGACGGTATCATTGTCCCCGGCGGCTTCGGCCAGCGGGGCATTAACGGTATGATTTTGGCGGCACAGTATGCCCGGGAGCATGGTGTACCTTATTTTGGTATCTGCCTTGGTATGCAGGTCGCTGTCATCGAGTATGCCCGCCATGTGGCCGGGATTGCCGATGCGGACTCCGGCGAGTTCAACGAGATCTGCAAGAACAAGGTCATCGACTTCGTGCCCGGCCAGAGCGATGAGATCGACAAGGGCGGCACGCTGCGGCTGGGGGCCTACCCCTGTGAGATCCAGAGCGGAACAACCATGGAGCGCTGCTACGGAAAGGCGGAGATCACGGAGCGCCACCGGCATCGCTATGAGTTCAACAACGCCTATCGGGAGACATTGACCTCCGCAGGGCTGACGCTCTCCGGCCTGTCCCCGGACGGGCGGCTGGTGGAGACGGTGGAGCTGACGGACCGGCCCTTCTACGTGGGCGTACAGTACCACCCGGAGTTCAAGTCCCGGCCCAATTATCCCCATCCGCTGTTCAAAGGATTCATAGAAGCTGCATTGAGGCATTGAAAAACGCGAAAAAGTGTGGTATCCTCTTTTTAACATTTGAAAACAGGAGGTCCCTATGGCTTCACAAATGATTCTTGTTCTGGATTTCGGCGGCCAGTATAACCAGCTCATTGCCCGCCGCGTCCGGGAATGCAGCGTATACTGCGAGGTCAAGCCCTATACCACATCCCTTGAGGAAATCAAGGCGCTGAACCCCATCGGCATTATCTTTACCGGCGGTCCCAACAGCGTGTATGATCCCGCGTCCCCGCAGGCGGACCCGGAGATTTTCAAGCTGGGGATTCCCATCCTCGGCATTTGCTACGGCTGCCAGCTCTTGGCCCACAATCTGGGCGGCCGCGTTGTGGCGGCCACGGAGGATTCCGCCCGGGAGTACGGCAAGACGGAGACGTATTTCAACACGGACTGCAAGCTGTTCCGTGGTCTGCCTGCCGAGAGCATTACGTGGATGAGCCACGGCGACTATATGGAAAAGGTGCCGGAGGGCTTTTCTCTGGTGGCCCATTCCGAGGCCTGCCCCAATGTGGCTATCTGCGATGAAAGCCGTGGCTTTTACGGCGTCCAGTTCCACCCGGAGGTCAACCATACCCAGCACGGCACGGATATGATTCGCAACTTCCTCTATGAAGTCTGCGGCGCCAAGGGCGAGTGGACCATGGGCGATTACAAGGATATTGCCATCCGCCAGATTCGGGAAAAGGTGGGCGATGGCAAGGTGCTGCTGGCTCTGTCCGGCGGCGTGGATTCCTCTGTAGCGGCGGCGCTGGTGGCTGAGGCTGTCGGCAGTCAGCTCACCTGTGTGTTCGTGGACCACGGCCTCATGCGGCTCAACGAGGGCGATGAGGTAGAGGAAGCCTTTAAAAAATGGGACATCAACTTCGTCCGCGCCAACGCGGAGGAGCTGTTTTTGAGCAAGCTGGCTGGCGTCAGCGAGCCGGAGCGCAAGCGCAAGATCATCGGCGAGGAGTTTATCCGGGTCTTTGAGGCGGAGGCCAAGAAGATCGGGCAGGTGGACTATTTGGTGCAGGGCACTATTTATCCCGATGTTATTGAGTCCGGTACCGGTGATGCTGCTGTCATCAAGAGCCATCACAATGTGGGCGGTCTGCCGGATTATGTGGATTTCAAGGAAATCATCGAGCCGCTGCGGATGCTCTTTAAAGATGAGGTGCGGCAGCTTGGCCGGGAGCTGGGCCTGCCGGAGTATCTGGTCATGCGCCAGCCGTTCCCCGGTCCGGGACTTGCCATCCGCGTCATCGGCGAGATCACCAAGGAAAAGCTGGATACGCTGCGCCTTGCGGACTTTATTTTCCGGGACGAGATCGCCAAGGCCCATCTGGAGGGCACCATGAACCAGTATTTCGCGGTGCTGACCAATATGCGCTCCGTGGGCGTTCAGGGCGATGGCCGGACGTATGACTATACGCTGGCCCTCCGCAGCGTCACCACCACGGACTTCATGACCGCCGACTGGACCCGTATCCCCTATGAGGTGCTGGACCGGGTCTCCGTCCGCATTGTCAATGAGGTGCCCCATATCAACCGCATTGTCTACGATATCACCTCCAAACCCCCCGCAACCATCGAGTGGGAATGAGAAGAAAGTGAATATGATGGGCTGAAAAGCCTTGAAAACACTCACTTTTTGACAACCTCATTTCCTGTTTGATAGCAAAATGATAGCAGATACCAAAGCCGTTTTGTTCGTTCTTGTTTTGGCGAGCGAATGGTTTGCAGGTTTGCTGTCGCATCCAATCTTATATTGAGAGCGAAAAAGGCTCTGCTGACTTTCTGTAAAAGAAAGCCAGCAGAGCCCTTTTTTATTTAGTCAAGAGTATTATTTCTTGCGCAAAACATTTGAAACGGTGGATTGCGAAATATCCAGCATTGCTGCAATGGTTTCTTGATTAATTTTTTGTTTGCAGAGATCTTTGATTACTTCATTTCTTTGAACTGTTGAGGTGATTTCGGGAAGTCGATGAATTGTTTCGGAAACAACTCCAGAAGCAGTTACGGTCTTTATTAAAGTTGTTCCATCATCTAATACAGCTCGTGCAATTTTAGCCCCTGTTTTTTTGTTTGGCTTAAACGCAAGAGAAACAATATTTGCAGCGGTTTTTCCAACTCCTTGAAGATCCACATTCTTGAATACGTTCATTAGATTAGTTGCCATGTATTATCCCTCCAAATTATCAAATTAATATTATAATAATATTAATTTGATAATTTGCCAAGAGCGTCTGAACATCATTTTCCCGTGTGTTCTTTGAGGTCGGCAAGGAGCAGGTCGCTCAATAAAGGACGATATTATAGAAACCCACCGCTAACCCTAATACAACAAAAGGTTGCCCTCTGCGTGGTATACAAAGGCGGAAACTGTAGTATCGATAAGAAGAAAAACCAGTTGTTTTGGACCGGTAAAATAAAGCCTACAGCTCTGTCTAAAGAATATACTGTGGTTTTAGTATATTATCCTGGCAAAAGCCCGAAAGTTTGGGTGGTTGGCGACGAATTGGAAAAACTGGATGATGCTAAGAATGATAAATCGTATTGACTTTATGTGAAGGTTCCTGTACGATAAAAAGAAAATAAGAATTTTGTTTAGGGCTGTTTTTAGCCCCAAGAGATCAGCCCTGTATTATACGGGGCTGATTTTGCTTTTTAGAAAGGGAGATAAAATGGAATACTACGCCCACGTTTCGAATGACGGTTTGCGGTACCAGACAGTTGCGGAGCATCTGAAGGGAACGGCTTCATTGTGCCGAGCGTTTGCGGCGGTGTTTGATGCGGGAGAATACGGCGAGCTGGCGGGCCTTGCTCATGACATGGGAAAATGCACAGAAGGGTTTCAGAATCGCTTGCTGCACGATGGGCCGAAGGTAGACCATGCCACGGCCGGGGCCCTATGCTGTGACAAGTTAAATTTCTTTGCAGCGGTTTGCGTTGCGGGGCACCACACCGGCCTGCCGGATGTTGGCAATCAAAAAATGGACGCCTCATCGGACAGCACCTTCTTCGGCAAGATGAAACGGGGTACAGAGCAGCACTATTTGGAGCAGTGCGGCGAGAGCGGCGTTGTACTTCCGCCGATGTCCCGGTCTGTTCCGCCTGTCAAAAGCAACTTGCAGGCGTCTTTTTGGATTCGGATGCTCTATTCCTGCTTGGTGGACGCCGATTTTCTGGATACCGAGGTATTTATGGATGGAGACCGCGGCCGGGGCGGGTACGATGATATGGGAACGCTTTTGGCGCGGCTGGAAGCCTATATTGCACCGTGGCGGAATCCGAAAACGGAGCTGAATCGTCTGCGGTGCGAAATTTTGAATACCTGTATGGAAGCCGGGAGCAAGCCGAAAGGAGTGTATACGCTGACGGTTCCTACGGGCGGAGGAAAGACTGTGGCCTCTTTGGCCTTTGCTCTACGCCATGCGGCGGCACATGGGATGCAGCGAGTGATTTATGTTATTCCCTATACCTCTATTATCGAGCAAAACGCCCAAGTATTCCGGGATATTTTAGGGGAGGGCAATGTGCTGGAGCACCACGCCAACATATCCTTTGACCTTTCGGACGGTGCGCCGCCGGAGGAGGTGCGCCGGGCGTTGGCCACAGAGAACTGGGATATGCCGGTGGTAGTGACAACAGCGGTGCAGTTGTTTGAATCCCTATATGCCAACCGGTCCTCTAAGTGCCGGAAGCTCCATAATCTGGCCAACAGCGTTATCATCTTCGATGAGGCGCAGATGCTTCCTCTGCCGCATTTGCGGCCCTGCGTGGCGGCCATGGCTTCTCTGGCAGAGCAGTTTCACTCCACTGTGGTGCTGTGCACTGCCACCCAGCCATCGCTGGACGATCTGCTGCGTACTTACGCCCCAAGCTGCCCGGTGACAGAGCTGTGCCCGCAAACGGCGGAGCTGCATGACCGTTTTCGTCGGGTGAAGTTCCGACAGGCGGGAACGCTGACAGACGAGGCGTTGGCGGAGCAGCTCAGCGGGCAGGAGCAGGTCTTGTGTATCGTCAACAGCCGCAAAGCGGCCCAGACAGTTTTTGTCCGGCTGCCAAAAGAGGGCAGCATTCACCTATCCACGCTGATGGTGCCGGCCCAGCGGCAGGCGCTGCTGAACGAAATACGGCGGAGACTGAAGGAGGGGCTGCCCTGCCGGGTGGTATCCACCTCTTTGATCGAAGCGGGCGTGGATGTGGATTTCCCGGCGGTGTACCGGGAGCTGGCAGGGCTGGATTCTGTTTTGCAGGCGGCGGGACGCTGCAACCGGGAAGGGAAGCGTCCGGCTGAGGAGAGCATCGTATCGGTTTTTGAGCGGACGGAGCTGCCGCCGCTGCTGTTCCGCACGGCGGTGGGGGCGGCGCGGGAGGCGCTTGCCGGAGAACGAGACCCCGGTGCGCCGGAGACCATGGACCGTTATTTTCGCAGTCTCCGGGACCTGACCGGAGACGCTATTGACAAACAGCATGTGGTGGAGTCTTTTGAAAAGGGTATTGCGGGCTGTGGACTGCCTTTCCGAACTGTGGCAGAAAAATTTCATCTTATCGATCAGAACACTTACACCGTTTATATACCGTTTGAAGAGGGGAAAGCCCTGCTGAATCAGCTTCAGACCCAAGGTGGCACAAGAGAGCTTTACCGCAAGCTGGGACGCTATGCTGTTTCCGTGTATGAGCAGCACTTTCAGGCATTGTATGTAGCCGGGGCTCTGCTGACGGCCAAAGAGGTCTCGGCTCTGGACCCGGACAGTGCTATTTTGAGCGACATGGATCTTTACGATGAGACCATGGGGCTTTCACTGGAACCGGAGACAGGGAAGGCGAAGTTTGCCTAAAAACGGCAGAAGGACGGGAAACCCGTCCTTCTGCCTGAGATCGAAACCGTTTATGATTATATTTCAATCCACACTGCTTGCAGTGACAAAAGTCACTGTATCATGGAACGTGATAATTGTCAAACTCCACGTAGCACTCTTAACTTTTTATAAACCATTTATAATTATGAACTTGACAATAGGCAGGACAAGGCTTATGATAAAGGCAGATGAAATAGAGAAAGGAGTGATCCGATGGCGATCCAAGTGGAGGTCTGGGGCGATTACGCCTGCTTCACGCGGCCCGAGATGAAAACGGAACGCGTCAGCTACGATGTGATGACGCCCTCGGCGGCGCGCGGACTGCTGGAGAGCATCTACTGGCATCCCGGTCTCAGATGGGTGATCGACCGCATCCATGTGTGCGCCCCTATCCGCTTTACCAATATCCGCCGCAACGAGGTAAAGGACACCATCAGCGCCCGCAGGGTAAAAACGGTGATGGAGCGGGGGTCAGGCGAACTGTATCTGGCTGCACCGGAGAGCATCCAGCAGCGGGCGGCCATGGTGCTGCGGGACGTGCATTACGTGATCGACGCCCATTTCGATATGACGAGAAACGCCGCCCTTAGCGACAACCACGGCAAATTCCAGGACATTATCAAGCGGCGGCTGGAACGGGGACAGTGCTACAGTATGCCCTATTTCGGCACCCGGGAATTTCCGGCCCGCTTCCGCCGCTGTACGGAACTGCCGCCCTGTCCTGAGGAGCTGAAGGGTACCCGGGACTTGGGGTGGATGCTGTGGGATATGGATTACAGTGACCCGGAGAACATCACGCCAAAGTTTTTCCGAGCCAATCTGGTGGATGGTGTGATGACCGTGCCGCTGCCGGATAGCGGGGAGGTGAGAGGATGATTTTGCAAGCGCTGACCCGATACTATGAGGACCTGCTGAGCCGGGGAGAGATCGCCGCTCCTGGCTGGAGCCCCGCTAAAATCAGCTATGCCCTGTGCCTGAATGGGGCAGGAGATCTGGAACAGGTCATTCCCACCATGGAAGAAGTGACCAAGGGTAAGAAAACCGTTTTGCAGCCCCAAACATTTTCGCTTCCGGCGGCGGTGAAGCGCACAGTCGGAATTGACGCCAACTTTCTTTGGGATAACTCTTCTTACCTTTTGGGTGTGGACCAAAAAGGCAAGCCGGAACGGAGCCGGGATTGCTTTGCTGCAGCGGCGCAGAAGCACCATGCGGTGCTGGACGGTGTGGATTCCCCGATAGCCCGGGCAATTTTGACATTCTTTGACACATGGCAGCCGGAGCACGCGGCGGAGCATCCTGCTTTGACCGGACAATTTGAGGAAGTGACTGCCGGGGCAAATCTGCTGTTCCGGGTGGATGGCTGTTATCCCCAAAAGGATGATGCCATCCGGGCAGCGTGGCAGAGCTGCCGGGAGAGCAGCGACCCGGACGCAGTACGGATGCAGTGCCTTGTGACCGGGCGAGAGGACGAAATCACAGCCACGCACCCGGCCATCAAGGGGGTGCGGAACGCTCAGTCCAGCGGCGCGGCGCTGGTATCGTTCAATGCCCCGGCCTTCTGCTCCTATGGCCGGGAGCAGAATTTCAACGCTCCGGTGGGAAAATACGCCGCCTTTGCCTATACGGCTGCTCTCAACCATCTGCTGGCGGATAGGAAGAATGTACAGCTCATCGGCGATACCACCGTGGTCTGCTGGGCGGAGGGAGCGGACCCGGCATACCAGAGCTTTTTCGGGACCGCCTGCTTTGGCGCGGAGACCGGCCTGTCGGATGATGATCTCCGGGCGGCCCTCAAGCGCTTGGCGGAATTAAAGCCCTGCGATGACCTTGGCATCGACCCGAACCGGCCCTTTTACATTCTTGGTTTATCACCCAACGCAGCCCGGCTTTCCGTCCGTTTCTTTCTGCGGGACAGCTTCGGTCGGTTGATGAAAAATGTAAATGCCCACTATGAGCGGCTGGAGATCGTTCGTCCGGCCTACGCGAAAACAAACATACTGCCTCTGTGGGCGATGCTGCGGGAGACTGTAAATCTCAACTCCCGGGATAAATCGCCCTCTCCCGCTATGGCGGGCGCCGCCACCCGGGCCGTTTTTTCCGGTGGACCCTATCCGGCGTCCCTGCTGGAGGCCGTGATGCTCCGCATCCGGGCAGAACGGAATATCACATGGGGCCGTGCGGCTATTATTAAGGCTTATTATCTGAAGAATCCACATAAGGACTGTCCAAAGGAGGTTTTGACTGTGAGCCTGAATGAAGCAAGCACCGATACCGCTTATACCCTCGGCCGTCTGTTCTCGGTCTACGAGGCCGTACAGCAGGCCGCAAATCCCGGTATCAACACCACCATCAAGGATAAATATTTCAACTCCGCGGCGGCGATGCCTGCCGGTATTTTCCCGGTGCTGAACAATCTTTGCCAGAAGCATCTGCGGAAGCTGGACGGGAGACAGCGCGTTTACTATGATAAGCAGATCATGACGCTGAAGGGAATTTTGGGGGAGAGCTATCCTATGCGGATGACCTTGGCCCAACAGGGGAGCTTTGATCTGGGATACTATCATCAGACCCAAAAGCGCTATACAAAGAAGGAGGACGAGAAAAATGTCTGAGCCCATTAAGAACCGTTATGAATTCGTGGTATTTTTCGATGTGGAGAACGGCAATCCCAACGGCGACCCCGATGCGGGCAATATGCCCCGAGTGGACCCGGAGACCGGCTACGGCCTTGTGACGGATGTGTGCCTCAAGCGCAAGATTCGTAATTACGTGGAGATGGCGAAGGAGGGGGAGCCGGGCTACCGAATTTACATTAAGGACGGCGTTCCACTGAACACCAGTGATAAGGAAGCCTGTGCCTATGTCGGCGTGGAGGCAGACAAGCTCAAGGAAGCGAAAAAGAAGGACGAGAAGCTGGATATAAAGCTCCGGGACTTTATGTGCTCCAACTTCTATGACATCCGCACCTTCGGCGCCGTGATGACCACCTTTGTCAAGGGAGCTTTGAACTGCGGTCAGGTCCGGGGGCCGGTGCAGCTTGGCTTTGCCCGCAGCGTGGACCCCGTTCTGCCGCAGGAGATCACCATTACCCGCGTGGCCATCACCACCGAGGCGGACGCGGAGAACAAGGGCACGGAAATGGGGCGGAAATACATTGTCCCCTATGGCCTTTACCGGGTGGAGGGCTATGTCTCCGCCAATCTTGCCCGCAAGACCACCGGCTTCTCGGAAGACGATCTGAAGCTGCTGTGGGAGGCCATTTTGAATATGTTTGAAAATGACCACTCCGCTGCCCGTGGCAAGATGGCCGTTCGGGAGCTGATCGTATTTAAGCACGATACGGAGCTGGGCTGCGCCCCGGCCCATAAGCTGTTTGATTTGGTGAAAGCCGTCCGCAAGGAGGGTGTCACTGCGCCCAGAGGCTATGAGGATTACACCGTGACTGTTGTGGAGGACGAATTGCCCGATGGCGTGACCTGCACGCGGATGGGGTGATCTATGGGGAGGAGGACTGCCTCCAGCTCTCCGGTTTGCAGCATTTCAAGTTCTGCCGCCGGCAGTGGGCCCTCATTCACATTGAGAACCAATGGGCGGAGAATTTCCGCACCACCGACGGGGCAATTCTCCACGAAAACGCCCATAACGGCGATTTTACCGAAAGCCGGGGAAATCTCATCATTACCCGGGATATGCGGATATTTTCCCGGACATTGGGTGTTTCCGGTGCCTGTGATGTGCTGGAATTTCACAGAGGTGAGAACGGAATTCCACTCAAGGGGAAGAAGGGCTTATGGCAGCCCTACCCGGTGGAATACAAGCGGGGACGGCCCAAAGAGACCAGCATGGACGCCCTTCAGCTCTGCGGTCAGGCCATGTGCTTAGAGGAGATGCTCTGCTGCGAGATTCCGAAAGGGGCTTTGTATTACGGTGAGCCCCGCCGCCGCACAGAGGTTGTTTTTACGCCGGAGCTGCGGCAGGAGGTACGGTCGCTCACATCTGAAATGCATGATCTCTACAACCGAGGCTATACGCCGAAGGTCAAACCTACCAAGAGCTGCAATGCCTGTTCATTAAAGGAGCTTTGCCTGCCGAAGCTGATGCGCAGCAGGTCCGTGACGGACTATCTGCGCCGGGAAATGGAGGCAGGGCCATGAAACAACTGCTCAATACCCTTTTTGTCACATCTGAGGATGTGTACCTTTCGTTGGACGGTGAAAACGTGGTGGCCAACCGGGAGGGGGAAGCGGTGGCCCGCTATCCGCTCCACACTTTGCAAAGCATTGTGACCTTTTCCTATTCCGGCGCGTCGCCCGCGCTGATGGGGGCTTGTGCTCGGCGGGAGATTGGATTGGCGTTCTGTACGCCCAGAGGGCGGTTTTTGGCTCGGGTCTCCGGTCCGGCGCAGGGAAATGTCCTGCTCCGCAGAATGCAGTACCGAACGGCAGATGACCCGGCCCAAAGCTGCCGTATCGCTCGGAACATGATTTTCGGCAAGGTCTATAACGCCCGCTGGAGCGTGGAGCGTACCCGCCGGGACCATGGGCCCCGGGTGGACAATGTCCGTTTCGGCGAGGTCTCTGCCCAATTACAGGGGTTGCTGCCGCAGATCGCAGCGGAGACGGATTTGGATAGCCTTCGAGGACTGGAGGGCAGCGGAGCTGCCGCTTATTTCAGTGTGCTGGACAACATGATTTTGCAGGGAAAAGAGACTTTCTATTTCCGGGAGCGGAGCCGCCGCCCGCCGCTGGACCCCTTTAATGCGCTTTTATCCTTTGCCTACAGCCTTTTAAGTCACGATTGTGCTTCTGCTTTAGAAAGCGTGGGACTGGACGCCTATGTGGGTTATCTTCATAGAGACCGCCCCGGTCGGGAATCTCTGGCGCTGGACCTGATGGAGGAGCTGCGGCCCTGCTTTGCCGACCGCTTTGTGCTGACGCTTATCAATAACCGGGTGGTGAAGGCGGCGGATTTCGATGTGCGGGAGAGCGGCGCGGTGTTCCTGACAGACGATGCCCGCAGGACCTTTCTGCAAAGGTGGCAGGAGCGGAAGAAAGAAACCGTTACCCATCCATTCTTAGAAGAAAAAATGGCTTGGGGGCTGGTGCCATACGTTCAGAGTCTGCTGCTGGCTCGGTATCTCCGGGGCGACTTGGAGGACTATCCGCCTTTTTTGTGGAAGTGAGGGGGGATATGCTGGTACTTATTACCTATGACGTCAATACAGAGGACGCTGCCGGGCGAAAGCGTCTGCGGCAAATTGCCAAGCAGTGCGTCAACTACGGACAGCGGGTGCAGAACTCTGTGTTTGAATGTCTGCTGGACACGGCCCAGTGCCGCAGCTTGCAGAACAAGCTCTGCAAAATTATGGACCCGGAACGGGACAGCCTGCGGTTTTATTACTTGGGAAAGAAGTACGAGAGCAAGATCGAGCACTTCGGCTGCAAGCAGACGTATCTGCCGGAGGATACGCTGATTGTGTAGTGCGGGGCGGCAGCGCACATGGTTTTGCAGGGAGGTTCGCACCGGATTTTATGAGAAAATCTGCCCGATAATTTCTTGCTAAGCGCGCTGACAGACGGTGTTTGACAAGAAAACGTATTTCTTTTGTGTGTTAGCGCAAATATGTACGTGATTTTTGTGCACATTTGCTGTCGCGCTCCGCGAGGGGCGCGTGGATTGAAATGCCAATGTCGAGCGCAAGATCGACAGTGTAAATCAGTCGCGCTCCGCGAGGGGCGCGTGGATTGAAATCTATTTATTACGCCCCTCTGCCAGAACAAAATGGTCGCGCTCCGCGAGGGGCGCGTGGATTGAAATATCAGGCCGATGGTCCGCCGTTTGTTTTCAAGGCGGTGTCGCGCTCCGCGAGGGGCGCGTGGATTGAAATATCAGGCCGATGGTCCGCCGTTTGTTTTCAAGGCGGTGTCGCGCTCCGCGAGGGGCGCGTGGATTGAAATCGTGCTTATGCTTTGGTGATGAATGAGTGGTTTCGTCGCGCTCCGCGAGGGGCGCGTGGATTGAAATCGTGCTTATGCTTTGGTGATGAATGAGTGGTTTCGTCGCGCTCCGCGAGGGGCGCGTGGATTGAAATAGATATTTCAGCCACGTATAGAAATCCGAATTGCGTCGCGCTCCGCGAGGGGCGCGTGGATTGAAATAACCGCCTTGCAAAGCCTCTCCGGGAGCAGGCAACGGTCGCGCCCCGCGAGGGGCGCGTGGATTGAAATTCACGGTGGTATGGGGCATTGTAAAGCCCCTGCTTGGTCGCGCCCCGCGAGGGGCGCGTGGATTGAAATGCACAGATCAACATCCAGACGAATGCTTTTTACAGTCGCGCCCCGCGAGGGGCGCGTGGATTGAAATTACGCCCCGGCTTTCCGACTGAAACGCCGCTCCAGTCGCGCCCCGCGAGGGGCGCGTGGATTGAAATGATTTTATCAATATTTCCACCAATAAAGGCGGTAAGTCGCGCCCCGCGAGGGGCGCGTGGATTGAAATTGTATCCTCCTCATCCGCGTTTTCTTTTCTGTGCTGTCGCGCCCCGCGAGGGGCGCGTGGGTGAAGAAGCGATAGACTGAAAAAGTTATCTGCTTTCTCGAATCAGCCAGATGTCTCTTTTTTATCGCTTATTACAGAAGCTGTCTTTAAAAATTTGCGTTTAATATGGATGTATGTTATACTCATTTTGAACTCTTCAATATGTGTAGTATGGCCTTGCTTTCTTATGACAATACAAAATACACTATTTATATTATAGAAGAGGAAGGATAGATGGACGTAGCTTTTGATCAAAATTTAATTGGTAATTATCATAGTAAGTCACAGATTATACGAGTACTCACCGAATCGTGGGTGTTGAATCATATTTACTATCCTCGCTGTGGGTATCACAAAATACTTCACTTTCCGAACAATAGCGCTGTTGCGGATTTTTACTGCCCAATGTGCAAAAGTGAATATGAACTAAAGAGCAAAAATGGCGCTATAGGTCATAAGATCGCAGGTGGAGCCTATGGTGCTTTCATTCAAAGAATTACAAGCGATAATAATCCTGACTTTTTGATTTAAGCTATAATGCAAGCACACTGAGCGTAGAGAATTTGTGGATTGTTCCAAAGCATTTCTTTGTTCCGGAGATTGTCGAGAAACGAAAACCGCTGTCAGCTACAGCAAGAAGGGCCGGATGGACAGGCAGCAACATTTTGTTTGATGAGATTCCGATACAAGGCCGAATCAGCATTATTCGAAACCGTGTGATGCTTGACAAAGAAGCTGTTATTTCTCAAGTGAAGAGGTCAACACTTTTAAGTGCGACCAGCGTTGAGACACGCAGCTGGCTATTTGACGTAGCTATTTGACGTATTAAACTGTGTTAACAAAATTCAAAGTCAAGTCTTTTCGTTACATGATGTTTACGCTTTTGAAGAATATTTATCTGAAAAGCATCCGCAGATCACAATATTCGTCCAAAAGTGCGGCAGCAGTTGCAGATATTGCGCAATCGGGGATTTCTTGAGTTTATTGGATGCGGAATGTATCAAAAAGCAACAAGACAACATCCACTTGAGGTCCTTTGATTTTACCTTAGAGTGGACTATTTGCTGGTGAGATTATTTTCAAAGCCCTATGACTAAAAGGCCCCGGTGAACTTCGTAGAAGTTCACCGAGGCCTTTTTGCCTCAATTTACATGGGCGATGCGTTTGCAAATCCGCTGAATCATATTAAATATCTTACTTTTCGGGCGCTTCCTCGCGGTAATGGGACAACTCTACAAGGTTACCGTCCGGGTCGCGGAGATAGAGGCTGTCCATTTTTCCCAGCGCGCCGGTACGCTCCACAATGCCCTCCAAAATGGGCCAGCCCTTTTCCAGCAGCTCGTCCCGGACCTGCGGGAGCGGCGTTTGGGTGAGAATACATAAATCAAGGCTTCCGTAAGTGGGAACGGCGGCAGCCGGCTGAAATTCGCCCTTTTGCGTGTGAATATTGATTTTCTGGCAGCCGAAGGCAAGCGCGTGGCGGCCGTTCTGCTCAATATGCCGCATCCCGAGAATGTCTATATAGAAATGCAGGCAGGCGTCCAGATTTTGTGTTGTCAGGACCAGATGATCCAGTGCTTTCAGCTCCATCAGGTGACCGCCTTCTGCCGCAGACTGCACAGTCCGGCACCGATGGCTGTGGCGAATGTGGCATTATCCGGAATGATGTAGTGGATTCCATAGAGCTTTTCAAAGGCTGCGAAGTTTGACTTGGCCTGATCCAGCGTGGTCATGGAGCCGGTGACGATTACCGTATCAGCCCTGCAGGCCTGACAGGCGAGGACGGTCATCGTGCCGATGGCCTGCAGCACCAGATTGACCGCGCCGGCGGCCAGATCGGCGGGGGAGGCGTCCTCGGAGAGATCGCCGAAATTGGCGGCGGTCATGTTGGGGTCCAGCGTAGCGGCGGGGTTACGGGCAATGTCCTTAATGGTCAAGTCAACATGATCCAGCTCGCCCCGCGCGGCCAGCTTTTTGATCTGATAGAAGCGCTCCATACCCACCAGTTTGTGGCACAGTCCGCCCAGCGTACCGCCGCCGATGCCGCTGCCGCAGAGATGGCGCACGTTTTTTCCGGCCTCCGCCCACAAAAAGGCGGTGCCAGTCCCCATGGTCACCACTACGCCGGAGGTTCGACCGGACAGCGCCAGCGCACCGGTGCCGCTGGCCTGAAACTCGTCCACCCGGCAGGTGGGGAGACCGAAGATGTCCCCGTCGATATAGCTGGCGCCTACGCCGGTGAGAACAACACGGCGGACGTCCTGCAGGGAAAGCCCATTGCTGCTGAGATAGTTGCCCAGTGCGCCGTACAGGCTGGTGACCTGATCCTCAGCCCGGACACGGAGCATGGAGACCACGCTGCCATCGGTTTTCAGTCCCACAATTTTGGTGGTGGAGCCGCCGATATCAATACCCAAGATTACATCCATGGCGATTTCCTTTCGCGTTGCACCGGAAAAGATTTTGATTCCGCGCGTCGATAAGGATTATGATAGGGGGGCGGGGGCGGCTTGTCAATGTTTATTTGGAAAATACAAACAAAAGAATTGCATTTACGGCAGGGGGACAGTATAATGATAAGCATCTTGACGGTGCGCTTGAGCGCATGGAGGAAACCGAAATGAATGTGACAGACCAGCTGAATATGACCATGCTCTGTGATTTCTATGAGCTGACGATGGGCAATGGCTATTTTGAGGCGGGACTACAGGACCGTATCACCTATTTTGACGTATTTTTCCGGGAGGTCCCCGACCACGGCGGCTACGCTGTCTGCGCGGGACTGGACCGAATCATTGAATATATTTTAGACCTGCATTTTTCGGAGGAGGATATCGCGTACCTTCGGAGCAAGCAGCTGTTCTCCGAGCGCTTTTTGGAGTATCTGCGGAATTTCAAGTTCACCGGGGACATCTGGGCCATTCCCGAGGGCACGCCCATTTTCCCCCACGAGCCGGTCATTACCGTCCGCGCTCCGGCTATTCAGGCGCAGCTTGTGGAGACGTTCCTGCTGCTGACCTTTAACCACCAGAGCCTTGTGGCCACAAAGGCCAATCGCATTACCCGCGCCGCGGAGGGGCGGACGGTGCTGGAGTTTGGCTCCCGCCGGGCACAGGGGACGGATGCCGCTATCTCCGGCGCCCGGGCCGCCTACATCGGCGGCTGTGCCGGAACGGCCTGTACCATTTCCGACCAGCTTTTCGGTGTCCCTGCCGGCGGCACTATGGCCCATGCGTGGGTGCAGATGTTCGATTCGGAATACGAGGCGTTCAAGACCTACTGCGAAGTGTTCCCCACCAACGCCACGCTGCTGGTGGATACCTACAATACGCTGAAGTCCGGCGTTCCCAATGCTATCCGGGCATTCAACGAGGTCTTGAAGCCCAAGGGCATCACCAAATGCGGCATTCGGCTGGATTCCGGCGATATTGCCTATCTTACCCGAGAGGCGCGGCGAATGCTGGACGCAGCGGGCTGGCAGAGCTGCAAAATTTCGGCTTCCAATTCTCTGGATGAGTACATCATTCAGGATATTCTCCGTCAGGGTGCCTGCGTGGATCTGTTCGGCGTGGGCGAGCGGATGATTACCGGCAAGAGCGACCCGGTGTTCGGCGGCGTTTATAAGCTGGCCGCTGTTGAAACGGCGGACGGTACCATCGTTCCGAAAATTAAGATCAGCGAAAATGTGGGAAAGATCACAACGCCCCATTTCAAGAAAGTCTATCGGATTTTTGATAAGGCTACCGGAAAGGCAGAGGCGGATTACATTACCCTCTGGAACGAAACGGTGGATGAGAGCAAGCCGCTGGAGCTGTTTGACCCGGAGGCCACATGGAAGCGGCGCGTCTATACGGACTTTACCGTAAAGGCTTTGCAGGTGCGTATTTTTGACCACGGTGAGCTGGTTTATAACCGGCCGACGCTGCCGGAGATCCAGCAGTATTGCCGGGAGCAGGTGGACACGCTTTGGGACGAGGTCAAGCGGTTTGAAAATCCCCACAATTACTATGTGGATTTGAGCCAGAAGCTCTGGGACATCAAGCAGGACCTTCTGCACAAGGGCGTAAATTAAAAAAACGGAGCACGGGAGCGGATAGATTCGCCGCCCGTGCTCCTGTACTTTTTGTGGGAATAGCAGTTGATGAACCGGGGAAAGTTTGCTATAATCGAAACAAATCTTGGAAAAGGGGTGCTGGTATGGCAAAAGGCATTTATAAAAACAGGGAGCGCACCGAGCGGAGAATTTCCGCCGCTACCAGCATCCTGCTGTGCGCGTTGACCGTTCTGGCGCAGATCGCGGTGACGCTGCTGCTGACCCATTTGCTGAAGGAAAAGGCCAGTTTCGTATACGGCGTTTTACAGTTTATCGGCGCCGTTGTGGCTATTCGGGTCTATCTGCGGACAGGAAGCCCATCCTATAAGTTGAGCTGGATGTGTCTGCTGCTGGCGCTGCCGGTGTCGGGCATGATTCTCTTTTGCGTCTGGGGTGGAACACATCAGGCCAAGCAGCTGAGCCTGAAGCCGGTGCCGCCCATTCCCCAGCGGGAGAGCCAGAGAATGCTCAGCGATATGAATCAGGCGGCCCTGAGCCGCCGCAGCCCTACATGGGGGCGGCTGTCGGCCTATCTTCAAAAACGGGAATTCTGGCTGTACCGGGATACCGCCGCTGCGTATTTCGGTGACGGAGAAGCGTTTTTCCGGGACCTGATTGAGCATCTGCGGCAGGCGGAAACGTATATTTTCATGGAGTATTACATTCTGGCGGAGGGGACTGTCTGGGATGAGATATTTGCCGTTTTAAAGGAGCGGGCGGCCCATGGCGTGGAAATTCACATCATTGTGGACGATTTCGGGACGCTGACCCGGCTTTCGGACGAAATGCTGCGCGCCATGCGGGAGGCCGGTATTGAGGTGGAGGTATTCAACCCGGTCCACAAATATATCAGCCGCATCTATTTTAACTACCGCGACCACCGGAAGATCACGGTCATTGATGGGTACGTGGCCTACACCGGCGGCATCAACATCGGGGACGAGTACGCCAACCGGGTGGAGCGCTTCGGACATTGGAAGGACAGCGCCGTGCGGCTGGAGGGAGACGGTGCGTGGGGACTTGCCGCCCTGTTTATGCAAATGTGGAAGATGCTGGGGCGGAGCTTTCCGAATGAGGATGATTTTTACCGCCCCCGGAGGGAGGGACCGAAGACCGAGGGCTTCTGCCAGCCCTTTGAGGACGGCCCGCTGAATAACCCGGATGACCCGGTGGAGGCGGCCTATGTGCAGCTCATTGCCTCCGCCAAGCGAATGGTGTACCTGACCACGCCTTATTATGCCGTGGAGGAGTCTGTGCAGGAGGCACTGTGCATCGCGGCTGACGCCGGTGTGGATGTGCGGCTGATGATTCCGGAGATTCCGGATAAGAAATTTGTCTATATGGTGGCGGAGACCTATTGGGGAGAGCTGCTGCGCCACGGTGTAAAAATCTATAAATATTCTCCCGGCTTTATCCATGCGAAAAGCGTGATGGCGGACCGAGAGGCGGCGCTGATTGGAACAACCAATATGGACTACCGCAGCTTCCAGCTCCACTATGAGGACGCTGTTCTGTTTTACCACGCGCCGGTGGTGGAGGAGCTACTGGAGGACATGGATAAAATCATGGACGAAAGCCGGCTCTATACGCTGGAGGAATGGGAAAAGCGGTCGTGGCTGCGGCGCACGGCGGCTTCGCTCTTGAAACTGGGCGCCATCTGGCTATAAAGTAAAACTGCTTAACGCACATTAAAAAACAACGCACAGGAGGAGCTATGTCCCGGGAATTGACACCGCAGGAGATTGCAGAGCGCAGTCTCATTAAAACCTATCGAAAATCTATTTGGAATCCGTTTATCGCTGCGGTAAAGCGGTATGAGCTGGTGTCTCCCGGCGATAAAATCGCCGTGTGCATTTCCGGCGGCAAGGATTCTGTTATGCTGGCAAAGCTGATGCAGGAGCTTCAGCGTCACACAGATCGTCCCTTTGAGCTGGTGTTTATGGTCATGGACCCCGGCTACAAGCCGGAAAACCGAAAGCTCATTGAAGATAATGCCGCGCTGCTGGGGATTCCCATTACGATTTTTGACAGCGATATTTTCAATGTCACCGTCAGCGTAGAGAAAAATCCCTGTTATCTCTGCGCACGGATGCGCCGGGGCTTCCTCTATGCCAAGGCACAGGAGCTTGGCTGCAACAAGATCGCACTGGGGCACCATTTTTCCGACGTTGTGGAAACAACGGTCATGGGCCTTTTTTACGGCGGACAGCTGCAGGCCATGCCGCCGAAGCTCCGCAGCAAAAACTTCCCCGGTATGGAGCTGATTCGGCCGCTGTACTGCGTACATGAGGACGCGGTCATCGCATGGAAGAATTACAACCACCTGCAATTTTTGCAGTGTGCCTGCCGCTTTACGGAGGAACGGGACGCCGCCGGTGACGGTGTGGGCCACAGCAAGCGTCAGGAAATCAAATTTCTGCTGCGGGAGCTGCGGAAAAACAATCCCAACATTGAAAAGAGTATTTTTCAGGGCATCAATGGTGTTCAGATCGACACGTTCCCCGGCTTCAAGCACCATGGGGTGTTCCACTCCTTTACAGAGCTCTATGAGCATCCGGACTGGTTTGCGGGCGAGGGGGAGAACGAGGAAAAAGAGCGGGAATTGTAAAAAAATCCTTGCAATTCGCTTGACTTTATGGTATTCTACTATGGCTTAACAAAGGGCGGTCCTCTGCCGTGCACGCGCAAAAGTGCGCCATTGTGCATAAAAAGCGGCATGAACGCCTATTAACAGGAGGAAAAATCCATGGATCTCATTAAGGAATTGAACAAGGAAGCCCTGCAGAAGGAGACCGCCAACGTTCAGGTGGGCGACACCGTCCGTGTCCACGTTAAGGTCAAGGAAGGTTCCCGCGAGCGTATTCAGGTGTTCGAGGGCACTGTCATTGCCAAGAAGCACGGCGGCATTGAGGAAACCATCACCGTCCGCCGCATTTCCTACGGCGTTGGCGTGGAGAAGGTGTTCCCCATTCATTCTCCCTCTATCGACCACATTGAGGTGGTCCGCAACGGTAAGGTCCGCCGTGCGAAGCTGTACTATCTGCGCAGCCGCGTCGGCAAGGGCGCCAAGGTCAAGGAGAAGCTGTAAGCAGCTTTTTGATTCAACAGAAAAGGAGAGGCTTTCGCCTCTCTTTTTTTGTTATAAAAATCCGCCGCAGCCCTTGTGATACGGTATTTTCTTTGCTATAATAACAAACTGAATCTATATGCATTTTGCAGGAACAGGGAAAGGAAGATTTGCCATGCAGGAACAGGAAAAGACCGTAGTCAGGGGCCGGGATATCTATGATTGGATACAGGCGCTTGTAGGGTCTGTGCTGGCAGTGGTGCTGCTGTTTACGTTTGTGATTCGGCTGGTGGGCGTGGATGGGCACTCCATGCTGGACACGCTGCAGGACAATGACCGCCTGCTGGTGGTTAATTCCTTGCTCTATCATAATTATCAATACGGCGATATTGTGATTTTGCGGAAGGACGGCGCCTTTGACAATGAGCCCATCGTAAAGCGGGTCATTGCCGTGGGCGGGCAGACAGTGGATATTGATTTTGATGAAGGTATCGTATATGTGGACGGTGCGGCGCTGGAGGAGCCTTACATCCGGGAGCCGACCTATACTGCTGAGGGAACGGAATTCCCGCTGACAGTGCCGGAGGGCTCTGTTTTTGTTATGGGTGATAACCGCAACGGCTCCAGCGACAGCCGGGATTACCGGCTGGGAACGGTGGATACCCGGTATGTTATCGGCAAGGCGGCGGTCCTGATTTTCCCGGGGCCGGATTCTGAGACGGAAAAACGTGATTTTAAGCGAATCGGAGTGATCTGGTAATGAATATTCAATGGTATCCCGGCCACATGACCAAGACCCGGCGGATGATCGCCGAGCAGATCAAAAATGTGGACGCGGTGTGCGAAATCTTAGACGCCCGCATTCCAATTTCCAGCCGGAACCCGGACGTGGACGAGCTGACGGCGGGCAAGCCCCGCATGGTGGTGCTGAACCGGGTGGATCAGGCGGACCCGGAGGGGACGAAGCGCTGGGCGGAGCATTTTAAGGCCAAGGGCTACGCCGTGCTGGAATCGGACGCCAAAAGCGGTGTCGGTACGGCAAAATTTGCCGGAGCCGTGCGGGAGTTGCTGGCGGATAAGCTCCGGGCCTACGCTGAGCGCGGCATGACCGGCCGTGTGGTGCGGGTGATGATTTTGGGAATCCCCAATGTAGGGAAATCCACGTTTATCAACAAGGTGGCAGGCCGCAAGACCGCAAAGACGGAGGACCGTCCCGGCGTCACCCGCTCGAAACAGTGGGTCCCCATTGACCGCAATTTGGAGCTGCTGGACACGCCGGGCATCCTCTGGCCGAAATTTGATGACCAGAGCGTCGGCATGAATCTGGCCTACACCGGCGCGGTGAAGGACGATATTTTAGATGTGGAAACGCTGGGCTGCCACCTGATGTGCTATCTGGGGCAGCATTATCCCGATGCGCTGAAGGGCGGCTATAAGCTGACTGCTCTGCCGGAGCGGGAGACAGAGGAAAATGACATTGCCTACGGCTACCGTCTGCTGGAGGCAGCGGGAAAAAAGCGGGGCTTTCTTATTTCAGGCGGCGAGGTAGACACGGAGCGCATGGCGAAGATCCTGCTGGACGAGTTCCGCTCCGGCAAGCTGGGACGCTTTACATTGGAGCTGCCGGAATAAAAAAGAGGGAAGACTGCCGCAGGGCAGCTATGGAGTATGGACATGGAGCTTTGGGAGTATGAACGGGCCGCGTGGCGCGAGAGCGCGGAGACGGTCTGCGGGGTGGACGAGGCCGGAGCCGGGCCGCTGATGGGGCCGGTATACGCCGCCGCTGTGATTCTGCCCCGGGAGCTGGACATTCCGGGACTGAACGATTCCAAGAAGCTGACGGAGAAAAAGCGGGAGGCACTGTACGAGATTATCACCGCACAGGCAGCGGCTTGGAGTGTGGCCCGGGTCGAGGCGGCGGAGATCGACGAAATGGACATTCTCAACGCCCGGATGCTGGTCATGCAGCGGGCCATCGACGGACTGTCCCTTCGGCCGGAGCTGGCCCTGATCGATGGGAACCGGGACCACGGCAGCCGGTACGCCATTGAAACGCCGCACTGCCTCATCGTAGGCGGCGACGGGAAAAGCGCCTCTATCGCGGCGGCCTCCATTCTGGCAAAGGTCAGCCGGGACCGCTATGTAGCTGAGGTGTTGGACAAGCAATATCCCCAGTACCAGTTTGCCAAGCACAAGGGCTACGGTACGAAGCTCCACTATCAAATGCTGGACCGGTATGGGCCATGCCCGGAGCATCGGGAAACATTCCTAAAAAAATGGGAGGCGAGGCGCCGTGGGTGAGACCAGCCGGGCCGGAAACCGGGGCGAGGCCGCAGTGGCCCGCTATCTGCGGCAAAGAGACTATACGCTGCTGGCAAGCCAGTGGCGCTGCCGGTTCGGGGAGTTGGATCTGGTGGCCAGGGACCGGCAGGGAACGCTGTGCTTTGTGGAAGTAAAGCTCCGGGGAAGCGGTGCTATCGCGCTGCCCCGGGAATTTGTGGACAGCCGCAAGCAGCAGCGCCTCCGCAGCGCTGCGGAGATGTATCTTTCCCAGCAGGAGTTGGACGCACCTGCCCGCTTTGATGTGGCGGAGGTCTACGAGGAGAACGGACAGCTTCGCATCAACTATATTGAAAATGCCTTTATTTAGTTCCTTGAAGGAGGAGAGCAATTTTATGGAGTATTTCAGCACGCGGGACAAGAGTGTGTCCCTTTCTGCGGCGGAGGCTGTGAAGATGGGGTTGAGCCGCGATGGCGGACTGCTGACGCCCAAGACTATCCCGCAGATCGACCGGGCCTTTTTGGAAAGCCTGATGCCGATGGATTATGCCCATCGGGCGGCAAAGGTCATGGCGCTGTATCTGACCGACTATACGGAGGAGGAGCTGCTGACCTTCGGACAGCGCGCCTACGGCCCGGAGCAGTTTGACGATCCCGCTGCGGCGCCGGTCAGGCGCGTGACGGAGAATACCTATTGTCTGGAGCTGTGGCACGGCCCTACGTCCGCGTTCAAGGATATGGCCCTGCAAATGCTGCCGCAGCTTTTGTCCGCCGCTTTGCGGAAGACCGGTGAAAAGCGAACAGCCTGCATTCTGGCGGCTACCTCCGGCGATACCGGCAAGGCCGCTATGGCCGGATTTGCGGATGTGCCCCAGACCCGGATTCAGGTCTATTACCCCAAGGACGGTGTTTCCCCGGTGCAGGAGGCCCAGATGGTGACGCAGGGGGGCGAAAACGTGGATGTCCGCGCGGTCATCGGCAACTTTGACGATGCACAGTCTGGTGTCAAGCGCATTTTTTCGGATGAGGCCTTGCGGGCGGAGCTGGACAAACGGGGGTATTTTCTGTCCTCCGCGAACTCGATTAACTGGGGAAGAATTTTGCCGCAGGTAGTCTATTATATCTCAGCCTACTGCGATTTGGCGCGGGACGGAGCCATCACCATAGGAGACAAGGTGAATTTCTGCGTCCCCACCGGCAACTTCGGGGATATTCTGGCGGCGTATTACGCTAAGCGCATGGGCCTGCCGGTGGGGAAGCTGATCTGCGCGTCCAACAGCAACAATGTGCTGACGGATTTCCTGCGTACCGGCATTTATGACCGAAACCGGCCGTTCCATACCACGGTCAGTCCCTCTATGGACATTCTGATATCCAGCAATCTGGAGCGGCTGCTGTTTTACTTCACCGGCGAGAACGATGAAGAAGTACGGGGCTATATGGAGGCTCTCGGCAAAACGGGACGCTATGAGGTATCCGATGCTGTCAAGACAAAGCTGGCGGAGGAATTCTGGGGCGGCTTCTGCGGCGAGGAGGAAACGGAGGCCACTGTCGGCGCGTATGAGCGGGAGTATGGCTATCTCATTGATACGCACACGGCTGTGGCGGCACAGGTCATGGAGCAGTACCGCCGCGCCTCCAGCGATAAAACGCTGACGGTGTTTGTTTCCACGGCGTCACCTTATAAATTCTGCGGCCCGGTGCTGACTGCCATCGGGAAAACGCCTGTCGGCAGCGGATTGGAGCTGCTGGACCAGCTTCACGAGGCCACCGGCGTGCCGGTGCCCCAGCGTCTGGCGGCGCTGCGGGGAAAGCCGCGCCGTTTTGATAAGACGGTGGAAAAGCAGGCCATGGAAACGGCGGTGCTGGACTTTTTAAAATAAGACGAACTCAAAATTGAAAGGAGGTGCGCCGTGGCGCTTTATGCCATGGGTGATCTGCACCTGTCCCTGAACAGCAACAAGTCCATGGAGGTGTTCGGCTCCGCTTGGGAAAACTATACGGAGCGAATACACGCCTCACTGAGCCGGCTGAAGGCCGAGGATGTGCTGGTGCTGGCGGGGGATACCTCTTGGGGCATGACACTGGAGGAATCGACAGAGGATTTTCGCTTTTTAGAGCAGTTTCCCTGTCAGAAATATCTCATCAAGGGAAATCATGATTACTGGTGGGCCACCGCGGCAAAGTTCCGCACGTTCTGCGAAAAGAACGGGTTTCACACGCTGTCGCTGCTGCACAATAACTGTGCCTTTTACGGCGACCACGCCATCTGCGGCACCCGCGGCTGGTTTTTGGAGGAGGAACAGAAGCCTCATGACGCGAAGGTGCTGAACCGGGAGCTTTTGCGGCTGGAGACCTCTTTAAAGGCGGCGGGAGACAAGCCTATCTACTGCTTTTTGCATTATCCGCCCATGTATCAGGGGTATCAATGCCCGGAAATACTGGCGCTGCTGGAGCAATACAATGTGGAGCTCTGCTACTACGGGCATCTGCACGGCCCTGTGATTCGCCGCCGGATGGAGGGAAAATACGGGAAAACAGTGTTTTCGCTCATCTCGGGGGACTATCTGGGCTTTGAACCGAAAAAAATTTGCGATTTATAGAAAAAAGACTGGTAATTTCAAAATATTTCTGGTAAAATACAAAAACGTATGGGTGAACACGCCCATGGATATGGGTCATACACCCATGATGAACGGAGGAATAAACAAACATGACTGTTAAGAGCTGCGAAAAACTTGAAAAGAGCATGGTAGCGCTGACCATCGAGGTGGACGCTGCCGCGTTTGAGGCTGCTGTTGAAAAGGCATATCAGAAGATGCGCCGGAAGATCAGTATTCCGGGCTTCCGCCCCGGCAAGGCCCCCCGCAAGATGATCGAGCGGATGTATGGCGCCGAGGTGTTTTTCGAGGAGGCCATCAATATTGCGTTCCCCGAGGCCTATGAGGCTGCTGTTGAGCAGGAGAAGCTGCAGGTTATCGGCTATCCCGCTGTTGAAATGGTGGGCGAGGTCACGAAGGACGGCTTTACGTTCAAGGCGACCGCTCCCGTGTATCCCGAGGTGACGCTGGGCGAGTACAAGGGCCTGAAGGCTGAGAAGCCCGAGGTGAAGGTCACTGCCGCCGATGTGGAAGAGCGCTTGAAGCAGTTGGCTGACCGCAATACCCGTCTTGTCAGTGTGGAGCGCGAGGCCAAGAGTGGCGATACTGCTGTCATCGACTTTGAGGGCTTCAAGGACGGTGTTCCCTTTGAGGGCGGTAAAGGCACCAATCACAGTCTGGAGCTGGGTTCCGGCAGCTTTGTGCCCGGCTTTGAGGATCAGGTCATCGGCATGAAGGCCGGTGAGGAGAAGGACATCGATATCACCTTCCCCGAGAATTACCACGCCGACCTTGCCGGCAAGTCCGTTGTGTTCAAGGTGAAGGTCCACGAGGTCAAGGAGAAGGAAGTCCCCGCCATGGACGATGAGTTCGCCAAGGACGTTTCAGAGTTTGATACCCTCAAGGAGCTCAAGGCCGATCTGAAGAAGAAGATCACCGAGGAGCGCCAGAAGGACGCCGACCGCGTGTTCGAGGAGAACCTGATGACGCAGGTGGCTGAGAATATCACCGCTGATATCCCCGATGTTATGGTGGAAAGTCAGGCACATCAGTATCTTGAGAATTTCAAGGCCCAGATCAGCCGCCAGTTCCCCTATGAGGAATACAAGAAGATGACCGGCATGGATGACGCCAAGCTGCTGGAGGATGCCAAGGAGCCTGCGCTGCGTCAGGTGAAGATGGATCTGGCCACCGCTGCCATCATCAAGGCCGAGAACATCGAGGCATCCGATGAGGATGTTGAGGCCGAGTTCAAGAAGCTGGCCGAGCAGTTCGGCATGGATGTGGACATGGTGAAGAAGTATCTTTCCAAGGAGCAGGTCCACGATCAGATTCTGACCCAGAAGGCCGTGGCCGTGGTGGTGGACAGCGCGACTGCCGAAAAGCCCAAGAAGGCCGCTGCCAAGAAGGAAGATGCTGCCGAGGGTGAGGAGAAGAAGCCCGCCAAGAAGACTGGCAAAAAGGCTGAGGCCGCCGAGGACGAGGAAAAGAAGCCTGCCAAGAAGACTGCCGCGAAGAAGACCGCCAAGAAAGACGCCGAATAAGGGCGAAACTTTTTCTCACAGGAATCACGGTACATTTTACAGATTCGACACATTCTCTCATGGTACCCGTGGTATCATGAGAGAATGGTTTATCAGGCACCTTTACAACCCCACTTGTATATGTGCCGCGTTACAAAAGGAGGTCATCTTTATGAGCTTAGTACCCTATGTTGTAGAGCAGACGAACCGCGGTGAGCGGTCCTATGACATTTTTTCCCGTTTGCTGAATGACCGCATCATCTTCTTGGGTGAGGAGGTCAATGCGACCACGGCAAGTCTGGTGGTGGCGCAGTTATTGTATCTGGAGGCGCAGGACCCGGATAAGGATATCCAGCTTTATATCAACAGCCCCGGCGGCTCCGTTACGGATGGCATGGCGATTTACGATACCATGCAGTATGTCAAGTGCGATGTGTCCACCATCTGCGTAGGCATGGCCGCGTCCATGGGCGCGTTTCTGCTGTCCTCCGGCGCCAAGGGCAAGCGCATTGCGCTGCCGAACGCCGAGATCATGATTCATCAGCCCTCTGCCGGTACACAGGGCAAGGTGACGGACATGGAAATCGATGTGGAGCATTTCCTCCGCATTAAGAAAAACCTGAATGAGATTCTGGCGTCCAACACCGGAAAGACCGCCGAGGAGGTCAAGGCTGCTTCCGAGCGGGACCACTGGATGACCGCGGAGGAAGCCAGGAGCTTCGGTCTGGTGGATAAGATCATCACTGCTAAGAGATAAAAGAGGTAATACCATGAGCGATGAAGGCAAGAAGGCCCTGCGCTGTTCCTTTTGCGGTAAGCGGGAGCAGCAGGTCCACCGTATGATTCAGGGCCCCGGTGTCCGCATCTGCGATGAGTGCGTGCAGCTTTGCATGAGCATTCTGGATGAGGGCTTTGATGGCCCGGAGACCGAACCACTGGAGAATATTCCCGACCAGCTGCCGACACCGAGGGAAATTCGGACGGTGCTGGATGAATATGTCATCGGGCAGGAGGCCGCGAAGGTGGCGCTGTCCGTGGCGGTGTACAACCACTACAAGCGCATTTATTTCGGCGGCGGGGACGATGTGGAGCTGCAAAAGAGCAACATCCTGATGCTGGGCCCCACCGGCTCCGGCAAGACGCTGTTTGCACAAACGCTGGCCCGAATTTTGAAGGTTCCCTTCGCTATTGCCGACGCCACAACCTTGACAGAGGCTGGCTATGTAGGCGATGATGTGGAAAATATCCTGCTGCGACTGCTGCAGGCGGCGGATTTTGATGTGGAGCGCGCGGAGCACGGCATCATTTATGTCGATGAGATCGACAAAATTGCCCGTAAGAGTGAGAACACCTCTATCACCCGGGATGTTTCCGGTGAGGGCGTACAGCAGGCGCTTTTGAAAATCGTGGAGGGTACGGTAGCCAACGTGCCGCCGCAGGGCGGACGCAAGCACCCCCATCAGGAGTTCATTCAGATGAACACCAAAAACATTCTGTTCATCTGCGGCGGTGCCTTTGACGGTCTTGAAAAGATCATTGAGCAGCGGTTGGACCAGAAAACCATGGGCTTTGGCGCGGATATCCAGAGCAAGAAGGAGAAGAACGTCAGCCAGCTTTTGGCGCAGGTCCAGCCCCATGACATTCTCAAGTTCGGTATCATTCCCGAGTTGGTGGGCCGCTTGCCGGTGATCGCGCCGCTGAACGCGCTGCAGCGGGAAGATTTGGTCCGCATTCTGACGGAGCCGAAGAACGCGCTGGTCAAACAGTATAAAAAGCTGATGGAATACGATGACGTTGATCTGGAGTTTACGGATGACGCGCTGAACGCCATTGCAGACAAGGCCATTGAGCGGAACATCGGCGCCCGGGGACTGCGGGCCGTGATGGAGGGTCTGCTGACGAAAATCATGTACGAAATTCCCTCTGACAAAACGGTGGTCAAGGCAGTTGTGACAAAGGACTGTGTGGAGGGGAAGGCGGAGCCGGAACTGACGCACGATTCCAATAAGATCAATTATTCCGTGAAGCTGAATACCGGAAAGTCCGAGGCGCGGAACGAGGCGGATACGCCGATGTCGGCATCTTAACCTGTGTGATACGCACAGCCAACAGGGGGAGGGCGTTGACACGCGGCTTCCCCTGCTTTATTCTCCTGAAAGGAGCGAACTATGGAACCCAATACTTTGAATATTCCCGTACTGGCCCTTCGGGGCCTGACGGTATTTCCACATACAAATCTCACCTTTGACGTAGAGCGCCGCATTTCCATTAAGGCGCTGGAGGTCGCCATGGAGACCGGACAGGAGATCTTTCTGGTGACACAGCGGGAGATCGGCGTGGAAAAGCCAACGGAAAAGGACCTCTACACCATGGGAACGGTCTCCCGTGTGACGCAGATATTGCGGCTGGGAAAAAGCTCTCTGCGGGTCATGGTGGAGGGTGGACGCCGTGCCTGCCTGCGCCGCCTGTGGCAGACGGAGCCGTATCTTCAGGGCCATGTAGAGCTGGTGGAGGAGAACGCCGGTGTAAGCAATACCCCCAGAACGGAGGCGCTGCTCCGGCAGACCTGCGGACTGTTTCAGGATTACGCCCAGCTTGCCGGTAATGTGGCGGAGGAGGTTACGGCAACGGTGCTGGACAGCCAGGACCCGGGCTTTTTAGCGGACTTTATCGCCCAGAACACGGCGCTGCGCTATGATGATAAGCAGGCTATTTTGGAGGAGCTGTCTCCGCTGGTGCGGCTACGGAAGCTCAACGGCTTCTTGGCCCGGGAGCGGGATGTGCTGAGCTATGAGCGGCAGATGGAGGGCAAGGTCCGGGACGAGCTTGCTCAGCAGCAGAAGGAGCAAATTCTGCGGACGCAGATTCGGGTCCTTCAGGGTGAGCTTGGCGAGGACGAGGACAGCGAGATCGACGAGTACCGTCAAAAGCTGGAGAGCCTGAAACTGGAGGACGAGACGCGGCAGCATCTTGAAAAGGAGATCAACAAGCTGGCAAAGCAGCCATACGTCAGTGCGGAGGCGTCTGTGATTCGCAATTATCTGGATGTATGTCTTGAGCTGCCGTGGGGTACATATACTAAGGAGCGCGTCAATGTGGACGCCGTTCGCAGGGCGCTGGACCGTGACCACTTCGGCATGGAGAAGGTGAAGGAGCGGATTTTAGAGAGCATTGCCGTTCGCCAGATGAACCCGGAGGGGAAGGGGCAGATCATCTGCCTTGTGGGCCCTCCGGGCGTGGGCAAGACCTCGATTGCTCTGTCTGTTGCCAAGGCATTGAACCGCAAGCTGGACAGAATCTCTCTTGGCGGCGTGCGGGATGAAGCGGATATCCGCGGCCACCGCAAGACCTATATCGGCGCCATGCCGGGACGTATCGTAGAGGGCATCAGTCGCAGCGGCACCATGAACCCGCTGCTGGTGCTGGATGAGATTGACAAGCTCAGCGGAGATTACCGGGGTGACCCGGCCTCGGCGCTGTTGGAGGTGCTGGACAGCGAGCAGAACCACGCTTTCCGGGATCATTTTCTGGAGGTGCCGCTGGACCTCTCGCAAGTGATGTTCATTACCACGGCTAACTCACTGGATACGATTCCACGGCCTCTGCTGGATCGGATGGAAGTCATTCAGCTTTCCAGCTACACCGATGAGGAGAAAATTCAAATCGCGAAGAATCATCTGCTGCCAAAGCAGATGAAGGAGCACGGACTGAAAAAGGGCGTACTGCGAATCGATGATGAAGCAGTTCGGGCGGTGATTCGGGACTATACTCGGGAGTCCGGTGTCCGTCAGTTGGAGCGGCGTCTGGCTGCATTGTGCCGAAAAGCGGATATGCAGCTTTTAACAAAAGCTGTAAAGCGAGTGACTGTTACAGAAAAAGACCTGCCGAAGCTGCTGAATATGCAGCCCTATCCGCCGACGGTCCATGTGGACCGGGAGGAAATCGGCGTGGTGAACGGCCTTGCATGGACAGAGGCCGGCGGCGAAATTCTGGAAGTAGAGGTCAATGTAATGGAGGGCTCCGGCAAGCTGGAGCTGACAGGAAACCTGGGCGATGTGATGAAGGAATCCGCTCAAGCGGCCTATAGCTGCCTGCGAAGCCGGGCAAAGGCATTGGGTATCGACCCGGATTTCTATAAGAACAGAGATATCCATGTCCATTTCCCGGAGGGGGCAGTTCCCAAGGACGGCCCCTCTGCCGGTATTGCCATGGCGACTGCCATGCTTTCAGTATTGACAGACCGTAAAATTAAGGCCGGAATTGCTATGACAGGCGAAATTACTTTACGAGGCCGCGTGCTCCCCATCGGCGGCCTGAAGGAAAAAACTATGGCGGCGAAGCGGTACGGCATCCGAACCGTACTGATTCCCCAGGACAATGTCCGCGATTTAGAGGAAATCGACCAGACGGTGCGCGCCGCCCTGCGGTTTGTGCCGGTAGAAACCGTGGATCAGGTATTTGACGAGGTATTCTGCCGAGAAGCGGAGAAGAAGGCAGAGGCGATACCGGCCTTCCTTCCGGTGGAAAGCGGCACAGAAGCGGCCCTGCGGCAGTAAGGAGAGGCGATGGCACTGAATTTCAATAAAGCGGAGTTTGTGCGCTCTGCGGGCGAGCCGAAAGATTTCCTGCGGGACGGTCTGCCGCAGTTTGCCTTTGCGGGACGGTCCAACGTGGGAAAATCCTCCGTTATCAACCGTCTTGTGGGCCGGAAAAATTTGGCCTATGTGGGTTCTTCCCCGGGAAAAACGACGCATATCAACTATTTCCGACTGGACGGAAGGGCATATCTTGTTGATCTGCCGGGCTATGGTTATGCAAAGGTGGCCCGCTCGGAAAAGGAGCGCTGGGCGCGGCTGATGGAAACGTATTTCCAGCGGGAGGCGGACGCCATCACCACAGGCGTTCTGATTGTGGACATCCGCCACAGGCCTACGGAAAACGATTTGACCATGCACGATTGGTTCCGCCAGACCGGCTGCCCGGAGATCGTGGTGGCCAATAAGCTGGACAAGCTGAAAAAAAGTCAGGTAGAACCGGCGCTGGCTCTGATTCGGGAAACGCTGGAGCTGACGGAGCGGGATATTCTGCTGCCGTTTTCTGCCGAAAAGGGCGAGGGTCGAGACCAGTTGCTTCGCCTGCTCTCGGATGCTGCTGAAGCGTGATAAAAGAAAAGAGGAACGCGGCTATGGGGCCGTGTTCCTCTTTTTTACCGCATCAATGCTGTAAAAGCAAATGACATTACAGGCTGTATTTTCCACGGGAAAGATACATTCCGGTGGGAGCGTCTTCCAAGACAGTGCCGTGCTCCACAACCTTGCGGCCCCGGAGCCAGACAGAGCGGATGCCGCCTGCGGTGACAAAGCCCTCATAGGGCGTGTAGCCGGCCTTGGAAATGCAGTCCTCGCCGCGAATCACATGGCTGTCGCCGGGATCATAGACCACAATATCACCGTCGCTGCCGGGGGCCAGAATGCCCTTGCGGGGATAGAGACCGTACAGCTTTGCGGGATTTTCGCAGAGAACTCTGCACATCTGCGAAAGCGACAGCTTTTTGGCCGCAACGCCGTAGGAGTAAATCAGCTCGCCGCGGGTTTCCACGCCGGGAAGTCCGCCGGGGATTTTTGTAAAATCCTCCCGGCCCATTTCCTTTTGTTCAAGCGTAAAGGAGCAGTGGTCCGTGGAAACGGTTTGAATCTCACCACGGCGCAGTCCTCGCCACAGCGCCTCCTGATTTTCCTTGCTGCGGATGGGGGGCGCGCAGACATATCGGGCGGCTTGCGAATAATCGGGGTTATAGTAAACGCTGTCATCCAAAAGCAGATATTGCGGGCAGGTCTCCACATACACGGTCTGTCCGCGCCGCCGCGCCTGCTGCACTTCCTTCAAAGCCTCCTCGTTGGTGAGGTGTACGATGACCACCGGGCAATCCGCTGCCTGCGCGATTCGCAGAAGGCGGCTTACGGCCTCGGCCTCCAGATAGGGCGGGCGGCTTTCCGGATGACTGGCGGGGCCAAGCAGCCCCGCCGTTTTTTTCTCGGCAATGATTCCGTCAATGACACCGGCATTTTCACAGTGGACACCGCAGATGCCGCCGAGGTGCTTCAGCTCCTTCAGCGCCCAGTACAGGTCCCGGTCACCCAGCATCATGGCGGGGTAGGTCATGTACATCTTGAAGGAGGAAATGCCTTGGCGGAACATTTCAGGCAACTCTGTGCGAATGGCTTCGTTCCAGTCATCAATGGTCATGTGGAAGCCATAGTCGCAGTACGTCCGGCCATCGGCCTTACTGTGCCAGAGCTCCAGTCCGTGCTGAAGGCTTTCACCCTTATTGGGACAGGCAAAGTCAATGACGGTGGTGGTGCCGCCCCGCAGCGCCGCACGGCTGCCGAAAGCAAAATCATCCGCTGTAGTGGTGCCGCAGACGTCCAGATCAAAGTGGGTATGCGCGTCAATAAAGCCGGGGAACAGGAGACAGCCCTCCACATCCTCAACGCGATCGGCCTTTCCCCAAATGAGGCGGCCAACCTGCTTGACACGGCCGTTTTCCAGAAGAACATCGGCCCGTCTGGTACCCCGGGCGGAAACAACGGTGCCGCCCTTCAGCAGTGTTCGCATAGCATCCCTTCCTTTCGGATTTAAGTGGTATCAGTTTACCACCTTTTTGCGAAAATTACCAGAAGCATTCACGGATATGCGTAAAATATCCGAAACTGCGGACACTATTCCGGAAAGCGAGGGATGCAGTTTGAAGCAGGAGTATCAGACACAGCCGACCGCACGGGATGACCGGGAAAGCGCCGCAGCACAGAACGTGGTGGATTTCGGGTCTGCCATGACAAAAACGCCCCACGGCACAGTCTATACCATGGCGATTATCGGCCAGATCGAGGGCCATACGGCAGCGCCGGCGGGAACGAAAACCACGCAGTATGAGCATATTTTGCCGCTGCTTGCCAAGCTGGAGGAGAGCCGTGAGGTGGATGGCGTGCTGTTTTTGCTGAACACGGTGGGGGGAGATGTAGAGGCGGGGCTTGCCATTGCGGAGCTGATTGCCGGGCTGACCAAGCCGACAGCCGCCATCGTTTTAGGCGGGAGCCACTCTATCGGCGTTCCGCTGGCGGTGGCGGCACAGCGGAGCTTTGCGGTGTCCTCCGCCGCCATGACGATTCATCCGGTGCGGATGAGCGGGACGGTCATTGCCGCGCCGCAGACCTACAGCTATTTTCAGCGGCTTCAGGAGCGCATTGTGGCCTTTGTGGCGAGGCACAGCAGTATTTCGACGGAGAAATTCCAAGCGCTGATGCTGGCAAAGGACGATATGGCGGCGGATGTCGGCAGTGTGCTGTACGGCGAGGAGGCAGTGCGCCTCGGCCTGATCGACCAACTGGGCGGTCTGCCGGAGGGGCTGCGGTGGCTGTATCGGAAAATGGAGGAAATGCGTTGAACGAAGAAAGTGCCCCTTGTCATTTGACAGGGGCATTTTTTCTGCATGAATCGTGTAAGGGGAGCCATGCAGACGCGGCTTTAGCGTCATCGTAAAAAAATATTAGACATTTTATGGAAAATCGGGTAGAATACAGGCGAATAGAGGGGAAGTCCGCAAGGACTGATTTGATAAAACCATGGAGGTATTGAATATGCACTGCACAAAGGATATTACATCCGACCTGATTTGGCTGGGCGGCTCTGACCGCCGACTGGCACTTTTTGAAAATGTCTATCCGATTCCCCGGGGCGTTTCCTATAACGCCTATCTGCTCCGGGATGAAAAGACCGCCCTGCTGGACACGGTGGACAGTGCCATCGCGGACCGCTTTTTTGAAAATCTGGAATACGCGCTGCAGGGCCGGGAACTGAACTATGTCATCGTGAACCACATGGAGCCGGATCACGCGGCAACGCTGGGCGCGGCGCTGGGGTGCCATCCCGAGGCGGTTGTTATCGGCAACGCTAAGACGCTGGGGATGATTCGTCAGTTTTTCCCTATGGAGCTGGAGGGGCGCTTTCAGACGGTGAGGGAGGGGGATACCCTGTCCCTTGGAAAGCATGAGCTGACCTTTGTCATGGCGCCGCTGGTCCACTGGCCGGAGGTCATGATGACCTATGACACAACGGATAAAATCCTGTTCTCCGCAGATGCCTTTGGAACCTTCGGCGCCATAAACGGCAATATTTTTGCCGACGAGGTGGATTTTGAACGGGACTGGCTGGATGATGCCCGCCGGTACTACACCAACATTGTCGGCAAATACGGCACGCCGGTGCAGAATGTGCTGAAAAAGGCGGCAGGGCTGGACATTCACTATCTCTGCCCGCTTCACGGCCCTATCTGGCGGGAGAATATCGGCTGGTTCATTGAAAAATATCAGCGCTGGAGCAGCTATACGCCGGAGGAGCAGGCCGTGGCGATCTTCTGCGGCTCGATTTACGGCCATACGGAAAATGCCTGCGAAATTCTGGCCTCCCGTCTGGCGGAGAAAGGGGTGCGGCACGTGCGGCTGTTCGATGTGTCCCACACCGATGTCTCCGAGCTGGTCAGCGAAGCGTTCCGGTGCAGCCATCTGGTGTTTGCCAGCGCCACGTATAACGGCGGCATTTATACACCGGTGGAAACGCTGCTGTTGGAGCTGAAGGCCCACGCACTCCAAAACCGCACGGTGGCCCTGATTGAAAACGGAAGCTGGGGTCCGGCCGCCGCCCGGCTCATGGCAAAGCATCTGGAGGAAATGAAGGGTATGGAGCAGATCGCGCCGCCCATCACCGTCAAGTCCGCGGTCAAGGAGGAGCAGTACCAACAGCTCCTGTCTTTGGCTGATGCCATTGCAGCGGATATTGCCGCAAAGGCATGAGAAGCGCAGTATGAAAAAATTCCCCGGCTTTTGTTATCAGCAAAAACCGGGGAATTTTTATATCAGTTAAGGTATGGGGCGAAACAGCGGTTTACAGCAGCGTGATTCCGGCGACCTCGCACTTGGCAACGGTCTCATCGTCCCAAAGGCTGGCCTGCACCTCACCGATGTGGCAGGTGCCGATCATCAGCATACAAAGCCGGCTCTGACCGATGCCGCCGCCGATGGTCAGGGGCAGCTCGCCGTTCAAAAGCATTTTGTGGAACGGCAGCTCCGCCCGATCTTCACACCCGGCCAGCTTGAGCTGGCGGGCCATGGATTCCTCATCCACACGGATACCCATGGAGGAAATTTCAAAGGAACGCTCCAGCACGGGGTTCCACATAAGAATATCGCCGTTGAGAGCCCAATCGTCATAATCGGGGGCGCGTCCGTCATGCTTCTGGCCGGACTTCAGCTTGCAGCCGATCTGCATGAGGAACACGGAATGGTGCTCGGCGCAGATAGCGTGCTCTCGCTCCTTGGGCGTCTTGTCGGGCCAGCGGTCCTCAAGCTCCTGCGTGGTGACGAAATACACCTCACGGTCCAGCTTGACCCGCAGGCTGGGGAAGGCCACGTTCAGTGCCTCGCTGGTCTCACACACGGCGGAAACGATGGACCGGACGGTGGACTTCAGATAAGTCTCATTCCGCTCCTCCCGGGAGATAATCTTCTCCCAGTCCCACTGGTCCACATAGACGGAATGGATGTTGTCCAGATCCTCCTCGTCCCGGCGGATGGCGTTCATGTCGGTGTAGAGACCCTTGCCCACATGGAAGCCGTAGCGCTTCAGTGCAAGGCGCTTCCACTTGGCAAGAGAGTGGACCACCTCACCGTCCTTTCCCACACCGGGAATATCGAACTTGACGGGGCGTTCCACGCCGTTGAGGTTGTCATTTAGGCCGGAATCGGAGGCGACGAACAGCGGGGCGGAGACACGGCGCAGGTTTAGGGCGTTGGCAAGGTTGCTCTGGAAGGATTCTTTGATAAAGGCAATAGCGCGCTGAAGTTCATAGTTAGGCAGGGGAGCGGTATACCCCTGCGGAATAACAAGACTGCTCATAGTAAAATTTTCCTCTCTCTCAATTCAGTTTTGCAAGGCCAAGGCACAGACGCCGCAGCGTTTCGTCCTTACCCAGCAGATGGCAGATTTCAACGGCACCGCCGGGGGTTACCAGCTTACCGGCAGCGGCAATGCGGACAGGCCACATCAGCGTGGCATTCTTAACCTCCAGCTTGGCGGCAAGGTCAATAAGGGTATCGTGGATGGCGTCTGCGGTCCAATCGGAGATGGCCTCCAGAGCGGGGATGGCGGCCTCCAGCATGGCCTTGGACACCTCGGGATTTGTTTTAGACTTTTTGTTGGTGAAAAATTCTGCGTCATAATCCGGCAGCGCATCGAAAAAGTCGATTTTTTCGGGGATGTCGGTCAGCTTTTCGCAGCGGGCCTGCAGCAGCGCGGCGATACCGGCGGCGTCAACGGCGGGGTTCTTTACAGCCTGACGGATATACGGCTCCGCAGCCTTGGCAAAGGCGGCAGGGG
Source organism: Neopoerus faecalis (assembly GCF_029218125.1). Taxonomy (NCBI): domain Bacteria; kingdom Bacillati; phylum Bacillota; class Clostridia; order Eubacteriales; family Oscillospiraceae; genus Neopoerus; species Neopoerus faecalis. The sequence goes on along the minus strand of NZ_JARFXX010000003.1, from coordinate 193,934 downwards.
TCATGCTGCGGAGATAGGTGGCATTGAAATACGTGAGCTTTTCAATGTCGAAGATAGCAGGGGATTTGGAGATACCGGCAATATCGAAGACCTTGACCAACTCGTCTAAAGAGAAAATCTCCTGCTCTGCGTATTCACCCTTGGGCGCCCAACCCAGCAGCGCCACGTAATTCAAGATGGCATCTGTCAGGAAACCCTGCGCCTTCAGGTCCTCGTAGGAGGGGTCGCCGTGGCGCTTGGACATCTTATTGTGCTGGTCCCGCATGACGGGAGAGCAGTGGACATAGGTGGGAATTTCCCAGCCGAAGGCTTCATAAAGCAGATTGTACTTGGGGGCAGAGGACAAATATTCGCTGCCCCGGACCACATGGGTGATTCCCATGAGATGATCGTCCACCACATTGGCAAAATTATAGGTGGGAAGACCGTCCCGCTTCAAAAGGACCTGATCGTCCAGCGTTTTGTTTTCCACGGTGATATCACCGAAGGAAACATCGTGGAACGTTGTGGTGCCCTCGTGGGGGATGCGCTGACGGATGACATAGGGCTTACCGGCGGCCAGATTTGCGGCCACCTCCTCGGCGCTGAGGCACCGGCAGGGGTCCTCTCCGCGGTCAAAATCACCGGCGTCCTCCTCGGATTCCTCCTTCTCGCAGAAGCAGTAGTAGGCCGCGCCCTTTTCTACCAGGAGCTGTGCGTAGGGCAGATACAGGTCCCGGCGCTGGGACTGGATGTAGGGCCCGGTGGGACCGCCGATGTCCGGCCCCTCGTCATGGTCGAGGCCGCACTCCTTCATGGTGCGGTAAATGACGTCCGTGGCACCCTCCACAAGACGACCCTGATCCGTATCCTCAATGCGGAGGATAAACGTGCCGCCAGCGTGGCGGGCAATGAGCCATGTGTACAGCGCTGTCCGCAGATTGCCTACGTGCATATAGCCGGTAGGGGAGGGGGCAAACCGGGTGCGGACCTTCCCGTGGGGAATGCGGGCCTCCATGTCCTCAAAAAATTTCATATCCAGAGCCATGAATGTGACCTCCATGTTAAAATACGTAATTCTACAGTATATATTATCTCTGCTTTTGACAGGAAAGTCAAGAGGACGGATTGCAATTTTGAAAAGGAGATGCTATACTGTACCAGTTAATATGGAACAGCTTGTACATAGGCCCTTCCCCGATACGGGAACGGTGCTTAAATATAGAAAAAGCGAGGCTATGATTATGGAAAACGCAGTAGAGAAAAAGAGAATTTTAAGCGGTATCCAGCCCTCCGGCGACCTGACGCTGGGCTCTTATCTTGGAGCGATTCGCAACTGGGCGGCGATGTCTGATGAATATGACTGCTATTATATGCTGGCCGATATGCATACCATCACCGTGCGGCAGGTCCCGGCGGATTTGCGCCGCCATACGCTGACGCAGGTGGCGGCCTATATCGCCAGTGGTCTGGACCCGGAGAAGAACGTGCTGTTTGTGCAGTCCCATGTTCCGGCCCACGCCCAACTTGGCTGGGTGCTGGACTGCTACACCATGTTCGGTGAGCTGAGCCGTATGACGCAGTTCAAGGACAAGTCTGCCAAGAACGCGGACAATATCAACGCGGGCCTGTTTACCTATCCCGCGCTGATGGCGGCGGATATTCTGCTTTATCAGGCGGACCTTGTGCCGGTGGGCGGCGACCAGAAGCAGCACGTGGAGATCTGCCGGGATATCGCCACCCGCTTTAACGGCATTTACGGCGATACCTTCAAGCTGCCGGACCCGTATATTCCGCAGGTGGGCGCCCGCATCATGAGCCTGACAACCCCCACCAGCAAGATGAGTAAGTCCGATAAGGACCAGAACGGCTGCATCTATATGCTGGAAAAGCCGGAGGACATCATGCGGAAATTCAAGAAGGCTGTGACGGATTCCGATGCCCATGTGCATTTTGACCCGGTGAATAAGCCTGGCGTATCCAATATGATGCAGATTTACTCCGTTGCCACAGGCAAGGATTATGACGCCATCGAACAGGAATTTGACGGCCGGGGCTACGGCGATTTCAAGACGGCTGTGGGGGAATCCGTGGTAGAGCTGCTGCGGCCCATTCGGGAGGAGACGGAGCGGCTGTTGGCGGACAAGGCGTATCTGGAGAGCGTGTACCGCGCCGGCGCTGAAAAGGCGGCCTATGTTGCCAACCGCACGCTGTCCAAGGTCTATAAAAAAGTGGGCTTTCTTGCCCGGTAACAGCGGAGGAACGCATGAGATTTGATATGCAGCTCATGGGGCCGGTGGTGCTGGCGCTGCTGACCGCGTTGGTGGTCAGCTTCCTGATGACACCGGTGGTCAAGAGCTTTGCCTATAAGGTGGGCGCCATTGATGTGCCCAAGGACGCTCGTCGGATGCACCACAAGCCGATTCCCCGGCTGGGTGGGCTTGCCATCTTTGCAGGCTTTATGGTGAGCATTCTGCTGTTTGTGGATATCCGGCTGAACCCCCAGATGCAGAGCATTCTGCTGGGCGCGGTCATCATTGTTGTGCTGGGTGTGGTGGATGATATTATGGCGCTGCCGGCGAAGCTGAAGTTTGTGGTGCAGATCGCGGCGGCGCTGATACCGGCGCTGAACGGCGTTTCCATTCAGGCACTTTCCAATCCCAACATTTTTTCCGGCAATGCCTATTGGGTGCTGGACTGGCTGTCTATCCCCATTACGGTGCTTTGGATCGTAGGCATTACCAATGCCGTGAATCTTATTGACGGTCTGGACGGCCTTGCCAACGGCGTATCGGCCATCTCCGCCGCCACGGTGCTGGTCATCGCGCTGATCTGCTCCGAAACGCAGGTGGCCATCGTCATGGCGGCGCTGGTGGGGGCCTGTGTGGGCTTTCTGCCCTATAACCTGAATCCCGCCAAAATGTTCATGGGGGATACCGGCGCGACATTTTTAGGTTTTATTCTCGCGACCATGTCCATTCAGGGGCTTTTCAAGTTTTACGCGGTCATTTCCTTTGCGGTGCCGTTTTTAATCTTGGGCTTGCCGATTTTTGACACCGCCTTTGCCATGATTCGCCGTGTGGCTCACGGGCAAAGCCCCATGCACGCAGACCGAGGGCATATCCACCACCGGCTCATTGACATGGGCCTGAACCAGAAGCAGGCGGTGGCGACGCTGTATGTGATCTCCGGGATTTTGGGCCTGTCCGCCGTGGTGCTGACTACCGGGGGAGAGGCCAAGGCTATGCTGCTGCTGGTGGCGCTGTGCATCGTGGCGGTGGTGGCGGCCCGTGTGGTGTTTCCCAAGGAGGTCAAGGAGGAGCTGCACGAGGAGCTTGAGGAGCTGACAGAGCACCACCATAGCGAAAAAGAGGATGCGGAGCACGGGGAGGACGTAAATGGATAAACTGCGAATTATGAGCGTGTTCGGCACCCGGCCGGAGGCTATCAAAATGTGCCCGCTGGTCAAAGAGCTGGCTTCCCGGCCGGAGATCGAGAGCCTTTGCTGCGTCACTGCTCAGCACCGCCAAATGCTGGACAGCGTACTGGAGGTTTTTGACATCAAACCGGATTGGGATTTGGATATTATGACGCCCCGGCAGACGCTTTCCACCATCACCAGCAAGTGCCTCACCGGTATGGACGAGGCCATTGACAGCCTGAAGCCGGATATGATCCTTGTCCACGGAGATACCTCTACCACCTTTGCCGGCGCCCTGTCCGCCTTTTACCATCAGGTAAAGGTGGGACACGTAGAGGCTGGATTGCGAACATATGACAAGTATTCTCCCTTTCCGGAGGAAATGAACCGTAAGCTGGTATCCTCCATTGCGGACCTCTATTTTTGTCCCACGGTGAACAACAAAAATAATCTCCTGAAGGAGAACATTACGGAGGGCCTGTTCATCACCGGCAACACAGTGATCGATGCTCTGAAGACCACGGTGCGGGAGAATTATCGGTTTTCTACCGAGGAACTGAATCGCCTGCCCTATGGAGAAAAGAAAATTATTTTAGTTACCTGCCACCGCCGGGAAAATTACGGCGAGCCCATGAAAAACATCATGCTGGCCCTGCGGCAGATCGCGGAGCAGAACCGGGAGGTGGAGCTAATATATCCCGTTCACCTCAGCCCGGTGGTCCGGGAAGCGGTGGATACCTATCTCCGGGGCGCGCCCCGGGTGCACCTTATTGACCCGCTGCCCGCAGACGAGATGCACAATCTCATGGCCCGCTGCTATATGGTCATGACGGATTCCGGCGGCTTGCAGGAGGAGGCCCCGGCATTGGGGAAGCCTGTGCTGGTGATGCGCCGGGAAACGGAGCGGCCCGAGGCCGTGGAGGCCGGAACGGTCAAGCTCTGCGGCGTGGTGCAGGATGACATCGTGACCATGGCGGAGCGGCTGATTCGGGATAAAGCAGCCTACGAAAAAATGGCACATGCGGTCAATCCCTATGGGGATGGCGCGGCTTGCCGCCGCATTGCGGATGATATTTTGTGGTATTTCGGCAGACGGGAGCAGCCTGCTGAGGATTTGGCATAACTGGCAGACACCATCGGCAGAAGGAGGGGCATCGTGGATAAGCGGCGGCTGAAATTCATCACATGGGGCTTTGTGCTTCTCACTGCGGTGATCGTTGCGCTGATGCTGATGAGCAATCTGCGCCGTTCCTCCCGAGTGGAGCTGCCGGATACGGAGAATGACGCGCAGGGAAGTGAAAACGTTCCAACGGAGGGCAGCGCCCTGACGGTGGTGGAGGTCAGGCCGGAAACGGTGCAGGCCGCTATTGAAACGCTGCACCGTCCGCAGGCGTACCGCAGGAGTGTGACGGTGGAATATCTCTGGAACAGCGACAGCGGTACGGCGGAAATGACCACGGCTGTGCTGAATGGGTGGACCCGGGTGGACCGCACACTGGCGGACGGACAGACTCGGCACGTGATTACGGATGGAACGGTCAGCTATATCTGGTATAATGAGGAAAGTGATTTCCATACCGGCGCATCTGCGGATATTTCCGCCGATGCGGAGCAGGCAATCCCCACCTATGAGGAAATATTGGCGCTGCCGCCGGAAACCATCACGCAGGCGGATTACCGCACTGTGTCCGATGTCCGCTGTATCTATGTGGAAACGGCAGAGGATGAGTGGGGCTATACCCAGCGGTACTGGGTCAGCGTGGATACCGGTCTGCTGGTAGTGGCGGAGCGGCTGTATGACGGAGAGCCTGTGTACCGCATGGCGGCGTTGACTGTAGACCAGTCCATTCCCAGCACGTATGATTTTACTCTGCCGGACGGTACAATTCTGGTGGCTGAATAAAACGTAAAACGCTCCCCCGGAAGGTTATGCCTTCCGGGGGAGCGTTTTTGAAGATTGTTTTGGCGTTTTCGCTTAGCCGAACGGCGCGGGGATACCGTCCTCATACAGTGCCCGCTCCGTCAGGACCCATGGGACAGGGTAATCGTGGGGCTCTACGGGAATTTCCTGCCGCAGCAGTTGTTCCCGGCATAGTAGGACCGTTCCTCCCCGGTACTGAGAGAGAAAGTGGTCATAGTATCCACAGCCGTGTCCAAGACGCTGCCCCAGCACATTGCAGGTGACGCAGGGGAGAATGGCAAAGTCAATGGCATCCACCACTACCAACGGCGCATCGGCTGGCGGCTCCGGGATAGCGTGCGCGCCGGGGAGAAGCTGGTGCAGGTCGGTGATCTGCCGGGGCTCCATAATGCCGGGAGCGGTGCACAGCGGCACACAGAGCGTTTTCCCGGAAGATAAAATATGCTCCAATATGGGTCGGGTGTTGATCTCGTGCGCTGTGCCGATAAAGCAGAACACAGTCTGCGCCTCTTGATACTCCGGCATAGCCAGCAGCCGGTGCGCGATGGCTCGGTCGCTTTTTTCCTTGTAGGACGGGCTCAGCTTTTCCTCCAAGCGGCTAATCACAGAGCGAAGCTGCTGTTTTTCTTCCTGACGGGTCATGGCAGGGGATCTTCCTCCTTTTCAGGCTGAACAGCGCCGAAGACAATGGCGCTGCCGCCGTATTTTTTTCGGATGGCATCCATGGCGGACTCCAGCTTTTCCTGTCGGGCGCTCCGCTGCCCGGCGCCGGGGTCAAACAAATCTGCCTGCTCAAAGGTATCCGCCTCCGGGGAAAGGTGAATGGCCGTGACGGTCAGCGCTCGGATGGGATTGGGCGGCGTCCAGAGCGTGTCCGTCAGCGCCATGGCGGTATTGGTCAGGTCCCGGATAAGATGCGTGGGAGCAGAAAGTTGCTTTTGCCGGGAGCGGTCATGAAATTCCGGGTCCCGGACCGTCACATGGACGCCGCCGGCATACAGCCCCTCCCGCCGCAGCCGTGTGGCCACGGAATCCGCCAAAAGGGAAATGCCCGCCCGGACCTGTGCCCGCGTGGTAAGATTTTCCGGGAAGGTGAGCCCATTGCCAACGGATTTTACAGGCTCCGCCGCGAGCCTTGGGCGCACCGGGGCAGTATCGAGACCGTTGGCGTAATCGGAGAGCTGCGTTCCCAGCTTTCCCATCAGCAGTTCCAGTGTATCCCGGTCATAGGCGGCTAACTGGCCGATGGTCCGGACGCCATATTTTCCCAGCAGCTTTTGCGCGGCGCCGCCGACATACAAAAGGTCTCCCACCGGCAGGGGCCATACAATATCCCTCCAGTTTTCCCGGGAGATGACGGTGGTGGCGTCCGGCTTTTTATAGTCGCTGCCCAATTTGGCAAAGACCTTATTGAAGCTGACGCCCACGGACAGTGTTAGTCCAAGCTCCCGCTTTACCCGCTGCCGGATGGTGTCTGCCAGCGCTTTGGCGTCACCGCCGAACAGATGCAGCGTGTGGGTCACATCCAGCCAGCTCTCGTCAATGCCGAAGGACTCGGCAAGGTCTGTGTATTCATCATAAATGGCGTTGACCTTTTTGGAATATTCATGGTACAGCCTGCGGTGGGCGGGGAGGAGCACCAGATTGGGACATTTCTTTTTCGCCTGCCAAATGGTCTCAGCGGTTTTGACACCGCACCGCTTGGCCGGTTCGTTTTTGGCTAAAATGATACCGTGGCGGGAGGCGGGGTCGCCGCATACCGCCGTAGGCACCTCCCGCAGGTCCGGGCGGGAGAGCAGCTCCACCGAGGCGTAAAAGCAGTTCAGGTCGCAATGGAAAATCACGCGCTCCATGAATATCCCTCCTCCCGAATTTGTAAATCCAGTATAGCACATCTGTTCGGATTTGAAAAGAGAAAAAGGAACAGCGGGTTATCGCTGTTCCTTTGAGGTTGCCGATAAGATGATGAACTTCCCCAAACGGTAAGGAAGCGTGTGTGCGGGAAACCCAAGAAGGGTGTCCCGCACTATTTAAATCAGTAAATTTGAGAGCTTTGAAAAAGCTCTCAAATTTATTCAGCGGGGCGAAAAGAATTTTTCGACACGCAAAAAGGAACAGCGGGTTATCGCTGTTCCTTTTATATCTGTGCGAGCAAAACTGTAAGCCGGGTTCTGTATCTGACAGTCATCTATCTCGACGCACCGTTGCCGGTACGCTCAAGCCACCCCGGGAGCGGCCGGGCCGACCGTGGAGCGCGGGGCTCCTGCTCCCATACCGGTGTTGCTCCGAATAGAGTTTACAGCGATGGATACTTTCACGCACCATCGGGTGAGCTCTTACCTCGCCTTTCCACCCTTACCGCCAAGGCGCAGCCTTGGCGGCGGTATATCTCTGTTGCACTTTTCCTGAAGTCGCCTTCGGCGGGCGTTACCCGTTATCCTTGCCCTGTGGAGCCCGGACTTTCCTCACGGAAGGGCCTTTCGCCCCTTCCGCGCGACTGTCTGTTTTCCTCGCGGGTCTATTGTACGCAAAACAGCGGGAAAAGTCAATGGGAAGTCGATCAATAGGAGAGAATCAGTCCCTTGTCCATGGCGTAGAAGCTGGTGAGACCCCGGCAGGGCAGGACCTCCACAGCCTTTACCGGCAGACGGTCCAGGATCGCGTTCCGCAGCCGCTCGGCGCCCTCGGAGTTCTGGCAGTGGGTGATGATCACATGGCTGTCGGCGCAGTTCTTGGCGTCGGCCATCAACTGGGTGATGGCCTTGGCGGTGTGGGCCTCGCCGCGGGCCTTCTTGGCCACGCGAATCGTGCCCTCGGCCGTGGCCTCCGCGACGATGCGGATGCCCAGCGTCTGGAGCAGGGTGCCGGCCAGAGGCGGCATCCGTCCATTATTTACCAGATTATCAAAATGCTCCAGCGTGAAGCAGAGACGGATATTCTTCTGGCAGGATTGAAGCTCTGTGCACAATTCCTCAAAGGGCAGCCCCCGTTCCGCCAGCTCGGCGGCCTTGCGCAGCAGCAGGATCATAGCGCCGGAGGTGGCACGGGAATCCAGCACAAAGATCTTTTTTTCCGGGTGCTCCGCCAGAACCAGATCTCTTGCAGCCATGGCGGCGTTATAGGAGCCGGAAAGCTGAGAGGAGATGGTCACGCAGATCGTTTCCTCGCCCTGCTCGAAGGCCTCGGCATAGGCGGCGGGGGAGGGACAGGCGGAAGAGGAACGGTGATGGGCCAGCTTGCTCAGCAATGCCGGAATATCCAGCTCCGGCGTATCCAGATAGTCCTGACCGCCGACGTGCAGGCACATGGGCGCTACCGTCAGACGGGCGTAAGGGGAATTGAGTTCCCCGGAGATCAGATCACAGCTGCTGTCGCTGACAAGATTCAACATGGTTTGTTGCTCCTTTAAAAATAGTTTTGCAAACTATTTTTACTATATCGGAAATATGAGCGCTTGTCAAGTGCGGGAAGTCGAGGATAAGCGAAAAGTCAGGAATCGTCAGAGGCCGCAGCGGGCGGCGGAGAAGAAATTTTCCGAAAAAAGGCCCGAAGCGAAAATTCGGCGGTTGTACTTTTAAAGGAAATGTGATATAAAATACTGATGAAACTTTGACAGGCGAAAGGAAAGAGAAGCACCATGTCCCGGAACAGCAACGAAAGACGCAAGCAGGGCTTTACCCTGATGGAAATGCTCATTGTAGTGGCGGTGATCGCGGTTTTGATCGCGGTAGCCATCCCGGTTTTCAGCAGCAGCCTGCACAAGTCGCGGGTGGCAACGGATTGGGCGAATGTGAGAACAGCCTATGCACAATTACAAATGGAACTTGTAAACGGAGAGGTTGACCCGGATTATGACCCGAAAAATATCAGTACGGTGTTTACAAGTGTCAAGATAGATGGAGAACCAGTAAAATTGAAGGAGGGAATTTGCTATATTATCTATAGTGAAGGCGACCAGCGCAGAGGCACACATTATGAGATTGTATATGGCTGTAACAAGAGCCATCCTGATTGCATGCTTCAGCTTGGCATAGAGAGTTAAAAATATAAAAGCTGCAATAAATTAGGAGCGTTATATGGATTTTGAAGCATATTTGACCGCGCTGCGGGGGAAGACGGTGAGTGTCATCGGCATCGGCGTATCTAACCGGCCCCTCATCGAAAAGCTGCTGGAAAAGGGCGTGGCTGTGACCGCCCGGGATAAAAAGGAGAGTTTGGGCGAGTTGGGCGCAGAACTGGCCGCGCAGGGCTGCAAGCTGAAGCTGGGGGAGGACTATCTGAAGGACATTCATGAGGATGTCATCTTCCGCACCCCGGGCCTGCGGCCGGATGTGCCGGAGCTGGCCGCCGCCGTGGCAAGGGGCAGCGTCATCACCTCGGAAATGGAGGCGTTTTTTGAGGTCTGCCCCTGCCCGATTCTGGCCGTGACCGGCTCCGATGGAAAGACCACCACCACAACCATTATCTCCAAGCTGCTGGCGGCGGAGGGGAAAATTGTTCATGTGGGAGGCAACATCGGCCACCCGCTGCTGTGCGATACGCCGGAAATGGCGCCGGAGGACGCGGCGGTGCTGGAACTGAGTTCGTTCCAGCTCATGACCATGCAGAAAAGCCCTCATATCGCTGTGACAACGAATTTGGCGCCCAATCATCTGGATGTTCACAAGGACTATCAGGAATATATTGATGCAAAGGCAAATATCTTTACACACCAGTCACCAAAGGATATTGCCGTATTTAATGCCGATAACGCGGACAGCGTGACGCAGGCGGCGAAGGCCGTGGGGGAGGTTCGCTGGTTCTCCCGGAGAAAGCGGGTAGACAACGGCGTTTTCTGCGAAAACGGCGTGATCTACGAGGCGGCGGAGGGGCGCGTAACGCCCATCATGGAGACAAAGGATATTCTGCTGCCCGGCGCGCACAATGTTGAAAACTATATGGCGGCCTTTGCCGCCGTGCGGGGACAGGTGCGCTACGAGACCATGCGGGAGATCGCAAAGACTTTCGGCGGCGTGGAGCACCGCATTGAGCTGATTCGCACCCGGAACGGCGTGCGGTGGTATAATGACTCTATTGCCTCCAGTCCAAGCCGTACCATCGCGGGCCTGAACTCCTTCCCGGAAAAGGTCATCCTCATTGCCGGCGGCAAGGATAAGGGCATCAGCTATGCGCCCCTTGGGCCTGTGGTGAATGACCATGTGAAGCTGCTGCTGCTGTGCGGCAAAACGGCGGGCGTCATCCGGGAGGCCGTGGAGCAGGCGGAAAACTACAAGGGCTTGGAAATTCTGGATGTAGCGGACTACCACGAGGCGGTGTTCATTGCGGATGCGCGCTCCCAGCCGGGGGACGTGGTGATTTTGTCCCCGGCCAGCACCTCCTTTGACCGCTTTGCAAACTTCATGGAGCGGGGACAGGTGTTCAAGGCCATTGTCAACGAGCTGAAATAAAAGACAGCCTCTCCCGCATACGCTGAAAAAAAGCGTATGGGGGTGGGGCAGTGGGACCGGGCTTTTTCTATTACCACCGTGGGCCGGACCGGCGGCAGGTGCGTAAGGCGCTGATTTTTCTGGCGGTGTCCGGTCTGCTGGCTTTCCTTCTTTATGCGGGGGCGCAGCTGCGGCCCCTGCTGGGGAGCCTTGCCACCACCCGGGTCTCCAACGCCGTGAACCGCATTGTCTATCAGGCGGTGAACGAGGCCATCGACAGCGGCCAGATCGCCTATGAGGAGTTGGTGCGCTACGAAAAGGACAACGAGGGCCGCATTACCATGGTCCGCAGCAATATGGCGGCGTTCAACCGCTTACAGGCGCAGATATTGGAGCTGATTCTCGGCCGTATCGATCAGGTATCTGCTCGAGAGCTGTCCGTTCCGCTGGGGAGCCTCACCGGCTCGCCGCTGCTGGCGGGCCGTGGGCCGCGCATTTCCGTGCGGATGGAGTCGGTGGGGTCCTCGTCCGCCCGGTTTGAAAATCAGTTCGAGTCCGCCGGCATCAACCAGACGAAGCACCGCATCATTCTAAGAATCGATGTATACGTCAGCATTCTGCTGCCGGGCTATTCCACCGTGACCCAGGTTTCCAATGAGATCACGGTGGCGGAGACGGTGATCGTGGGTGCGGTGCCGGAGACCTATACCTATTTTTCCACAACGCCCGATGTTTACGAAGACGATGCCAAGGATTACATACTCAACAAAGACTAAGGAGGACGCTCCATGGAATTTCGCACGGAGTTTGCCGATTACAAGGACGAACTGGCCTTTCTGCGGGCCTATCTTACGGAACAGGGGTATCTTTATTATGTTTTAGACGCCCCGGTGATCCCGGACTATGAATATGACCGTTTGAACCGTCGGCTGGAGGATCTGGAGGCGGCGCACCCGGAGGAGATCACGCCGGATTCTCCCACCCAACGGGTAGGCGGCAAAATTCTGGATTCCTTCCAGCCCTACACCCATGAGGTGCCGCTGGAGAGCTTACAGGATGTATTCAACGAGGCGGAGGTCGCGTCTTTCTGCGAGCGGATGGAGGAGGCGCTGGGGCCCAACGCGGAATATTCCGTTGAGCCAAAGGTGGACGGATTGTCCGTGGCGCTGGAATACCGGGACGGTGTGTTTGTCCGTGGCGCTACCCGGGGCGATGGCCGGGTTGGCGAGGATGTGACGGAGAATCTCCGGACTATCCGCTCTATTCCCATGACGCTGCCGGAAAAGCTGCCCCGGCTTATTGTCCGGGGCGAGGTGTATATGGCCCGCTCTGTGTTTGAGACCATCAACGCCAAACGGGAGCTGGAGGGAAAGCCCCTGATGGCCAATCCCCGAAACGCCGCCGCCGGCTCTCTGCGGCAGCTTGACCCGAAAATCTGCGCCCAGCGGCAGTTGGATATTGCGGTATTCAATTTACAGTTGGCGGAGAGCCGGGAGTTCGTGTCCCACGCGGAGACCATTGACTATCTGGCCGCTCAGCGCTTCAAGGTCATTCCCCACAAAACGCTGTGCGGGACGTCAGACATTCAGGCGGAGATTTTCCGCATCAATGATAAGCGGATGGATTACCCCTTTGATATTGACGGTGCGGTTGTCAAGGTGAATAGCCTGTCGGACCGCACAGTTCTTGGCTCCACGGCGAAATTTCCCAAGTGGGCAGTGGCGTATAAGTATCCGCCGGAGAAGAAGTACGCCACGGTGACGGATATTGTGGTGCAGGTGGGCCGCACCGGTGTGCTGACACCCAAGGCGGTGCTGACCCCGGTGCGTCTGGCGGGCACCACCGTGACCAATGCCACCCTTCACAATCAGGATTTCATCACGGAAAAGGATATCCGAATCGGCGATACGGTTTTGGTGCAGAAAGCGGGTGAGATCATTCCGGAGATTTTGTCCGTGGACACGGCGAAGCGCCCGGAGGGGACAAAGCCCTATCTGCTGCCGGAAACCTGCCCGGTGTGCGGTGCGCCGGTGGCGCGGGACGAGGACGGAGCCGCCGTTCGCTGCACCGGCGCGGAATGTCCGGCGCAGCTTCAGCGAAATATCACTCATTTTGCGGGGCGGGATGCCATGGACATCGAGGGCCTCGGCCCCGCCGTGGTGGCACAGCTGTTGGAAAAGGGACTGATCGCCAATGTGGCGGACCTCTATGAGCTTCACGCGCAGGAGGTGGCCCAGCTGGACCGCATGGGGGCGAAGTCGGCGGAGAATCTGATACGGGCCATTGAAAAATCCAAGGCCAATGACCTCAGCAAGCTCATTTACGGCCTTGGTATCCGGCAGGTGGGCGAAAAGGCCGCCGCCGTTCTGGCGCAGCACTTTGGCTCACTGGACGCGCTGTGCGCTGCCTCCGTGGAGGAGCTGACCGCGATTCCGGATGTGGGCGAAATTACGGCCAGGTGCATTGTGAGCTATTTGAACCAACCGCAGGCCAAGGACCTCATCGCAAGGCTGAAGGCCGCGGGCGTCAATATGGAGAGCACAGTGCAGAAGGTGGATGACCGCTTTGCGGGCATGACCTTTGTGCTCACAGGCACCCTGACCCGATTTGACCGGAAAACGGCGGAGAACGAGATCGTCCTCCGGGGTGGCAAGGCCAGCGGCTCCGTGTCGAAAAAGACCACCTATGTGGTGGCGGGCGAGGCTGCGGGCAGCAAGCTGACAAAGGCCCAGCAGTTGGGCGTCCCCGTACTGACGGAGGACGAATTCGCGGAGTTGCTGAAATGAAGCGGCTGTACGCGACACTGAAGCTCTTTCTTGGATGCAGCATCGGTGTATTTTTAGGGAGATGTATCTACCTGTACTTTGATTTTAAGGCCCGCCCGGAGCTGTATGCCATGCAGCCGGCGCCTTGGTATCAGCCCTTGATATTTCAGGGGCTTTTTACGGCAGGGGCGGTTGCTGTGCTTCTGCTGATGATGCGATTGCTCAAGAATAAGGATAAAAAGGGGTGAAGGGGCCATGCGTTCCCTGTTTCGGAAAATACGAGAGGCGAACCGTCCGATCTGTGCCGCCATTGTGGCGGCGGCGGGCAGCTCAAGCCGCATGGGCGGCGTGGATAAGCTGATGGAATTTCTGGATGGGGTGCCGGTCCTGATTCGGACACTGACAGCGCTTCAGAGGGCGGAGTCGATCGACGAGATCGTGATTGCTGTCCGGGAGGACGCGCTGGTGGAGATCTCCGCGCTTTGCAAGACCTACGGCATTACAAAATGCAAAAAGGTGGTGCGGGGCGGAGAGAGCCGGTGCCACTCCGTTCTGCTGGCGGCGTTGGAGACCTCGCCGGATATTCGGCTTTTAGCGGTGCAGGACGGTGCGCGGCCCCTGGTAACGCCGGAGCTGATCGACCAAGTGGTGGCCGCCGCCGCAAAATGCGGCGCTGCGGCCCCGGCAGTGCCGGTGAAGGATACGATCAAGGTGGCAGCGGCAGACGGTGCGGTGCTGGAGACCCCGGACCGCAGTACGCTGCGGGCGGTGCAAACGCCGCAGGTCTTTGAAGCGGAGCTTTTAAAGGCGGCGCTGCAGTCGGCACTGGAGAACAATGTGCCTGTAACCGATGACTGCTCCGCTGTGGAACAACTGGGGAAGGTTGTTTATCTGGTAGAGGGCGACGAGGAGAACATGAAGATTACCACCCCCATTGACCTGACGGTAGCGGAGGCCATTTTGGCAGAGCGGGAGGCGCGGGCATGACAAAGCTGCGAATCGGACATGGCTATGATGTTCACCGGCTGACAGAGGGACGGAAACTGATTTTGGGCGGTGTGGACATACCCTATGAAAAGGGGCTGCTGGGGCACTCCGACGCCGATGTGCTGACCCATGCCGTGATGGACGCGCTGACAGGCGCGGCCCGGTTGGGTGACATCGGCAGACTGTTCCCGGACACGGACCCGGCCTACGCCGGTATTTCCAGCCTGAAGCTGCTGGCGGAGGTAGGACATCTGCTGGCGAAGCGCGGCTTTGCCGTGGTGAATATTGACGCGACGCTGCTGGCGCAGGCGCCAAAGGTTGGCCCCTACCGTGAGCGGATGGCGGAAAATCTGGCAGCGGCGTTGAATATCGACCTGGAGCTGGTGAATGTAAAGGCCACTACGGAGGAGGGCCTTGGCTTTACCGGGGACGGTTCCGGCATGGCGGCGCACGCCGTGGCGCTGCTGGAAATAATCAAATAGCCGCACAGGTGCATATATTGCAAGGAGACGTACATTCGGTACGTCTCCTTTTTTCCACACTGTCATCCAGCAAGGAGAGGAGGAGCAACTGTGGAATATGATTTGATTCTTGCCCGCTCCGTGACCTACGCACAGCGGATGCAGTCGGCTTTGAACCGTATCGGAATTCGCAGTCAGATTTTCCGGGCGCCAAGAGACCTGACGGATCTGGGCTGCGCCTATCTGGTGCGAATCAGTCCCAACGATCTGGCGGCGGCACTGCCGACGCTGCGGCGAGCGGGGCTTGGTCCGCTGCGTATTTATTTGCAGCGGGGCGGGGACTTTCAGGAGGTGAACCTGTGATCTATCTGGACAGTGCGGCCACAACCTTCCAAAAGCCGCCCACCGTAGCCCGGGCAATGACGGAAGCGCTTTCCACCATGGGCTCGCCGGGGCGGGGCGGACATCCGCTGGCCATGCGGGCGGCAGATACGGCGTTTCGGTGCCGCTCGGAGCTGGCGGCGCTATTTAACATGAAGGAACCGGAACGGGTAATATTCACTACAAACGCAACGCACGGGCTGAATATTGCCATCAAGAGCCTCGTTCCTCGCGGCGGGCGGGTGGTGGTTTCCGGCTATGAGCACAACGCCGTGACACGGCCGCTGGCGGCGCTGGGAGCCGATATATCCGCGGCGGATGCGCCGCCCTTTGACCGCGAGACGGCGGTGGCGGCCTTTGAGAGATTGATCGTTCCGGGCATCGACGCGGTGATCTGCAATCATGTATCCAACGTGTTCGGATGCATCCAGCCCATTGAGGCTGTAGCGGAGCTGTGCCGTGACAGGGGTGTACCGCTGATCGTGGATATCTCCCAGTCCGCCGGGATTCTGCCGCTGGACATGGAGCGTTTGGGAGCGGCGTTCATCGCCATGCCGGGGCACAAGGGACTTTATGGCCCGCAAGGCACCGGCATACTGCTGTGCGGCGGAGACGGATTGCCCGCAGCGCTGTTGGAGGGCGGCACCGGCAGCATTTCGCTCAGTCAGGAGATGCCGGATTTCCTGCCGGACCGGCTGGAGGCGGGGACCCACAATATGCCGGGAATTGCCGGACTGCTGGCGGGGGTACGGTTCGTCCGCCGCCGGGGAACGGATAGGATTCTCCGTCACGAGCAAATGCTGACCCGGCGCACGGCGGAGCTGCTGCGGACGCTGCCTGCGGTGGAGGTCTTTGCCGCGCCGGAGGGAAAGCAGCAGGCAGGCGTTTTGTCTTTCCGCGTTAGGGGCAGGGACCCGGAGCTGATCGGAGAAGCGCTGGCAGAGCGGGGAATCGCCGTTCGGGCGGGGCTTCACTGTGCGCCGCTGGCCCACCGCAGCGCCGGGACACTGAATACCGGGACTGTCCGCGTCAGCTTTTCGGCCTTCAACGCACCAGGGGACTGCGAAGGGCTGTATTACGCACTGCGGGAGGCAATCAAAAAATAAATTCTGAACGGAACGTGAATTTTTAACGGTTTTCCTTGAATTTTACAGGGATTTTCTCTATAATGTAAAATACGAATGCCTTATAAAGAGGTGAGGATGCGAAATGGAAGTAAGATTTGCTGAGGTCAGCGGGTGGATTCTTCGGTATCTGCTGTCCATTGAGATATCGGATATACTGGATATTGCCCTTATGGCGTTCATCCTGTATAAGATATTCACACTGGTGCAGAGTACAAAGGCGGCCAGTCTTGTAAAGGGCCTGATGATCTTTCTGGCGGCTCTGGTGGTTTCCTCCGCCCTGCACCTGAATGGCATCAACTATATCATGCGGAGCATGGCGAATTTGGGCTTGCTGGCGCTGATCGTCCTCTTTCAGCCGGAGATTCGGCGGGTTCTGGAGCAGGTGGGCAGCCGCCGCTTCACGGCGCTATTTATTCATGAGGAGACTGTGGGCGCGGTGGAGCAGGCCATCAGTCAGACGGTGCTGGCCTGTACGGAAATGTCACAGACTCGCACCGGCGCATTGATCGTTTTTGAGCGGGAAATGCAGCTGGATGATATGGTCCGCAGCGGCACGGTGCTGGATGCGGCGGTATCCGGCGAGCTGCTGAAGAATATTTTCTTCGTAAAGGCCCCCATGCATGACGGCGCTGTGATCGTGCGCCACGGACGGGTGCTGGGCGCGGGGTGTATGCTGCCGCTGAGCAAGAATGTAAATCTGTCCCGTGACCTTGGAATGCGCCACCGGGCGGGTATCGGCATGAGCGAAAACTCCGATGCCGTGGTGGTCATTGTCTCTGAGGAGACCGGTTCAATCTCCGTGGCCATCGGCGGAATGCTGAAGCGGCACCTTAAACCGGAAACTCTGGAGAACCTCCTGCGGAACGAGCTGCTTCCGCGGGAGGAGGACGATGCGGACAAGCCGAAATTCAATCTGTTGAATCTGCTGAATCTCCTGAAGCCCAGAAAGAACGGAGGTGCGGACGATGATGAATAAGGACCAGAGATTGCGGAATATTTTCTATTTGCTGCTCTCTATTATCGTGGCGGCCGGTATCTGGTATTATGTGGATGAGTCCAGCGGCCGAATCGTGTTTCAGACGGTATGGGATATTCCCATCGAGTATACCGGAGAGGCGACCTTAGCCGATAACGGACTGATGCTGGTGGAGGGAGATGACAGCGGCACCAGCACAACGGTGGATATCACCTATCGGGGCACCCGGCGGCATATTGTGCAGCTGGACCGCTCCAAGGTGCGGGTAACGGCAGACCTATCCGGCATTACCTCCGCCGGTGTGCAGACGGTGAATATCACACCCTCCTATACGGACCGGGGGTTCAACCAGTCCAATACCGCCATTGACAAGCAGAGCATTTATGTCGCCACTGTGAATATCTGTGAGCTGAGCCATAAGGAGGTAGAGCTCCGCTGTGAGCTGACCGGCAATGTGGCGGAGGGTTATTCCGCTGGAAAGGTGCAGCTATCCCAGACCATCATCCAGCTCCGTGGACAGGAGGCGGATATCGAGGCAGTCAGCTATGCCAAGGTGATCTTTGACATCGGCAAGAACGCCAAGGAGACTGTGACCTCCGAGCTGGAGTATCAGCTATATGATGAAAACGGGCAGATCATTGACAAGTCCTCGATTCACACCGAGGCAGGGCAGATTCAAGCCACGCTGCCGGTGTATGTCACGAAAGAGTTGAAGCTGACGGTAGATTTTCAGGAGGCCCCCGGTGCGCTGCTGAAGGATATGGTCTATGCCATCAAGCCGGACAGCATTATGGTTTCCGGTGACGCCACAGTGCTTAACGGTATGGATTCCATCGTGCTGGACAGCTTTGACCTTTTGAGCGTGACTACGGAGAATACAAGCCACAGCTATGCTATTCTGGTGCCGGATGGCTGTGAAAACCTCAGTGGTGTGACCCGTGCCACGCTGGAGATTGGCTATCCCGACAGAGTGACTCAGACATTGACCGCTACGCGGATTCAACTGGAAAACGTACCGTCCGGCCGGGACGTAGAGGTTCTGACCTCGGAGCTTTTGGTGCAGATATTCGGCACTGCGGAGGCGCTTCATCAGGTCTCGGCTGAGGATGTGATTGTTACGGCTGACCTCAGCGATTATGCGGTGGCGTCCGGGACCTACATGGTGCCGGCCAGCGTTAAGGTGGGAGATGGAACCTCTGTCGGTGTTTCCGGGACATATCAGGTGCAGGTCCGCATCCCCGAGGCTCAGAGCTGAGAAAATGTTTCATTCCGCCGCTTCGGACAGGCAATATGCCGCAGCGGAGCGCGCATCATTTAGGAGCGATATCATGACACAAATTGCAACAGTAGAAAAAATCCTTGACGATACCCATGCGGAGATCTCCGTGCCCCGGAAGTCTGCCTGCGGCCATGACTGCGAGGAGTGCGCCGGTTGCGGCGTCAGCGGCGTTTCCGTTTACGCGAAAGCGCTGAACACGGTGGGGGCACAGCCGGGACAGAAGGTGGTGGTGGAGAGCGACACGAAAAAAATGCTCAAGATCGTCAGCTTTGTTTACCTCATCCCGGTGGTACTGTTTCTGGCCGGATACCTTATCACGCTGGCGCTGACGCCCAGCGTGGCTGTGCAGTATACCGTGGCTGTTGCCGGCGCCGTACTGGGTGTTTTGCTGGCCGTGTGGTATGATCGCCGGGTGAAGGCCCGGGGTGGCCTATCCTTTACCATCGTGCGGGTATTTTAATGTT
This sequence comes from Neopoerus faecalis, assembly GCF_029218125.1. Lineage (NCBI taxonomy): Bacteria > Bacillati > Bacillota > Clostridia > Eubacteriales > Oscillospiraceae > Neopoerus > Neopoerus faecalis. Next base: position 174,747 of record NZ_JARFXX010000003.1, on the reverse strand, counting down.
CGGGTATGTAAGGCCGCCGGTGAATGCGCTGCCGCAGGAGGAACTGGAACGGTTCCGGCGGATGTACTGCGGACTTTGCCATACCCTCTCCCGGCGGTACGGGCAGGCGGCCCGGTTCATCCTGAATTATGATTTTACCTACCTTGCCATTTTGCTGTCCTCCGGGGAGGAGGGCCGACGCTCCGAGGCCCGGTGCTATACAAGCCCACTGAAAAAGCGGGCGTATCTGGAACCGGACGCGGCCATGGAGCTGGCGGCGGATGAAAGCGTGATTCTTGCCTATTGGCAGCTGCGGGACGGAGTTGCGGATCACGGCTTGGTCTCCGGCCTGAAGTATCGGGCCGGGGCGGGGCTTTTGGAGCACGCTTATCGAAAGGCTGCCGCGCTGCGGCCGGACTTTGATGATGCCGTTTGCCGGCAGCTTGGGATTTTGAGCGAGCTGGAGCAGGAGAATGACCCCTCTATGGACAGGGCGGCGGACAGCTTTGCCGTGCTGCTGTCCCACGCGGCGGGAGAGGTGACCGACCCGGTGCGGCGGCGAATATTGGAACAGCTTTTATATCATCTTGGCCGCTGGGTTTATCTCATTGACGCCGCAGATGACATGAAAAAGGACATTGCCGAGGGCGGCTACAATCCGGTGAGCCTGCGCTATGGCCTCTCCGATGGCGTTTGGACGCCGGAGAGCCGCCGCGAATTTGCGCTGACGTTGGACCATTCGATTCATCAGATGGCGGCGGCCTTTGAACTGTGGGATTTCGGCGTATGGACGCCGATTTTGCAGGTCACGTTTTATCAGGGACTCTTTCAGGTGGGACGGGCTGTTCTGGACGGTACATTCCACCGGAAAAATATCAGAGAGATTGAGGAAGCTAAATGAACGATCCATATCAGGTTTTGGGCGTATCCAGAACCGCAACCGATGAGGAGATCAAAAAGGCATACCGGGATCTGGCCCGGAAATATCATCCCGATAACTACCATGACAGTCCCTTGGCGGATCTGGCACAGGAGAAAATGAAGGAGATCAACGCCGCCTACGAGGAGATCACCAAGGAGCGCAGCGGGCGGGGACGGTCTGCCGGGAGCACGCAGCAGAGCGGCTATGGCGGCTATGGGTACGGCGGACAGAGCTATTCCGGCAGCGCCACGGTTTTGCAGCAGGTGCGCTACGCAATTCAGCTCGGCGATTTGAACCGGGCAGAGGTGCTGCTGGCAAATTACAGTGACCACAACGCCGAGTGGAACTTCCTTAAGGGTGCTGTCTGTTATCGCCGGGGCTGGATGGACGAGGCAAAGCGCTATTACCAGACCGCCTGCCAGATGGACCCGGGCAACGCGGAGTACCGTCAGGCATTGGACTACATGGAAAACGGCCCCCGACAGGCTTACACGCCAGGCGGAACCACTTTTGGGACGGACCTGTGCGGCAGTAATCTGTGCCTGCCTATGTGCTGCCTGTGGTCACTTTGCAGCGGCAGTGTGCCAATCTGCTGCTACTGCTGATAAATAACGTGTAAAACCGGCGGAAACGTGCTCTGACAGGGAAGAATGACCGTTTGCGGAAGGCGTTTCCCCGTAAAATAGGAGGAATCAGCATGATCAAAAGCATGACCGGCTACGGTCGGGCGAGAGAAGTGCGGAACAAGCGGGATATCACTGTGGAGGTCCGCTCCGTCAACAACCGTTATCTGGACTGTACCGTGAAGATGCCCCGGATGTACAGCTTTGCGGAGGACGCTGTCAAGCAGTGCGTACAGCGGGCAATTTCCCGGGGCAAGGTGGATGTGTACATTACGGTGGATGCCTCTGCGGCGGATGTGGCCAAGGTCACGGTGAACCGGGAGCTGGCGGCCCAGTATGCCGCTGCGCTGGCAGAGCTGTCTGAGGTCTGCGGCACGGAGTCCAAGGTGACGCCGGAGCAGCTTTCCCGGTTCCCGGACGTCCTGACGGTGACGAAGGAGGACGAGGATCTGGAATCGGTGTCCGCGGACCTGTGCGCTGTAGCGGACGAAGCGTTGAAGGCGTATAACGAAATGCGGGCCGTGGAGGGCCGGAAGCTGGCTGAGGATATCGGCAACCGGCTGAGCTATATTGAGACCTATACCGGTCAGGTGGAAAAACGTTCCCCTGAAACGGTTGCTGAGTACCGGGCAAAGCTGACCGCCCGGATGGAGGAGGTTCTGCAAAGCACGGCCATTGACCCGCAGCGTATTTTGCAGGAGGCCGCTATCTATGCCGACAAGGTTGCCGTGGATGAGGAAACGGTGCGTCTTCGCAGCCATGTGGCCCAGCTTCGGACTATGCTGCTCTCCGATGAGCCGATGGGCCGGAAAATGGATTTCCTTATTCAAGAGGTGAACCGGGAATCCAATACCATTGGCTCCAAGTGCTGTGATGTGTCCATTGCACAGGTTGTGGTGGCACTGAAGGCAGAGGTGGAGAAGATGCGCGAGCAGGTCCAGAATGTGGAGTAAGCCATGAAACTCATCAATATCGGCTTTGGAAATTTAGTGTCTCAGGAGCGGCTGGTGGCCATTGTCAGTCCGGATTCGGCACCCATCAAGCGGATGGTGCAGGAGAGCCGGGAGCGCGGAATGCTCATTGACGCGACCTATGGGCGCAAGACCGCTTCCATATTCATTATGGACAGCGACCATGTAATATTATCGGCGCTGCCGCCCGAGCGGTTCAGCCCGAAGGAACAAGAGGGAGAGGTATGACAACAAAAGGGAAGACATTCATTGTGTCCGGCCCTTCCGGCGTGGGTAAGAGCACGGTACTGAAGGCTCTGCTGGAAAAGCGGCCCGACCTGTATTTTTCCGTGTCCGCAACGACCCGTTCACCGCGGCCGGGGGAGTTGGACGGAATCCACTATCACTTTATGGATGTGGACTCCTTCCGCAAATGGATTGCCATGGATCAGTTTTTGGAGTATGCCGAGTATGTAGGCAACTTTTACGGCACACCCAAGCGCTTTGTAGATCAGGCCATGGAAAACGGCCGGGATGTGATTTTGGATATCGAGGTGCAGGGCGCCCTGCAGGTTACCAGCAAGCGGCCGGATACCGTGCGTATCTTTATCGCACCGCCGAGCTGGAAGGAATTGGAGCGCCGCCTGAAGGACCGGGGAACCGATGACCCCGACAAGGTTCAGAAGCGTCTGCTTCGGGCAAAGGTGGAGTTTCAGACTGCCAACACCTATGATTACTTTGTCATCAATGATACGGTAGAGGAGGCTGTCCGGGAGCTGGACGCCATTATCACCGCCGAACACTGCAAGCCCAAGGAGCGAATGGCCATTTTAGGCGAATAACACTCCTTTGACTGATAAAAAAACGCCGCACAGCGGCAGATAGGAAGTAGATTATTATGATGCTGTATCCCGCTATGAGCAAGCTCAACAGTCACGTTCCCAATCGCTATATGCTGGTCAACGTGGTGGCGCGCCGCGCCCGCCAGATCGCCGATGACGCCGATGAGGCCGGTATTCAGTTGGATGAAAAGCCCGTGACGCTGGCGATTCATGAGGTTGCCGACGGCAAGATCGATGCCGGCGACATGGATCTGACGATCTCTGTTGATAACTGAAAAGGCTGATCGGGGGAGGGCGAGGCATGGAGACTGCTGACATTGTAAAGGTCGCGGTCAGCGCCGCGCCCTATTCCATTGATAAGCCCTACGATTATCTGGTCCCGGAGGCGCTTGCGGAGAGCGCGGCCCCCGGTGTGCGGGTTATGGTGCCCTTTGGCCGGGGAAACCGGGAGAGCGAGGGACTGATTCTGACCCGGAGCAGCGGGCCGAAGCTGCCAGGGATTAAAGCGCTTCGTAGTGTGCTTGACGCGGCGCCGGTGCTGGACCGGGCCGGAATTGATTTGGCGCTCTGGATGCGGAGCCGCTATTTCTGCACAATGTTTGAAGCGGTGCGGACAATTCTTCCTGCCGGACTCTGGTATGGCTTTCGGGAGGTCTGGTCGCTGGCTATGCCCCTTGACGCGGCATGGGAGGCGAGCCGGAGCATCCCGGACGCCGGACTGGTGCTGGACCAGTTAGAGAAAAACAAGGGGCGGGCCGAGATAAATCTTCTGCGGGAAGCGCTGGGGGAGCGGGTAGACAAGCCACTGAAGGCTATGAAAAAGGCCGGTATTCTTATCTGCGAAATGGGCGCCAAGCGGAAAATTGCCGATAAGTCTCACCGTATGGTAGAGTTGGCAGTCGATGCGGCAGATGCCCTTGCGCTGACGGAACCGAAGCGCCGCGCCGCGCCCGCGCGGTACGAGGTAGTTTGTCTGCTGGCAACGGCCGGACGGACTGCCGCCGCCGAGATATGCTACTATACCGGCGCATCCCAACGGACGCTGAAGGCCATGGAAAAAGCGGGGCTGATCGCATTTTCCGAGGAAGAGGAATTGCGCGTGCCGGAGGTGGGTGAGGTGGAGCCGGGAAAGCCCATCCGGCTCAACGAGGAGCAGGAGCGGGCGTTTTCCGATATTTGGAAGCGCATCCGCTCAGGGAAACCGTCTGTGACGCTTTTGCAGGGCGTAACGGGCAGCGGAAAAACGGAGGTTTATCTGCGGCTGGTGCAGGAAACACTGGCAATGGGGAAGACCGCTATTGTTCTGGTGCCGGAGATTGTTCTGACGCCTCAGATGATGCGAAAATTCACCTCCTACTTCGGCAATAAAGTGGTAATGCTTCACAGCTCTTTGCGGATGACGGAGCGCTATGACCAATGGAAGCGTATTCGCCGTGGCGAGGTCGAGGTAGTTTTGGGGACACGCTCCGCGATTTTTGCTCCCCTGAAAAATCCGGGCCTTATCATCATGGATGAGGAGCAGGAGGGGAGCTACCAGTCGGAAAACAGTCCCTGCTACCACGCCCGGGATATTGCAAAATATCTTTGCGCCCGGGAAAACGCCGCTCTCGTGTTAGGCTCCGCTACGCCCACGGTGGAAACCGCTTTTGCGGCGGAGAGGGGTATTTACCAAAAGGCGCTGCTTCGCAGACGCTACAACGAGGGCGCTTTGCCGGAGGTCCGCATCGCGGATATGCGGCAGGAGATTCGAGCCGGAAATCCCGGTATGATCAGTGAGCCGCTGCGGCTGGAGCTGGAAAAAAATCTGGCGGCCGGAGAGCAGAGTATTCTGTTTTTAAACCGCCGGGGCAACAGCCGCTACCTACTTTGCGGTGAATGCGGCTATGTACCGCAGTGTCCGCGGTGCAGCGTTGCCATGACGTACCACTCGGCCAATGGCCGTTTGATGTGCCACTACTGCGGCCACTCGCAACCGGAAACGGAAACCTGTCCGGAATGCGGCGGGCGGATGAAGCATATTGGCGCCGGTACGCAGAAGGTAGAGGAGGAACTGCGGGAGCTGTTCCCGGAAGCCGGGATTTTGCGGATGGACGCAGATACCACGGCCGGCGGACATGAGGCGATTTTACGGACCTTTGAACAGGAGCGCGTTCCGATTTTACTTGGAACGCAGATGGTTGCAAAGGGACTGGATTTTGAGAATGTGACACTGGTGGGCGTGCTTTCGGCGGATATTTCTCTATATGTGGATAATTACCGAGCGGCGGAGCGGACATTCAGTCTGCTGACGCAGGTAGTGGGCCGGGCAGGCCGGGGAAATAAGGCGGGACGGGCTGTGATTCAGACCTACACGCCGGAAAACGATGTAATTCAGTGCGCGGCGCGGCAGGACTATGACGCCTTTTACACAGGCGAAATTCGGATGCGCCGCCTGCGGCGCTATCCGCCCTTTGCAGCGCTGTTCACCGTTACGGTTTCAGGGATGGAGGAAAGCCGGGTGTTCCGCGCCGCCGCAGGAATTCGGGACACGCTGCGGCAGTTGTGTCAGCGGCCGGAGCTGTCAGGCGGAGAACCGGAGGTTCTGGGACCCGCTCCCGCGCCGGTGGTAAAGGTCAATAACCGCTTCCGCTATCGCTGTACGCTGGTGGGGCGGAATGATAGAGCAACACGGGAAATGCTTGCTTGGCTGCAAAAGGCATTCGCCAAGGACGGCGCAAACCGTGGACTGCACGTATTTGTAGACTATAACGCGGCAGACTGAGACCTGCCGTTATGAAAAACAGGAGGTGCCGAATCATGGCATTGCGGAAAATCATAGAACAGGGCGATGAATGTCTGACAAAGGTGTGCCGCCCGGTGGAAAAATTTGACCGGCGGCTGCACATTCTGCTGGATGATATGGCGGAGACATTGGCGGATGCCAACGGAGCCGGGCTGGCGGCACCTCAGGTGGGTGTGCTGCGCCGGGTATGTCTGGTGCTGGACGAGGAGAGCGAGGAATTTCTGGAGCTGATCAACCCGGAGATTATCGTGCAAAGCGGCGAGCAGACCGGACTGGAGGGGTGCCTCAGTGTTCCCGGCAAGTGGGGTATCGTGACCCGTCCCAACCGGGTACGTATTCGGGCACAGGACCGGGACGGTGCGTGGTTTGAGGCGGAGGCCGAGGGCCTGACTGCCCGCGCGTTCTGCCATGAGATCGAGCATCTGGACGGACATCTTTTTATTGAGCACATTGATCATTTCCTGACAGAAGAGGAATTGAAGGAATATCTGGAGGATGAGGAATAATGCGAATCCTGTTTATGGGTACGCCGGATTTCGCGGCCGTATCGCTGAAACGGCTGGTGGAGGACGGGCACGATATCTGCGGCGTATTCACGCAGCCGGACAAGCCGCGGAATCGAAACAAGGTCACATTTTCGCCTGTAAAGGAATATGCCCTGTCATGCGGCCTGAATGTTTACCAACCGGTGAAAATGCGGGATGGAACAGCGCTGGAGCTTGTAAAAACGCTGGCGCCGGAGCTGATTGTGGTGGTGGCCTATGGACGCATTCTTCCCCCGGATATTCTGGCGGTGCCGCCTCTTGGCTGCGTCAATGTGCACGCCTCGCTGCTGCCGAAATATCGGGGCGCGGCGCCCATCAACTGGGCCATGCTCAACGGCGATGCCGAGACCGGCGTTTCCATTATGTATATGGCGGAGGAACTGGACGCCGGTGATGTGATCTGTACGGCAAAAACGCCTATTGACCCGGAGGAGGACCTGCCGCAGCTTTGGGCGCGGCTGGCGGAGCTGGGCGCGGAGACCCTGTCGAAGACGTTGCCGCTGTTGGCTGCCGGTACGGCGCCCCGCACACCGCAGGACGGTACACAGGCCACATTTGCGCCGATGCTGTCCCGGGAGCTGTCGCCTATGGATTGGAGCAAGCCGGTAAGGGTTCTGCGCGATCAGGTGCGCGGACTGCTTCCGTGGCCCTGTGCGTCTGCGGAAATTGCCGGACAGTGGTTTAAAATTTATAAAACGGCCCCCGGCAGCGCAACGAGTCAGGCTCCCGGCACTGTGCTTTCCGCAGGGAAAAAGGGAATCGAGATTGCCTGCGGCGATGGGAGGAGCCTTGTAATTACCGAGCTTCAGGCGGAGAGCGGCAAACGTATGAGCGCGGCGGCCTATCTGCTGGGTCATCCCATGAAAATCTGATTGGAGGAGACTATGCCTTACGGTTATTATTACGGCGGTTACGGTGATTTTTTAGCGAACAATATCTACTGTATTTTGCTGATTCCCATTCTGCTTCTGTCCATTTGGGCACAGGCGCAGGTCAGCGGCAATTTCAAGCGCTACAGCGCAATCGCCAATAAACGGCACCTCACAGGCGCGCAGGCAGCGGAGGCGGTTTTGCGGGCGCATGGGATTTACAATGTTTCTATCCGGCCATGCGCCGGAAGCCTGACGGATCATTATGACCCGCGGGATAACAGTATTTCCCTGTCGCAGGACGTTTATAATTCCGCTACCATCGCGGCAGTGGGTGTGGCGGCTCACGAGGCGGGACACGCTGTACAGTACGCCGTGGGGTACGGCCCGGTGAAGCTGCGGACAGCAATCATTCCCGCAACGCAGCTTGGCTCCAAGTTTTCGTTCATTTTGCTGCTGCTGGGTATGATTTTGTATGTTCAGCCTTTGTTTTTGTTTGGAATCGTGCTGTTTTCCCTGACCACGATTTTTCAGCTCATCACGCTGCCGGTGGAATTCAACGCTTCTCACCGCGCGCTGGTCACGCTGGAGGAGCAGGGGATTCTGTATGACGATGAGCTGAACGGTGCGCGGAAGGTGCTGTGGGCAGCGGCGCTAACCTATGTGGCGGCGCTGCTGATGTCGGCCCTGCAGCTTTTGCGGTATGTCCTGATTTTTCTGGGACGGAGCAACAATCGGAGGCGTGACTGATGGGAGCAAGAGAAACGGCCTTGCGGGTCCTGGCCGCTTGCCGGAACAATAACGCATGGGCGGACGCCGCACTGAAGGCCCAACTGAACCGCGACGGTCTGGTGGGCGCGGATGCGGCGCTTTGCAGCCGCATGGTCTATGGCGTAATGCAAAATCAGCTCCTGCTGGATTTTTATCTGGCGGCCTATTGCTCCCAGAAGCCGGACCATCTTCAGCAGCCGTTGACAGAAATTCTGCGGCTGGGGGCCTATCAGATTTTGTTTTTGGATAGAGTGCCGGACAGCGCGGCAGTTAACACCTCTGTGGAGCTGGCGAAGCTGTCCGGGCGCGGACAGGCAGCAGGACTTGTCAACGCCGTGCTGCGTAAGGTATCGCAGAATAAGGAAAATCTGCCGGAAATCCCGCAGCGGGATGAGGTCAAATATCTTTCGATTCGTTATAGCCATCCAAAATGGCTGGTAAAGCGGCTGCTGTTACTGCTGGGACGGACGGAAACAGAAGCGCTTTTAGCGCTGGATAACGGAACACCGCCGCTGACGGTTCAAATCAATCCCCTGAAAACCACTGCGGAGGAGTTGACGCGAGAGCTATCGGCATGGGGCGTTACGGCGAAGCCCCACGCATGGGTCCCTGGCTGTCTGGAACTGACCGGCGTCGGCGACCTCACAACGCTGGAGCCCTTCCGGGAGGGAAAGCTGCTGGTGCAGGACCCGGCGGCCCGTTTGGTATCCCTGATCGCCGGCGTGCAGCCGGGGCAGCGGGTACTGGATGTCTGCGCCGCCCCGGGCGGCAAGTCCTTCAGCGCCGCGTTTGCTATGGGCGATAAAGGCCGAATTATTTCCTGTGATGTACATGGGAGCAAGCTGAAGCGAATCGAGGAGGGGGCCGCTCGGTTTGGACTGACTTCTATTGAGACCGCGGCGAGCGATGGGCGGGTTTTCCGGCCGGAGTGGGCGGACGCTTACGATACCGTACTGGTGGACGCGCCGTGCTCTGGACTTGGAATCATCCGTAAAAAGCCGGATGTTCGTTATAAGCGGGCAGATGATCTTTTTACGTTGCCGGTGGTACAGACCGCACTGCTGGATAGTGCGGCGCGGTACGTTGCCCCCGGCGGTGTGCTGGTTTACTCCACCTGTACGATTCTGCCGGAGGAAAACCAGGACGTTGCGGATGCCTTTCTATCAGAGCACCCGGATTTTGAAAGAACGCCCTTCCGCCTGCCGGAGCCGGTAGGGGAAACGGACGGACAACTGACTCTCTGGCCGCAGCGCCATGGGACGGATGGATTTTACATTTGCCGCATGAAACGGAAGGAACTATGATCGATTTAAAATCACTGACGCAGGAGGAACTGACGCAAGCTCTCAAGGAGATGGGCGAACCGGCGTTTCGGGGCAAGCAGGTGTTCACATGGCTCTATCGCGGTGTTACTTCCTTTGATGAGATGAGCAATCTGCCGAAGGCCCTCAGGGAAAAGCTGAAGGAGCAATGTATCCTGACGGTACCCACTGTGGCCCGGAAGCAGGTTTCAAAGTTGGATGGTACGATCAAATACCTTTGGGAGCTGGCGGACGGGAACTGCATTGAAACGGTTTTGATGCAGTACCACCATGGAAATACCGTATGTGTTTCCAGTCAGGTTGGCTGTCGGATGGGCTGCGCCTTTTGCGCATCTACAATTGCTGGCAAGGTAAGAGACCTTACACCATCAGAAATGTTGGATCAGGTCATTTTCACGCAGAAGGACGCAGGACTTCCAATCAGCAACATCGTACTTATGGGCATCGGCGAACCGATGGATAATTTGGATAACGTACTGCGTTTTTTGGAGCTTGTGAATCACCCGGACGGTTTGAATATCGGGATGCGCCACATCTCTCTTTCTACCTGCGGCGTGATTCCGGGCATTGAGCGGCTGGCGGAGCTGAATTTGCAGCTGACGCTGTCGGTATCTCTCCATGCGCCGGACAGCGAGACCCGGTCGAAGATCATGCCGGTGAACCGGGCCTACGATGTGGAGAAGCTGTTTGACGCCTGCCATCGGTATTTTGAAAAAACAGGGCGGCGGATTTCCTTTGAGTACGCCATGATCGACGGAGTCAATGACCATGACTGGCAGGCGGACCTCATTGCAAAAAAGCTGCGGGGAATGCCGGGACACGTAAACCTGATTCCTCTGAACGATGTGGAGGAAAGCCCGCTGAAGCCATCCCGGCGTGTGGCGGCGTTCCAAAAACGGCTGGAAGCCCATGGCTTGACTGCTACGGTGCGCCGGAGCCTTGGCGGCGATATTGACGCCTCCTGCGGGCAGCTTCGGCGAAAGGAAATGGAAGAACGAAAAAAAGGAGCGGCGGAAGCATGATGAAAACATGGGCCATCACCGATACGGGCCTTGTGCGAAAAGAAAATCAAGACACCTACCGCATTTCCGAAAGCAACCGGGTCTGTGTGGTGTGCGATGGGATGGGCGGCGCTGCCGGCGGGTGTGTTGCCAGCAATCTGGCGGCGGAAACCTATCTTTCGGAGCTTGAAAAGGTTTTGAAGGAGGATATGACGCCGGAGCAGCTGCGGGAGGCATCCGCTTACGCGGTGGCCATGGCGAATCATGCTGTGGAAAAGCGGGCAGAGGCCGATGCGGAGCTTTCCAATATGGGAACAACGCTGGTATCCGCCATTTCCTACTCCGATGGCGTTGTCATCTCCAATGTGGGAGACAGCCGGGCCTATTATGTGACGGAAACGGAAATCATCCGGGTCACAAAGGATCATTCTCTAGTAGAGACCATGGTGGATCACGGGGATATCACCGCGGATGAGGCGCGGCATCATCCCAGCCGCAATCTCATCACCCGAGCCTTGGGGCGGGACACCAATGCCGCCTGCGACAGCTTTATCCGTCCGATGGAAAGCGGCTCCTATATTTTGCTTTGTACGGACGGGCTGGTCAACACAGTCACGGATCAGGAAATGCTGTTTGAGATCATCCACGGCGATAATCAGGAGACCTGTCTGAAGCGTCTGCTGGAGATCGCTAAAAATCAGGGGGCGCCGGATAATGTAACGGCAGTCCTCATGCAGAAATTATAAGAGAGGGGGAGACAAATGGACCAATATATCGGAAAAATGCTGGATAACCGCTATGAAATTCTGGAGCGCATCGGCACCGGCGGCATGGCGGTGGTCTATAAGGCCAAATGTCACCGCCTCAACCGTCTGGTTGCAATCAAAATACTGAAAAGCGATCTGGCACAGAATGAAGAATTCCGCCGCAGATTTAACGCGGAATCTCAGGCGGTAGCGCAGTTGTCTCACCCCAATATCGTATCCGTGTACGATGTGTCCCGGGGCGGCGATACCGAATACATCGTGATGGAACTCATCGATGGCATCACGCTGAAGCAGTATATGGAAAAGCGGGGCCAATTGAACTGGCGTGAGTCTCTGCATTTCATTACGCAGATCATGCGCGGTCTCAGTCACGCCCACAGCCGGGGCATTATTCACCGGGATATCAAGCCGCAGAACATCATGGTCCTGCGGGACGGGAGTGTAAAGGTCGCCGATTTCGGCATTGCCTGCCTTGCGGATTCCGCGCAGACTATGACGCAGGAGGCACTTGGCTCCGTTCATTATATTTCCCCGGAGCAGGCCAGAGGTGACCGGCCAGATGCCCGCAGCGACATTTATTCTTCCGGCGTTGTGCTCTACGAGATGCTGACCGGACGCCTGCCCTTTGAGGGTGAATCCGCTGTATCTGTAGCGATTCAGCACCTCAGCTCGATTCCGCTGGCTCCCAGGGAAATCAATCCCGACATCCCGGAGCAGCTTGAGCTGATCTGCATGAAGGCGATGGCGCCGGATCTTGAGCACCGCTATCAGTCCGCAGACGCCATGATCGCGGATTTGGAGGCGTTTCGCAAGAACCCGGATGTTGAGATGAAGTTTGACCTATCCGACCTGCGGCCCGAGGAAACGGACGAGCCCACCCGGCCCATCCGCACGGTCAGCGGCCATACGGTGACGGTTCCGGTGCGGACAGCAGAGAAAAGCCATGTGCGTCGGAGTGAGGACGATGACGAATCCCCGGCTTCCGGCGGAAAGCGGACGGTGCTGATCGGCGCGGTTGTCATTGCCGCCCTCACGGTGGTATTCCTGCTGTTCAAGAGCATTTTAGGCTCCTTCAGCGCGCCGGCAGTGGATCAATATCAGGTGCCGAATGTGCTGGGGATGACCATTGAGGAGGCCGAGAATGACCCGCGGGTAAAGGGAATTTTTGAGATTGAAAAGGCCGGCTCGGGCTCCAGCGAGGAATATGCCGAAGGGCAGATCATGAAGCAGAGTCCTGATTCCGATGAAACACGGAAGGGCAGCCAGCTTGTGATTCAGGTCTGGGTCAGTGCCGGTGAGGAAACCGGTGAAATGCCGAAGCTGGAAAATAAATCCGAGCAGGACGCCCGCATTTTGCTGGAAAAGCTGAATAAGCAGTATAATCTGGATTTAACGGTGGAGGCGCCGGAGGACCAGCAGCGGTTTTCCGATGAGATCACGGCCGGCTATGTGATTGAGACGAAGCCTGCCGAGGGTGAAACACTGCGGAAGGGCGATACCGTCACGCTGATTATCAGCAAGGGGCCGGAGACAACACCGGTCACGGTACCGAAGTTTGTGGGCCTGAATATTGACGAGACACTGGCGCAGCTCAGCAGTTACGGCCTGACCTGCACGGCCTCGGATGTTGAGGTAGTGGACAGTGATAAGCCCGGCGGGCAGATCGTTTGGCAGAGCTTGGAGCCGACCTCCAAGGTGGATGAGTGGACAACGATTAAATTTCAGGTCAGTGCGGGACTTGCCAACAGCTCTCTGCCCATTACACTGGAGCTGCCGCAGGACGGTGGGGACGTTGTAGAGGTCAAAATCTATGTGGGAGACGAGCCGAACCCGCAGTACAACGAAACGGTTCGGGCCTCTGACGGAACAGTCAGCACAACGCTGTCCGGTACAGGAAAGAAAATGGTGAAGGTCTACTTTGACGGCGTTTTGGACCAGAAGCAGTCCTACGAGCGGACGTTTGGTTAAGCGATGATGACAGGACGGATTCAAAAGGCCCTGAGCGGGTTCTATTATGTGGATACCGGTGCGGAGATTGTTACCTGCCGGGCCAGAGGGAAGTTCCGCAAGGAGGGACTCTCCCCGCTGGTAGGAGATCGGGTAGAGCTGCGGGAGCTTGGAAACGGAGAGGGTTTCATTGAGCGTATTCTGCCGCGAAAAAACGAGTTTGCGCGGCCCGCTGTTGCCAATATTGATCAGTTGGTCATCATTGCTTCAGCAGCCATTCCCAAAACGGACCCGTTTCTGATTGACCGGGTAGCGGCCATCGCCGAGCTGAAGGGCTGTGATGTGACCGTATTGCTGAACAAGTGCGATTTGGACCCGGCGGAGGAGCTGTACGGTATTTATAGTGCTGCTGGGTTCCAAACACTGCGTATCAGCGCGGAAACAGGAGAGGGGTTGGATAAGCTGACTCCGTTGATAACTGGGAAGTTATCTGCCTTTACAGGTAATTCCGGCGTGGGAAAATCCAGCATCTTAAATGCGCTTGAGCCGGATTTTCAGCTCAAAACGGGAGAAATCAGCACTGCGCTGGGGCGCGGCCGCCATACAACGCGCCATGTGGAGCTGTTCCGGCTTAGTTGTGGGGCAGAGGTAGTGGATTCTCCGGGATTTTCCTCCTTTGAAACGGAGGAACTGAATATGGAGCTGAAGCAGCACTTGCCGGAGACCTTCCGGGAGTTCCGGCCATATCTGGGAAAATGCCGCTTTCTGGATTGCAGTCATACCCGGGAGCAGGGATGTGCTGTGCTGGACGCGCTGAAGGCCGGGAATATCCAGGCCAGCCGCCACCGCAGCTATCTGCGGCTTTATGAGGAGCTGAAGCCCTTGCGGGATTGGCAGGAAAAGCGCAGAAAATAAATGGTAAAAGAAGCGGGAGGTGTACAGCACCTCCCGCTTCTTTTATTGCCTGAACCACGGACAGGCATAGTGTATATACTGGCCTGTAAGGAAAGGAGGCGTGGCTGAATGTTTCGGGGCGGGCGGAACTGCATCATAAGCATTTTTGCCGTTTCCATGGGGGCAGGTATCCTGATCGCGGCGATTTTTCCCACGGGATTGCTGATGTTTCTGGTTGCAACGCTGCTGATTGCCAGCGGCTGCGCCTGTTGGCGGCGGTAGAAGGGAGGAGCATTTATGAACATTGTGGTATGGAAAGCACCGAAGGCGATGTGCGGCCTGCTGAGAAAGCTGTTCAAAATCCCGGCATAACGAAGCGGAGCGGTTCATAAAATGCAGTGAAACGCAATGAACAGGAAAGGAAGGGTCGCAATATGGAGCTGGAGCTGAAAAAGGAGTGTCTTGACGTATTTGAAGCGGGGGACCGGCAAACGCTGACGCAGGAGGAGACCGCGGAGACTATCGTGCCGGATTACTGCCCGGATATTGCCAGAATTATATCCGCAGAGGGCTGTGTCTACCTGTATGGGGCGGAACCGTCCGGGACATCCGGCACCGTTCGGGTAACGGTGCTCTATACGCCGGAGGGAGAGAGCGGTGTGCGGACGTTGGAATTTGCAATGCCATTTTCCGTGCAGGGAAGCGATATGGATGACTGTGTTCATGTTGCGGCGGAAACGGAAATCGAATTGCTGGAAAGCCGGATGCTGAACCCGCGAAAGCTGTTTACCCGCTGCAAGTTGGTGACCACGATAGTCGGGTATCGTAAGGCATCGCTGAATATTTCCGAAAATGCGGAGACGGCCCCGGAGCTTCAGGTAGAGCGGCGCTGCTGCGCTCAGCCTGTCTGTGTGCTGCGCCGAATCGAAGAGAAAAACCTGACCTTTTCGGAAACCATGTCGCTGTCCTTAGGCCGGGAGGGCGCGTCAGAGCTGCTTCACAGCCGTGCGTTCGGCACGGTAACAGAGGTAAAACTCGTTGGCAACAAGCTGATTTTCAAGGGTGTTTTCACTGTCAGTGTATTGTACCGCGCCACAGATGACCGTTTGTGCGCGGCTTCCTCGGAGCTGCCGTTTTCACAGATCATGGAGGTCGATTCGACCGGTGACGGGGCGATGGCCTCTGTATGCCTGCAGGTCACCGGTGTGGATGTTCAGATCGATTCCGACGATGACGAGGGGCGGCAGTTGGCGGTCACGCTGTATTATCATGCCATGGCCTTTTTGCGGGAAAATCGGGAGCTTACGCTGCTGACAGATTTATATTCCACGGCCTACGAACTCCGCTATCAGCCGCTACAACTGACGCTTTGCACGTTGTATGACCATACGGTCCGGCGTCAGACGGTCCGCGAGGTGCTGGAGGTAGGCGTGGAGGCGGAAACGCTGCTGTATCTTTATGCGGACTGCGGCGCGGTGTCTGTCAGCCGGGAGGGAGAGACAACGCTGCTGCGGACAGCCGTTACCGTCCGGGCACTGTATCTGGACGAAGGCGGCGCCTGCTTGTCGGCCGAGCGCTGCATAGATGTGAACTGTCCTGTGGAACTGCCCCGTGACTGCACAGTCACGGCCCGGGCAGTCTGCGCCGAGGAGGTGCAGGGTACGTTGGGTGAACGGGGGATTGAGGTGCGCTTCCCGGTGGATTTCCATGTGGAAGCCTTCTGCCGCTGTCAGCGCTCCTGTATTGCCTCTGCCGAGCTGGATGAGAGTACGCCGAAAAACCTCAACGGAGCACCATCGCTGATTTTGCGCTGTGTCGGAAAGCAGGAGTCGGCATGGGAGGTGGCGAAGCGCTACAACACCACCATCGGTGATATTCTCTCCGCAAACCGATTGGAAAAGGAGGCGGACATTCCCTGCGAACGGCTGCTGCTGATACCGAGAAAACGGACATAATATAAAGCAGGCAGCACATTTTGTGCTGCCTGTTTGCTTTTTAATTATTTTCGGAAAAGCGTGAAAGGAATTGCTGCGTCCGAAGCTCCTGCGGATGGTCGATGACCTGATGAGGATCGCCCTGTTCCACGATAAAGCCGCCATCCATAAAGATGACCTGATCCGCCACATCCCGTGCAAAGGCCATTTCGTGAGTGACGATGATCATGGTGGTTTTTTGCTCGGCAAGTCCCCGGATGACCTTCAGAACCTCGCCGGTCAGCTCCGGGTCCAGCGCAGAGGTCGGCTCATCAAAGCAGAGAATGTCCGGGTGCAGCGCCAAGGCCCGTGCAATGGCTACCCGCTGTTGCTGGCCGCCGGAGAGCTGATGCGGATAGTGATTTGCGCGGTCGGCAAGTCCCATCTGGGACAGCAACTCCATTCCGGCGGAGCGGATATCCTCGCGGCTTTCACCGTTGTTCTTTGCCATGAGCTCCCGGGCCAGCGTTACATTTTCAAGAGCCGTGTATTGCGGGAAAAGATTGAAGGACTGAAAGACCATTCCGAAATGGAGCCGCTTTTTCCGAATCTCGGCCTCGGACTGCGCTTGGCGGTCAGAGGCATCAAACAGTACCTCATTTTGCACAGTGATTGTCCCGGTGTCCGGTGTTTCCAGAAAATTAAGGCAGCGCAGCAGCGTTGTCTTTCCGCTGCCGGAGGAGCCGATGATAGACAATGCCTGCCCCTGTTCCAAGGAAAAGCTGATGTCATTGAGGACCTTTGTGTTATTGAAATGCTTCTCCAAATGCTGAACCGTCAGAATTGACATAGCGCGAAGCCTCCCTTATTTAAAGTAGCTGAGCTTGCGCTCAATAAAGCTGAACAGAATTGTCAGCACACCGACAAATGCCAAGTAAAATACAGCGGTGTAGAAAAGCGGCCATGTAATGCCTTTAGACTTCATGAACGCCTCACCGGCCATGGTGATCTCCGTAATGGCAATGACCCGGGCGAGGGAGGTATCCTTGACCAGCGTAATGATCTCGTTGGACATGGGCGGCACAACCCGCTTGACCATCTGCAAAAGCGTGATCTTGAAGAAAATCTGGCGCTTGGTGAGGCCCAAAACCTCACCGGCCTCCCGTTGTCCGGCAGGGACGCCCTCAATGCCGCCCCGGTAGATCACAGAGAAATAGCAGGCGTAATTGATGATAAAGGCCAGTGCACAGGCAAACATACGTCCGTTGCTGAAAACGTTCCATGGATTGTGGTCAAACCACAGGCCGGGGCCGTAAAAGATGATGATAAGCTGCAGCACCAGCGGCGTTCCGCGGATGACCCAGACGATCACATTGGTCAGGGCGCGAATGGGCTTTACCTCTGAAAGCCAGCGGGTAAAGCGTCCCATGGGCCGCTGCCCATAAGACAGGAAGCGGAAAGGGGCCCATTTGCTCATGGAGCCGAAGGCGATAGGCAATCCCAAGGGGAGGCCGAAAAGTAGCGTCAGAAAAAAGAGCTTTGCGGCCTCACCGCAGCCGCGCAGAATAGAAAGTGTGACGGTCCAGAACATGAGATGTATTCTCCTCTAAATTATAATCAGCGGGGAAGGCGAGAAAGCCACCGAAAGGCAGAGAGCATACGCTCTCTGCCTTTTTATGTAATGTGTGGGATCGTTTCCGTTACTTGGTCACAACAACCTGTGCGTTGTTGCAGTAGGCGTTGGAGCACTCCATGGTCTCCTGAACGGCGTCTGTGAGGGTCATGCCATTCCACACCACATCGATGTTTTTGCTGTTCAGCTCAAAGACCTTGTTGTCCCAGTTGATGACAACGAATTCAGGCGTCACGCCCAGCTTTTCAGCTACCAGCTTGGCAAGATCGGCGTCAAAGCCGATCCAGTTACCGTCGGCATCCTGATAATCCATGGGCTCAAATTCGGTGATGCCGATGACCAACGTGCCCTTATCCTTGATGTACTGCACATCGCTGTCGGTCTCGGAAGCAGTAAATTCAGAGGTGGGCTGCTCAACGAGCGCGGCCTGCACGCCATAGGTTTCGGCAATGGTTTGCAGCGTACCGTCGGCATAAGCGTCCGCCAGAACGGAATTGATAAAGGAGGCGAGGTCGCTGCCCTTGCGGCAGCCGACGCCGTACAGCTCCTCGGTGAGCTTCTGGTCGGTGACGGTCAAATTGGGATAGCTGGTTCCTTCGCCTACCATGGCGCCGGCCATCAGAGAGTCGATAATCGCGGCATCCGCCGTACCGGCCTGTACCTCCATCAGTGCCTTGGCCTGAGAGTCTACGGAAACGGTTTTGAAGCCGTTTTCACCGGCAACCTCCTCACCGGCGGAACCGGCCTCCACTGCATAGGTCAGATCGGTAATTTCAGTAGAGGTAGTGGAATCGGCGGCAGGAGCGTCCGTTTTGGCGCCGCAGGCGGCCAGAGACAAAACCATCATAGCCGAAAGAATAAAAGCAGTCAACTTTTTCATGTGTTTTTCCTCCAATTTTGTTGTTCGATTTATTATAGTAGTAGTTTACCATGGTAAATTGATAATGTAAAGAAGCAAGAGGAATAAATTGTGCTGAAAACCGCGATGCACATTTGTCTGATATGAACAAAGGGAGACGGGCTGACATACTTTTTACTGCTGGGACATAGACTGGAGCAAGACTATGGAGTGCGAAAAGGACGGGATGCTATGAATACCTCGATCTATCAAAATATTGCCACCCGCACCGCCGGGGATATTTATATCGGTGTTGTGGGGCCGGTGCGAACAGGAAAGTCCACCTTTATCAAGCGGTTCATGGAAACACAGATCATTCCCAGCATCGACAATGTTTACCGCAAGGAGCGGGCTCGGGATGAGCTGCCGCAGAGCGGCTCCGGCCGGACTGTCATGACAGCGGAGCCGAAGTTTGTGCCGGAGGAGGCAGTGCAGCTTCAGTTGGATGGCGGCGCGGCCTTTTCCGTCCGCCTTATCGACTGTGTCGGCTACATGGTCCCGGGGGCCCTGGGGCAGATGGAGGAGGACCAGCCCCGCATGGTGACAACACCGTGGTATGACCATCCGATTCCCATGACCGAGGCTGCCGAGATCGGAACGCGAAGGGTCATCACCGAGCACGCCACCATTGGCATTGTCATTACAACGGATGGAAGCATCTCAGATATTCCACGGGAGGACTATCTGGAGGCAGAGGAGCGGGTGATTCGGGAACTGCAGGAGATCGGCAAGCCGTTCATCGTTTTACTGAACTGCGTGGACCCAAAATCCGACCGCGCACAGGACATCGCGTTGGATATTGCCGGACGGTACGGAGTCAAGTGTGTGCCGGTGAATTGCCTTCAACTGGACGAGGAGGCTGTGAGCGAGCTTTTAAAGGCGGTGCTTTATGAATTTCCCATGCAGGAGCTGGATATTTTCCTGCCATCGTGGGTAGACGCATTGCCGGGAGACCATCCTCTGAAGGACGGACTGTATGAGGCCATCCGGCAGAGCACCACGGAGCTGCGGCATATCCGGGAAATCAGCAGCGCGGTCAAGCAATTAGGCGAGGACGAAAATATCCGTGAGGCGGCGATTTCGTCTATTGATCTTGGCACCGGCGTCGCAGCTATTCAAATCAGCCTGCCCCGGGAGCGGTTCTACCAAACGCTGTCCGAGCAGTCCGGCTTTGATGTGTCGGATGACGGAGACTTGATGAGCCTGCTGAGTACGCTGGCCGGCGTCAAGGCGGAGTATGATAAGGTAGCGGGGGCCCTGAAGGACGTCCGGGAAACGGGATACGGAATCGTAGTCCCCGGCATTGATGAGCTGAAGCTGGAGGAGCCGGAGATCATGAAGCAGGGAGGACGGTACGGCGTCCGCTTGAAGGCCAGCGCACCAAGCATACACATGCAAGACAGCAAACAGAAGTTTCAAAATCACCAGTCGGCAGAATGGCAGAGTGTTTCTGGTGGATGCTGTAGTTGTGGTATGAGAGTACGGAATCGCCATAGAGCAAGAGGGGCAATTGGCAGAGTGCTCTACCATATCCCAGTGCGGTCGGAATATTCAGATAGTGGGGCGGTTTCGTGAAAATATGGAGGGATCGGATGGATACATTACAAGAAAACAGCGTTATGTTACATATCAACGAGTGTCTGTACCGAAAGGGAATCATCAATGAAGTGCTTTATAATCACGCAAAGGCTGTGATTGTGAAGCGTAGATAGTGAGGAATAGATTCCAAAAAGACAGCAGAGGCGGTGTATCGGTTTGATACACTGCCTCTGTCTGCTTGTTTATTTTTTGTACAGCTACGTTTGTTTCACTTTGCCATTTTATATGCAGCCGTAGGCAACGCCTATAGAAAAGCCTGCCGTCCGGTAACAGGCGGCAGGCTCATATTTGCCGGAAAGAGGAATCAGCCGATAACCTTCAGTGCGCGACCCGCCAGAGCGGCGCTTTGGCCGCGGGTCACGTTGACGCCGAGGTTCAGCAGCCCATCGGCGGTGCCCTTCAGAATGCCGTTCTGCACGGCCCACAGCACCGCATTCAGTGCCTCACCGGGAACATTGGCGGCGTCTTTGAAGTGGCTGAGGTCCACGCTGACGTCCGAGGCAGGGGAACCGGCAGCGACATACAGCGCCAGAAGGACCTGCATTCTGGTAGCGGACTTATCGCCGGTGGCAAGGCCACGCTCAGCAGCCCATTCCAGACCAGCCTGATAGTTGTCCACGCTGACCGCGCCGCAGATACGGCCCGCCACGTTGGAGATTTGGTTTAGTGTCACGCCGCTGTAGAGGTCAAAGACCGTTTCGCTCCGGCCGACCATGATCTCCCGTGCGCTCATGGAGGCAATCTCATTGTAGAAGGTGCTACCGACAGGGACATCCACAAACGTCTTGGCATTGTCGATGATCTTCACATTGGTATCGCCGTTGAGCTTCAGCTCCACGCCGTTTTCCGTGACAACGGAGGTGGGGACAAGGGTCTCATTGCCCTTGCTGTCCACGATGACAGCCACAGCGCCGGGGGTGACCTTTTCCACAGGAATTTCCACCTTCACCGTAGTGTTGGAGGGGACGGTGATCTTCACAGTGGGGGCGTCCTTCGTGTTCTTTTCCATGGGGACCTCCACCGGTAGCGTCATGGAATCGCCGGTCTTATTAGCTTCTTTGGCATCTGCGGTGGACACGGAAGCGCTAATGCTGGTGATGTTGCCGCTCTTGTCGGTCACAGTGGTGCCAGTGGTGCCGCCGGAGGTCTTGTTCGTCTCAGTGACGGTGCCGTTCTTCTTGGTCTCAACAGTAGAGGTGGAACCATCGGTACGCTTCGTGGTCTCCGTCACGGTGCCGGTGGACTTATTGGTCACAGTGGTTGTGGTGGAACCGTCGGAGTTCTTCTTGGTGGTTGTGGTGGTGTTGCTGGAGGAGCCGGAGGAGTGAGACCCGCCGGAGCTGCCGGATGCCTCACGTTCAAGCGTTACTGTGATTTCGCCGGGAGCAGTGGCCGTACCACTCTTGGAAACATAGCCGGAGGCGGAAACGGTGTACTCATAGGTATAGGCAGTATTCAAGGTATAACTGCCATCAGCATTGGGTGTTACAGTGGCATTGGTAGTCTTGTTAATGACGCTTACAACCGCATTAGCGGGGGTTGTTTTGAATGTGATGGTATAATCCGTGAACTGACCCACCTTATAGGTGCCGTTGCCCATATCCTTTGCGGAATAACCGTCTTTCAAGTAAGAAGCGTCAGGCTCTGTGGAGAATGTACCGCCGGAGATGAATTTGTATGCTTCAGTTTTGCCCTCTGTTGCATAAGTTGCAACCGCCTTGGCATTTTTGCTCGTGATGGTAGCATTCTGGATGGAAACGGTAGAGGACCCATAGGGGTAATCGCAGGATTCGATTGCGAGGCCATCGCCGGTACTGTTCCAGCCATTACCGTTGTGCTCAAAATTGCTTTTAGCACCTGTTCCGCTGATCGTACCGCCGGTAATCGTCAGCTTGCCGCCCTTAGCAGCAACGCCGGTATCACCAGAAATGGTTCCGCCGCTGATTTCAAAAGTGCCAGCAGGAACGTACACGCCAACATTGCCGCCAGTTAACGTGCCCTCTGTGATCTTTAAAGCAGTACCGTTAGAAAAATTTTCTCCATTGGCAGAGCCGTTTGTAGAAACAGCGGCACTCTGCGCTGCGGTGATCGTGCCGCCATTGATTTCAACCTTAGCTGTGTCGAAAGCAGTGATTCCATAATAGACGCCATTTGCATCGATTGTGCTATTATTGAAAATCAACGTGCCGGTGTTCCATGCGGAAAGTAAGCCCCGTGCCGTTTCAGATGCGGTTCCGGTAAACTTACCATCGCCGGTCACGGTAACGATACCACTCTGGACGACCAGAACCGTTTGACCGTTTTCACTGGCGGTAACCGTTTTTCCGTTCATATCAATGGTAAAGTTTTTCCCGTCATTTGCAATGACTTGATTACTATTAAAATCATTCAGCAGGGTGATGGTCTCACCATCCTGAACGGCTGAGACAGCATCGGCCAGAGTGGCATACGTCTTGTTCCCAACCTGGGCAACAGGGTCGGTAACATCTGTACCGGTCTGGCCACCTTTGTAAGCAACGCCTGCAACGGGCTTGACCTTTATGTTGTTACCAGTACCATCCTTAGTAGAAATGTAAAGGTTCTCGATCGTGCCGCCGTTATAGGTAAATGCACCGCCATAGCCGCTATCATATTCCACATACAGGTTCGTGACTTCGCCGCCGGTCATCGTAAAGCCGCCGGGATTATTGGCAGACCACTCATTAGCATTGACAAAAATATTGCCGATGGTGCCGCCGTTGATAGCGGTCAGAGCGCCGTTAGCGTTTGCGCCAATCCACAGGTCGGCCGCATACTTCGTATAGCTGTTCTGCCAAGCATTGCCAACTTCATTGCCGGTAATAGAACCGGAGTTCATCTCAAATTGAGAGTTGCTGGTCATATAGACACCGGCAACATAGGTACTGGTCTTGCCGCCGGTAATAATTGCGCCGTTCACAATGACCTTACCTGCGTTACAATAGACCACAGCGCCATGCTTCTTTGCGTCCAGAGTGATTGCGCCCAGCGTCAGGGTTTTGTCCGCAGTTTCCAAATCCACCAGACTAAAGCCCTTAAACGCATCGGACGCAACAATAGAACCGCCAGTCAGGGACACCGTGTTCTTGATAACCAGCGGTGCGTCGATGGCGATTTCGCCAGAAACCGTGATGGTATCGCCGTCGCTTGCATTGTTGATTGCATTAACAAGCTCTTCAGAAGTGCTGATAGTTTTTTCAGCCTGTGCGACCAACACAACTTCGCCGTTTGCCTCCTGCGGAACAGCTTCGTCCTCTGTCTCCCGCGGCTCGGCCACCGTTTCCACGGCGGGCTTATCGTCCGACTCGTCCGCCGGAGCTTCCTCTGCCAGTGCTGCTGTCGGAAGCAGTGACAGCGCAAGAGAAAGCGCCAGCAAGACTGACAAAAATTTCCGTTTTATGAAAAGACTCCTCCCAAAATATTTTTCATACTTTTCTGCGAAAAGCATGAGCAGTCCATGGACTGCTATTCTCCCTCTCCTTAAATTGTAATAAAAAGAGGGGGCTGTCTATAGACCCATTCTGCATCGGATTTTTCCAAAAGCAAGGGACGTTCGATTTTTTCAGCACCATTTTAATAAAAAGTTAAAAATTCCCGGCATATCGGTGTTTTTTCGGAAAAGGGACCTTATGCGCTTTGGGTAGAGGAACATATCCAGTTGTTCAGCTCCACATTTATACACGATTCAAGGCCTCTACGAGTAAAAGCTCCCCAATCCTGACGGAGAAGGGAGCTTTTACATTTAAGCCACGGTGTTTACTTTTTCAATTTCATGCTGCCGATAGAGCTCCTATCAACGAAAATATCTATCGGACAATTCAGCCATCCATAATTTCATCCAAAATGGCGGCCACATGGATTTTTACGGTGTCCAAGCAAGGAACAGGCGAAATATTGTCATTGAGGATCAATGGCAATTCTGTACAGCCCAGTACCAATCCCTGAATCCCGCTTTCCTTTGCCATCTGCTCTGCGATAGATACCAAACGTGATTGTGTTTCGGGCAGGACTTTTTCATAAACCAATTCCTCGTAAATCTTTCCATGAATGAAATCCATGTCATCTTCGTTTGGAATCTCCACTTCAATGCCGCGCTTACGAAAAGCCGTTTTGAAAAACTCGTTTTTCATTGTGAAACCGGTGCCGAGAAGCCCCACCTTTTTATAGCCGCGCCGTGCGGCTTCCTGTGCTGTAGCTTCCACAATGCTGATCAACGGAATGGGGCTGCGGGCCTGTACTTGGTCGAAAATCAAATGCGCGGTGTTAGCGGTGAGTACGGCAAAGTCCGCGCCGCTGGCAGCCAATCTCTGAATAGGGGCCAGTGTAAAATCCACTAACTCATCGTAGCGTTTTTGGTCGCACAGTTCTACCCACTTAAATAAATCAATACTCTCAATTGACATATCGGGGAAGAAGTCACGCCCAACCCGCTTCTGTACGCCATATACAATATCGTGATAGTAGGAGATTGTAGATTCAGGGCCGATGCCTCCTACAAGGCCAACTTTTTTCATAATAATGCCTCCATTGAATTACTGTTCGTTGGATTTTTCCAGCATGGGATACGCCCCTTTACCAGAAGCCTTGACAATCACAGCGCCCACGATAAAGCCGATAATGCAGGGCAGCAGCCATGCAAATCCATAGGAGGACAGCGGCAATGCCGCGTACAAGGACTCCAGCGCAGGAATATGAATGTTCGTAATATTGCTGCCATTCATAGTAACAACAGCTTCATAGATGCCGATTAAGCTGGCCATCAGGACAGTGCCCTTCCATGCACCGTGATTGGGCACCAGTTTTCTGGCGCAGCCCAACAGGGTAAGAATGATTGCAATGGGATAGATCAGGACAAACACAGGGTAAGTATATGTGATAACCTTTGCAACACCCATGGTAGCCAGCAGGAAACCGAGCACATCGTAAATCAAAATACAGGTCTTGAGTTTCAGTTTGCCATGCGTTAATGTTTCCGTCAGCTGAGCAATGGTAGTAATGACACCAATGGTAGTGGTCAGGCAGGCCAGTAAAATTCCAACACCCAGAGCAGCGGTTCCAACGCGTCCGATACATTTTTCCACCAGAGCGACCAGCAGGGCAGTTTGATCCATAGAGGAATCAAACATACCGGAGCCGGTAGCACCTAAATACAGCAGACCGCCATAAACAATCAGCAAACCAATTAGCGCAACGATGGCAGCTTTTGTAACGGCCTTGGTGCGTGCAGACTTTTCTTCATAGCCTTTAGACTTAATGGAAGCAATGAAAGTACCTGCAATCACGATGCCAACAGCTACATCGCCGGTCTGATAGCCCTGCAAAAAGCCGTAAGTAAAATTGCCGGTGTGGCCGGTGTCAACCGGCGTACCGATAGGGGCAAATACAGATGCGGCCACAATGACTAACAGAATAACCAGAAGGAACGGCGTGAGATACTTGCCGATAATGTCAATAAACGAGGATTTGCGAGTGGTGAAAATCCATACCAGAACATAGTAGCACAGCAGCCCGATAAGCTGGGCCACTCGATTTCCCTGTAATATGGGGAATACGCTGAACAGGCCCGTTTCAATTCCAACACCGCCTTGACGGGGAATGCCGCAGGTTAGAATAAAAATTACGAAAAATACCATATAGGCACTACAAAACCAGCCTGATACGGGGCGGCACAGCTGTTCAAATCTACCGCCCATGTTATCCACAGCAACAATAGTAGCAATCGGCAGTAGAATACCTGACAGCATCAAGCCCATAATAGCAGCTGGCCATCCGCTGCCGGATACTACGCCAACTAACGGGGGAAAAATCAGATTGCCTGCCCCAAAGAACACTGCAAACAGTGCAAATCCGACCACAAGGGCATCTTTTGTTTTTTTACTCATACATGGTCCCTCCTCAATTTTCTCTTGATGTCCATTGAGCTTCTTGGCGCGCCTTTATTGTGAAGCTCTTTCTGTTTGTTACTCTATCATGACCATAATCCTGCTGTAACTGGAATATTTTTTTGAGTTTTCAGAAGATTTTAAGATACTCTGTCAAAACGCTTTTTTTCATGTATACTGTACTATGGTAAGATTTAAAATGCTTATGTGGAATAAAATGGGGAGGGTGAACTCATGTGTAGATCAGCGTCTCTTTTTACATTTTGTATTCAAGGTTGGCAGGGGAAGCTGCCTTGTATGCTGTATTCCGCTGGAACCGATCAAGACTACCCTACAATTATTTTTGCCCATGGCTTTCCGGGACATGAAAAGAACGCAGCCCTTGCTCAGCTATTGCGAAAAGCAGGCTTTCATGTTCTGATCTTCTATTATGGCGGCTCATGGGGCAGTGAGGGGGTGTTTTCTTTCGCCGGAAGCATTCGGGATACTTTGGCCGTAATTGATTACCTGATGGCAGATACGAACTATCATATTGATAGGCGTCATATCTTTCTTCTTGGACATAGCTATGGTGCTCCGGTGATTGCCCGCGCCATGGAGCAGCGTCCATCCATCTTTGGAGGCATTTTTTTAATGCCCTATGACCTTGGCAGGGCCTATCTGATGAGTCGAACAAACAGTAAGGTATCAAAGGGCTTAATGCAGCTCTTACAAGAGGGAGCTGAAATATTACCGGATACTTCCAGTGAGCAGCTTTATCAGGAAATACAAAAACAGCCCGATAATTATTCTTATTTTCCCATGGTTAAATTTCTCTCACAAAAGCCAATTTACTGGGCCAGCTGCAAGAATGATGAGCAAGCTCCGGAAAATGTTCATACCCGTCCTTTTATGGAGCTCCTGAAGAAATATCCCCGTAATCGCATTTTGTGGCACAGCTATGACACAGATCACTATTTTTCCGATATGCAGGAGCGTTTGGCACGTGAAATCGCCTGCTTTATCGAAAAAACGATGGAGCAGGAGGGCACTTCGTGGTTAGAGCCATCAGTGTTTCGGGAACGGTTATGCCAAATGATTGCCACAGAGTTTCAAACGATAACCAGCAGTCAGGCGGCATCGCGATTCCATATTAGTGAGCCTTATTTTTGTTCCATTGTGAAAAAATCTACCGGGACAACTTTCAGTGCACTTCTTTTAAAGCAGCGCATGAGTCTTGCGGTTCAACTTTTAGAAACCGGGGCTATGCCAGTCACAGCAATCGCAGAATATCTTGGCTACAGTGACCCGGCCTATTTTGAAAAAGTATTTAAAAAATATTATCAGCAGTCACCTTCGGACTTTCGGCGTGTTGATACCGAAGCAGCAAATGCTTTACTTAATTCTACTTCCTAATATTTGCAGGCTACAAAAGGCACCCATACTACTGAAAAAAGTCTTACCCTCCCAGCTTGTGTACTGGGAGGGTAAGACTTTTATGCGCCGCTAACTTTGGTAGTTACATTTAATGCTTACATTACAACTGCACAAGCAGTTTTTTCAGCGTATCCGGATGCATAGCCGGTGTATCCTTTAATGGAAACTCCAGACCGAGCTGTTCGTATTTTTCTATGCACAGCTTGTGGAACGGTAAAAATTCCAGTTTTTCAAAATTGGGATAGCTTTCCGCCATGGCTTTTATACGGCGCAGATGGTCAAGGCTATCAGTCAGTCCCGGAACAACCACATGGCGAATCCACAGCGGAATATTTTTTGTTGCAGTTAGCTGCAAAAAGCACTTGACTTGGTCAAAATCCGCTCGGCAGTTTTTAAGATAATCGGTTCTCGTGAGGAATTTCAAATCGCACAGCACCAAATCGGTATGTATGAGAACCTTTTCCGCCTGAACAAGATTGCATACACCGGAGGTATCTAATGCAGTATGTACACCGTGCTCGTGCAGCTTGGCGAAAAACTCTGCGACAAATTCCGCCTGCATCAGTGGTTCTCCACCTGTTACCGTCACACCGCCGCCGTTTTTCCAGTACGGTTGAAACCGCAGCGCTTTGCATACCAGTTCATCTACATTAGTCGGTGTGCCGCCCTCGGTCCGCCATGTGTCGGGATTGTGACAATACACGCACCGCAGCGGGCAGCCCTGCATAAACACCACATAGCGTACGCCGGGTCCGTCCACCGCTCCAAGGGACTGAATAGAATGAATGTTTCCAATCATTGTATGCCGATTTCCTTTCGTTGCATCAGGAAGGAGCGGGAGCATCCACGAGAGGGAATGGCCGTTCACTTCGTAAGCGAAAAATCAGATGGCCTCATGGAAGGTACGCGAAATGACCTCTCTTTGCTGCTCATGACTCAACTTATAGAAGTTCACTGCATAGCCGGAAACGCGGATGGTCAGGTTCGGGTACTGCTCCGGATGCTCGTAAGCCGCCAGCAGCATTTCACGGTTGAGTATGTTTACATTCAGGTGATGTGCATTTTGCGCGAAGTAGCCGCCCATGATGGCAACCAGATTGTTCACCTGCTCCTCACTGGTCTTGCCAAGGGCTCCCGGTGTGATGGAGAATGTGTTGGAGATACCATCGCGGCAGTAGGTGTAACTTAACTTTGCCACCGAATTCAGCGATGCCAGTGCGCCGGAAACATCACGTCCGCTCATCGGGTTTGCCCCTGGTGCCAACGGTTCGCCATGACGTCGGCCATCCGGCGTATTACCAGTCTTTTTACCGTACATGACGTTGGAGGTGATAGTCAGAATAGACAGTGTGTGGATCGCGTTGCGATACAAAGGGAACTGCGTGAGCACCTGATAGAATTTCTCTACCTGCTCACAGGCAATCTGATCCACACGATCATCATCGTTGCCGAACTTTGGGAAATCCCCATCAATCTCAAAATCGACGATGATACCGTTCTCTGGATTGCGGATGGGCTTTACCTTGGCATATTTGATTGCGGAGAGAGAATCTGCCATACAGCTCATGCCCGCAATGCCGAATGCCATCAAGCGGCGGACTTTGGTATCATGCAGTGCCATCTGGCTTTTCTCGTAAGCATACTTGTCATGCATATAGTGGATGGTGTTCATCGCGGAAACATAGGTTTTTGCCAGCCACGGACGGTAGATATCCATGCGGCGCAGAACTTCATTGTAATCCAGTATGTCGCCCTCCATGACGGGCATTTCAGGACCGACCTGATCAAACTTGTTCTCGTCACGGCCACCGTTAATTGCCATCATCAGCAGCTTTGCAATGTTGGCTCGTGCACCAAAGAACTGCATATCCTTGCCGACGCGCATTGCGGAAACGCAGCACGCGATAGCGTAATCATCGCCGTAGTACGGACGCATGACATCATCGTTTTCATACTGAAGCGCATCCGTGTCGATAGATACCTTTGCAGCGAACTTTTTCCAGTTCTCCGGCAGGTTTTCACTCCACAGAACAGTCAGATTGGGTTCTGGGGCAGCGTTGAGATTATATAGGGTATTCAGTATACGGTAGCTGTTTTTCGTGACCATGTGGCGGCCATCCTCACTAATACCGCCGACAGCTTCAGTGATCCACATCGGGTCGCCGCCGAACAGCTCGTTGTACTCTGGAGTACGCAGATGACGCGCCATACGCAGATGCAGCACGAAATCGTCCATGATTTCCTGCGCTTCACTCTCAGTCATCAAACCAGCTTTGATGTCGCGCTCGAAATAGATGTCGAGGAAAGTGGAGGTACGACCAAGGCTCATCGCGGCACCGTTCTGCTCCTTAATTCCAGCAAGGTATGCAAAGTAAAGCCATTGAACGGCTTCTTTGGCATTCTCTGCCGGATGGGTAATATCAAAGCCATAGGAAGCGGCCATTGTAATCATGTCATTGAGCGCCTTGATCTGGTCGCTCAGCTCCTCCGCACAGCGAATCTCTTTTTCGGTGGTGGGAACTACACCAAGAGAGTCTTTATCTTTTTGCTTTTCCTCAATTAAGCGGTTGACGCCGTACAGCGCCACACGGCGGTAGTCGCCGATGATGCGCCCACGGCCGTAGGCGTCCGGCAGGCCGGTCAGCAGACCGACATGACGGGCTTCACGAACATCCTTGGTGTAAGCTGAGAATACGCCATCATTGTGGGTCTTGTGGTACTTGAACTCCTCCTCAATTTTGGGAGAAACCTCATAGCCATACTGTTTGCAGGCATCACGTACCATACGCATACCGCCAAACGGATTGCACGCGCGCTTGAGCGGCTCGTCGGTCTGAAGGCCGACAATCACTTCATTGTCCTTATCAAGATAGCCCGGACCGAATGCCGTGATAGTAATAACGTTTTCGGTGTCGATATTGCGTACACCGCCCTTTTCACGCTCCTCAACAAGCAGCTTGTCAAACTTTTCACGTAGTGCGGTGGTACGTGCGGTAGCCGGAGCGAGAAAAGCACCGTCACCGTCATAGGGGGTATAGTTTTTCTGAATAAAGTCGCGGACATTGATCTCGTTTTGCCAATCTCCGCTGTTAAAATTGTTCCATGCGTTCATATATTTTCCTCCTATTTCGATTTCGGCTGTCCTCTTTTGGGTAACAAAAAAGGACAGCATCGCATAATTTGCGACACTGCCCAGACGGTCGGCATAGAGATGCAGTTACCCTGCATCTGATTACGAAACTCCCTGCTCCCCGGTGGTTTGCAATCCACCTTGCCCGTCAGTTGCAGGAAATATGTCTTTTTTAAAATAACATACTTTTGATAAAATACGCAACTGCCGAAAGTAACAAAAAGTTTGCCCCGAAATCCTATAGAAGCTGTAGCGTCTTTTTTATTTGCTCAAACGTGGAATAGAGGAAAGGTTAAACAGAGCGGAAATCACTGCACTTCTATCAAGCACAACATAGTATTATGGCTACGCTCCATTTTGAGCATTTCTTGACGCATGGCCAGCCCGGGACGCTGCAATTTCAGCATTGATTTCATCCAGCGACATATCCGCCGTGCCATTCTGCTGCGCGGCTTCACTTAGACTTTGCATGGCGCGGATCGCCCGGTCAGCTCTGCATTCCTGCTTGTGTAGCGTCATGGAAAAGGGAACACCATTTACCCACTCATACACTCAAAATTGCTTTTAAACTGATGATTTTGTAGTGAAGGGGAAATTTTCGCCATTTTGGCTTGACTTGAATAATTTTGCGATTATAAATCGCAAAATTATTGACTATTATATTTTTGCGCGATATGATGTAGCCAAATGGAGGTGGTCGAATGATTGACAGACCGACTTATACGGAAAAAATCATGGCCTACACGGATGCGCCCTTCGTGAAGATTCTGACTGGTGTGCGCCGCTGCGGAAAATCCACGATTTTGAAGATGATCATGGATAAGCTGCGGGAGCGTGGTGTGCCGACAGAGCAGATCGTCAGCTACCGCTTTGATTCCATGGAATATGAGGATATGACCGCAAGGCAGATGTATGCGGAGTTAAAAGGCCGCCTCAGCCCTAACGGAAAAACCTATTTCTTTCTGGACGAGGTACAGGAGCTCAAGGACTGGGAAAAGGTGGTCAACTCCCTGCAATCGGATTTTGATGTAGATTTGTATGTGACCGGCTCCAATTCCAGAATGATGTCCTCGGAGATCTCCACTTACCTGACCGGCCGATATGTGGCATTCCGCATTTTCACCCTGTCATTTGCGGAGTACCTTAAATTCAAGCGACAGTATGCCGAGGTTGGAAATCCCCGGCAGGAGTTAGCGGACTATATCCGCCTTGGCGGCTTTCCAGCGACCCATTTGCAGAACTACTCTCAGGACGAGATTTACACTATTGTCCGTGACATTTATAACTCCACCATTTTCTCTGACATTGTAAAGCGTAATCAGGTTCGCAAGATTGACCAGTTGGAGCGAGTGGTGAAATACACTTTCAACAATGTAGGGAATACCTTCTCTGCCAAATCCATTTCGGACTATTTGAAGGCGGAGCACCGCACACTGGACAATGAAACCGTATACAGCTACCTTGAGAAGCTGGAGAAAGCCTATTTGCTCCATCGCTGTTCCCGGTATGATTTACAAGGCAAGGAACTGCTGAAAACGCAGGAAAAATTCTATCTGGCAGATACTGCTCTGCGCTACAGCGTCTTGGGCTACAATCCGGACACAGTGGCCGCAAGCTTGGAGAATGTAGTTTATCTGGAGCTGTGCCGCCGGGGGTACGCGGTGAATATCGGTAAGACGAATGATGGTGAAATCGACTTCGTGGCTACCCGGCAGAACGAAAAGCTGTATGTGCAGGTCACGGAGCGAATCTCCACCGAAAGAACCGAGCGCCGGGAGTATGATCGCCTACTGGACATTCGGGATAATTACCCTAAGTATGTGCTTCGGACAGATGACTTTGCCGGCGGCAATTATGAGGGAATCCAAACCATGCATGTGGCAGATTTCCTTTTGTCGGATGCGTTTTGATATAATTTGATATAGCGGTAATACCGCCTACGAAAGTGATTATAAAGAGAAAAATAAGGGCCGCTTTGCGGCCCTTATTTGAGACTGTCGATAAAGTGGTAAATCCTCCGCAACGGTAAGGAAGGGTGTGCGCGGGAAACCCAAGAAGGGTGTCCTGCGCCATTGAAATCCTTAGTTTTCAGAACTTTTATGAAGTTCTGAAAACTTGTTCAGCGGGGAGAAAAGACTTTTTCGACACGCTGAAATAAGGGCCGCTTTGCGGCCCTTTATTTTTTTGATGGAGGAATGTCGAGCGTAGTTTTCATTTGTCCGGTAAGCTGGTACTTTTCGATATGTTTTAAGTACCGCATAAGACAATCCTCTTGCGGAGCTGATGGTGCAGCCTCTGATTGTGGGAAGGTTTCCGGCAGTTTCAACCCTATGTAACAATATGGGGATGGCCCTTTGCGCGAGCGGTGAGGGCGTTTGTAAATGAACTTAGACTTGGAAATTTCTCTGAATTTTTTGTTGAACTGAATTTTGCTGAATTCAGTTTTTCGGCCATTCTGCGTGACTGCAAGAAACTGGCAGTAGCTTTGATAGACTTCGTGCGTGTCACAACAGCAGTCATTCTGCTTCTGGCAGAGTTGGAAGAAAGCGCGAATACACGCGGTTTCTGCTAATGGGGGAGGCGTCCGCTGCACATCAAAGGGGGCGGGATCAGAGATTTTCTGGTCTTTGAGTGTCTTAAGTTTCAGACCATAGGGGATCAATGTATTATAAATCCAAGTCGCATCGGTAGAATTAAGCTCTATAGGTTGGGAGGCGGCTGACTCCGTAAGGGAGAAGTCAAGTATATGAGCCTTTAGTTCTTTTTTATGAAGATATTCCATCGTACTGCTTTTATCTGTAACACATACGATGCACAGCCGGTTATTGTAGTGTTGCAGCGGAGCAAAATCGGATTTGATGGAGATGTGCTTGCCATCAATCAGATTCTGAAGTGTTGGTAAATTACCATTAGAGGGAAGAACGTCGTCCACAAGGACTGTACATTTTCCAGTGCTCTGAGCAAGGAATAGAGAATGCAGATGCGTGGGCTTTGTGATTTGATTTAATGTGGGACAAATGCGCTGTTTGGATTTAGCATAGGGTTTGAAGCTGATATGGGATGCTGTGAAACTAAGTGTTTCAGAAAGGAAAGACTGTAGTGCTGCTTTGTGCGCTTTGGCGTACAGCACAAAAAAACGTATACCATCCGTTAGCGCGGCTTCGGTTAGAAAACTGCAAAACTGGTCTACCAGAGATAAGTTGTTCCCGCAAAGTATATTCAGAAAAGCAGTGATGGAGGGTGAAACTCGACAGGTTTCATCGAGGACAGAAGATGGGAGGCGTTTTGCCTGATAACCAACAGCGGCGTAAGAATTATATGAATCCACCTGCTTGAAGCGGTCTGAATGCGGGTCATAATAAATGGAATGCAGAGTGTAATGGCATTTAGATTGAAAATTCAGGGTATTAGATGGGATAACCTCCTCTGGTTTTACTGTGTGAATTTGAAATGCACTGTCTGGATTTGCTTTGTAGCGCCGCATTAAATCAGAAAAGTACTTCTTCAGAAGTTTCGTTGGAATAAGACTTGCAGATTCAAACAATACCGTCAAAGACG
This sequence comes from Neopoerus faecalis, assembly GCF_029218125.1. NCBI lineage: Bacteria > Bacillati > Bacillota > Clostridia > Eubacteriales > Oscillospiraceae > Neopoerus > Neopoerus faecalis. The sequence goes on along the minus strand of NZ_JARFXX010000003.1, from coordinate 140,486 downwards.
CCAGTTCCAGTACAGATTGAAATTCATTTAGCTCATTAAAAAAATAAAGGTTCTTTTCGGTAGATAACGTAAAAAAGTTCGGTTTTTCTAAATTAGCTGCAATACGCGGTGCATACATTTTAAGCTGATTCATGATGGTAGTAGTGCTATCGTAGGGGTATTTTTCAATCAAAGAGTGTAGGGCATAAAAGAGTTGCCTAAATTCAGGGCAGTCTATATAAGGAAGATTGCAGACATTTATAAGAAAATATCGAAATCCTTTTAGACTAAGTAGGTTGCTTTTTTTTGACAATTCATAGGGATATGAGTAGACGGTATGAATGCTGCCATTGGAAGGATGACGGTAAAAAAATAAAAAAGGATATTCGAGTGCTGGAGGGCAAAAACTGACTTGGCAGAGGGTCAAATAGTTATCGCGTGCATTACAAAAAGTTGTCCATAAATTTACTGCAAGTTCAAAGGCTTGCTGCGGGGTCATAATTGAAACGAAGTTCTTTTCAGGCTGTTTGTAAAAGGCATGTAGATCGTCCATCACAGAGAAAAAACGGTTGGTAAGCGACTGCCGGTTATCCATAAAATATCCTCCCCAAAGCGTGTACCATAAATATAAGTGTACCATAAAAAATGTAAAAGTAGATAGAAATATATGAATAGCTAAGTGGGAACATAATAAAATCAGTGGGCAGTTGGACTTTTTAGATAGTGTAAAAAAACCGAAACACGTGGCTTTTGTAAATTTGTACATCCCCATCAACAGGTCGATAACGCACGCACATGATGCGGCGAATCGATAGTCGAGGGGGCGCCCCATTTAATGGAAACCCATGAAAGAATAGCACTTGACCGTAATCAAAGAGTAGCGCTTCTGCTTCACGTTAATCAACGGCTCTACCAAAAGGGCGAGATTAGCAAGGCTGTTTATGAAGCGGCGAAAGAAAAAATATTGTCAATAAAATGATGAATGCAAGATTAGGTAAACTACAATGGAAAACAGAGCTATATAATTAGATACAAATAAATTAACAGTGTAGTAAAGAGAGGAAACGGATTGTCCGACAAATTCCTCTCTTGCTGTCAGCAACAAGGAGGATAAGAAATGAAGAAAGAAAAAGCGGACAGAAAAATCAGTGTAAGACTAAATGATGAAGCAAATAAGAAAGTGATTGATGCGGTTAATAAAGGCATCAGTAAAAGTGAATTTATAAACAATGCAATTATTGGATGCAATACAACCAATATAGGCGAGTTAAGAACAGCGATGACTCATATATGCAATATTCAAACAGAACTTGAACTGATTACCGATATGACTACCAAAAATGAGATTAGAAAGGAGCTTAATGGACTATGCCATGCCTTAAGATAGTCCCCGAAAGCTATGTAAACTCTGATGCTCTTGATTGCCTGGTACACAAGTACATTTATCCAAAATCCCATACGATCGGGGGCCTCTCTGTTGATCCTGCTCATGCAGCGGAGCAGATGAAACTGGTGAAGAAGCTTTGGCTTAAAGAAGATGGTTGCCAGCTCCTGCATTTCATCCTTGCCTTCAATCCTTGGGAATCTGAGCGGATCAAAAGCGCGGGTGAGTTGATGCCATTGGCTTACGAAGTTTGCGGCTATTTTGCCATTGATTTTCAAGTTATTTTCGGCATCCACTTTGGTAAGACCGGACTTTGGCACATCCATTTTGTTGTCAATTCGGTCAGTTTTGCAACAGGAGAGCGACTTTTGCGGAAAAATTCTATATATTTATCATATAAATACCATATTCAAAGCTGCCTGCCAGATGGTAGAAGCATCCCTATCTATTATAACTGAGTAGCATAGAATCTCTCTGTATAATTTATAAAACACCTCATTTTTTGATTTATAAGTTATATCTTATAAAAAGCTATAATTCAATTGAATTTTCATTTGTATTGTGCTAAAATTAAGACAATACAGAAGGGAGGTATACCCAATGATCAAACGAGAACTCTACATGAGCCGTATCCGGCCATTTATTGGCGGTGAATTGATTAAGGTGATGACTGGTATCCGACGCAGTGGAAAGTCTGTCATGCTGGATTTAATAAAAGAGGAATTGGTAGAGTCTGGAATTGATTCAGCGCAGTTTATTTCAATCAATTTTGAAGATATGCGCTATGCGTATCTGTGCAACGCTCAGGTGCTGCATGAGGAAATATTGCACCGTGCCGAAACAATTCAAGGCAAAGTCTATTTGTTCTTTGATGAAATCCAAGAGGTTAAGGACTGGGAAAAGTGCATTAACTCTCTGCGCGTTGCGCTGGATTGTGACATCTATATCACAGGTTCCAATGCCAAACTGCTATCCGGTGAACTGGCAACCTACTTGGGTGGACGGTATGTAGAGTTTGTAATCTACCCGTTTTCCTTTGCTGAATTTCTGGAACTGTATCGACCAATCGCACCACAGGCATCAATCCAACAGTGTTTTCAAAAGTACCTGCTTTCTGGAGGAATGCCATATCTCGCAAATCTCCGCTATGCAGAGGAACCGTCCCGTCAATATTTAACAGATGTGTTCAATTCCGTGCAACTCAAGGATATTGTCCAGCGCAATAAGGTACGGGATGTTGATTTGTTGGGGCGGATTTTGGCCTATGTGATGGCGAATGTGGGGACAACCTTTTCTGCTACATCGCTGTCCAAATTTTTCAAAAATGAGCAGCGTACCGTTGCCCCGGAAACGATCCTGAACTATATCAAATACTGCTGTGATGCGTTTCTATTCTATCAGGTAAAGAGACAGGACTTACAGGGCAAGCAGATCCTTGCTTCTAATGAGAAGTATTATATTGCCGATCATGGCATCCGCGAAGCTGTTTTTGGCGGCAATATGCGGGACATCAATCTCATTTTGGAAAATATCGTGTATCTGGAACTGCTGCGCCGGGGCTACACAGTAACGGTTGGAAAATATGGAGACAAAGAAGTTGATTTTGTTTGCGATAAACACGGCGAAAAGCTCTATGTGCAAGTGACCTATCTGCTGGCCTCAGAGGAAACAATCAATCGGGAGTTTGGCGTTTACGATAACATCAGAGATAACTACCCTAAATATGTTGTGTCTCTGGATGAGTTCGACATGAGCCGCAATGGGATTAAGCACCGGAATATTAGGGATTTTCTTCTGGCGGATAAATGGGAATAAAGAATGGACGCAGGGAACGTCCCTGCGTCCATTTCATTAACTTTGCGAATTGATTTGCCGCAGAATGAAGTCCTGCACGGCAACCTTTGGAATCCGCCATACCCTGCCATTCCGGTACGCTTTGAGCTTGCCGGTGCTCAGCAGTTCATACATGGCGTTGTATCCGATTCTAAGGATTTCGCAAGCCTCATCTACGGTGAGAATCTCCTGATACTCTTCCAGCATTTATTCTCCCTCCTGACAGCAGCAGCCACCACTGCGGAGGGGACACAACGCTGAATCAGCCACGCAGACTTCACATAAGCATTTGGAAGGCACAGAATTGTTCCTTTGCCGAGTCGGATACAACTTACGGTCATACAGATCTTGTTTTTCAATCTGCTGCATGATAGCAGTTTCCGAGCGTTGAAGGATTACGGCCATCTCTGTAATTCCCACGTTATCGAAAAACATTTCAGATAGCTTTCCCTTATCCTCTTCGCTCCAGCATTCTCCGCGCCGTTCCAATGAAGCAGGGGAGTGGCGCATATTGATGACAGCTTCTCTGAACTCGTCTTGATTCATCATAAATAAATCAACTCCTTTATCATTCTTGATTTATTATGATGTTCGTTGATTATTGCCGATTTTACCTCAGAGTTTCATTTGCCATGTGCATAGAAAAGCGCCAAATAATTCTCCCAAGAAACACGACCTGTCACTCAGCTATCAGAGTGAAATCGAGGTTGTTTTTCTGTTTAGTATAGAGATTCAAGGAATGCAGAAAGGGTACTGCTTACAACAGAAATATCATTTGTCTCGTGATCCCAAAACACGACGGATTTATCTTTCAAGGAATAGCAGATATAATTGCCAAATGGGTCAATTCCAAAAGGCACCAGATTGGTGTCAGAAATAACACTTAAAGCTACAAAAGCAGAATCCGTATCAGATTCGTTACGATTGAAAGAAAGTATAGCGCCAAGGACTTTTTCAACGCTTCCCACCATAAAATTATATTTTTCTGGAGTTGCTGCGTTTGCTTCAATGATAAGTTCTTTCAACTCGTTTGGAAAAGAAATATGACGTTCGTTTTCAATTTCGGTAAATACATTTGCGTCTGCTAATTCAATTTTATATTTCCATTGGATATTCATATTTATCCTCCTATCTACAATCTGAGCCGCCGCCCCAAATGCTTCGTCCTCCAGTATGACGACAGACACTGTGATCGTTTGCATCTACGAGTTGCATTTTACCAGGAATCTCATTGTGATGCCAGGTTAATCCAGAAACTCGAGGTTCGCCATTTTTTATTTGTTCCAACTGGCGAGGTGTAAATTGTTTTGCCAATTCAGGATCTTGTTCGATTCTCTTTGCCAACTGTTGTGTGCAGTATTTGAACTGCTCTGTATCAGATGCATTTCTCAATTCCTTTGGCAAGCGGGTATCGAATTTGCTATCAAATACAGGAAAAATACCTTCTACTTTTTCGCCATTAAGCATAAATGTATGTTTTCGATATGTGACATCTGTACCAGGGTATGTTTGCCCCTCCAATCCTTCGTTAATAGTTGGAATATGACAAGGCGATTTCACTTCTTTGCTGCTGTTTTCAAAGGCTTTCGTTTTATTATTTACTTCATTTGATGCCTTTGTCAATTCTTGGACTTCTTTAATTTCAAAGGGATTCATCACATCACCTCTCTCTTGAGAAATTTCCGCCACGTATCCAAATATTCTGATGGTTTGCCAAAGCGTTCAATTTGCTCACGCAAGATACACTCAACAGCAACATTTTGATCTTGTTCATTCAAGTCAGCCAGCGCAGAATTATTTGCATATACCAGCACATTCTTCCATTCTTCGATAGAATCTGCTTCTTCAGCCTCCTTTTCAACAGAAGGGGAGTAGATTAAATCGTATATTACAGGGCTGATATCACCTAAGGTACACGAGCCATTGAGTCTAAGGGCTTTAAGTGCAGAGATTTTCGTGTGAGACGGAATATCCATGCCGATTATCCATGCAGACAATTCGCTGAGATTCATGTCGAGTCTTTCGCCAGCGGTCTTATTTAGCAGGTTCTGAATAAGCGCCGTTGCTCTGTTACAAGAGAAAGTGGTGCAGTTTTGGGCTTCTCTCTGATAACGATGTTCCTCTCCACGGAATTTTCCTATCTTACAGAGAACTGGTTCAAGCCAGTCATTCTGGTAGACCACTGCAACCCCCTTCGGCAGCTTAGCGATTTCATCTAACTGATTGTCTCTAAGACCTGCGGATTTGCCAGCGAGTCTACGATCCTGCTCGTCAGGAAGTCGCATTATGATTTTGGTGTTAGTGTTTCTGATTGCAGAAATATCTACAGCACTCGGTGACTGATCTGCAATAATAAATCCCTCGCCGTAAGTCCTCATCTCTGCAATAGCATTGGAAAGCATTTCAACAGATTTGCCAGCAATATTGGATCCTTCGGGGTTTTGTTCAGTGGATGTCCTTTTAAGAATGTTATGTGCTTCTTCAAGAACCGTGACATGATGCAATGGAATATTCATGTCGTTACAAGTAGACATTCTATGCTCACTTAGCCTCATAATTAGGATTCCCATAATAAGAGACTTCGTTTCAGTAGAACCTACACGACTAATATCTATGATCACTTTTCCATCAAACAGTTCAGTATTATCAACTTCGTTTGCTGCGAAAATCTGTCCATTTAGTCCGTTGGTGAGTGACTTAATTCTTGTTACGAGAGAGCCGGTATAGTTGCTTTTCACTTCTTCTGAATATGCAGAGTGCTGAATTACATCTACAAGTTCTGTGAGCAGGTCGCCAAAAGTAGGGAACAAGTTATCCGAATATTGGTTAGTAGAATCTGAGAGTTCCCATCCGCAGGATTGGTATGCCTGAAGAATGGCATCCTTCAGGACAGCGGGCATCGCAGCGTACATTGACCAGCACACATTAAAAATTTCAACAAGACGGTCAATATGTTCAAGAATGTGGATGCCTTTAGGAAATTTAAATGGGTTAATCCGAAGCAAGTCTGTAAACTGCGGGTTGGTTCCCAGAACTCGGACATCAGGCGAATTTCCAAATACATTCTTATATTCGCCTTTTGCCGGCTCGATAATCAGATAGTTTATACCAGAGTTATCAAGTTGACGAACGATTTCATATACTGTGTTACTCTTACCAGAACCGGTAGATCCTGTAATAAATGTGTGCATTGCAAGGCTGTTTAGGTTCAACGATACCTTGTTGTTGCATACGTTACCCATATTGAAAATATTGCCAAGGTTAATGGCGGAAGATTGTTTCGTTCTATCGTAGGTTACAATCTCTTTTCCAAAATCAGTATGTTCAATAACAGGCAGACCACAAACAGAATGTCTTGGCAATCCCATGTGAATTGCCAACTCATTGCCACTGACCAAAGAACAAGGTGTTACTTCGATTTCTCCAGCGACTCCATTATAGCGAAAAACAGGGTGAATGAAATTCTTTACATACTGCCCAATTAACTGAGTTTTATCTTTTTGGTACTCGCCCCAGGAATTGATTGCAGCGATTTCTACGCCGGAGTTCTCACCACGCATCAATGCCTTATATGTCGATGCAGCCACTTCGGCGGCGTACTGATCATCAGAGAGGAAGTATGCCGCACACTCATACATGCCCAAACTCTCAAATTCATCAATACGCTTTAGTTGTTTATTGATTCTTTCAAGCGTATCTTCAATGGATTTGTCATGGAGCGTCAGCGTCATGCCCTCAGAGATCCCTTTGGTATAGCCCTCTGTCTTAGAAATCCCGTAATTTACGGTATCGGTAGTTCCATCACTGGAACCTTTGACTGTTGAAAAGCTATTTGTAACGGATTCGTTTGTAGAAGTAGAATCAGATACAGTTTTACTGATTGCAGAACTTAACATTCCGAGTCCGCCAGAAACAACGCCACCAACCGCCAAACTACTTAGACCACCTGTTGGTATGGCAAGAGCTGCACCAAGGATGGATGCGGCAGCTGCAACTCCCTTGATCGTTTTGCCAGCAACGTTTTCACTGGATACAGAATGGGATGTAGATGAACCGCTTGTCTCTGACTGAGTTTTCGATTCGGACCAGTTATCAGTATGTGTTTTGGCACTGCTGTTTCCCTTGGTCTCTGCCATGGAATAGTTAGAGGCATTATTGCTTACATAGTTGACTTGGGTGCTTGCAAACGCAGATAATTGCGTATAAACAGCTTCATAGCCCTTTCTCAGTTCTCTCAGTTGGGCTTGTGTGGTACTATTTGCAATGATGATCCCGGTGTATTTTTCACCCTGCATGGACAACACCAGTTTTTCAAGTCCCTGTACGAAGTTTTGGTTTGTGGCACCATCATGCGCCTTATTGTTAGCAACGCAAGAAACGGCAGAAATACTCTTGGCTTTGATTTTGTCAAGTATTGCTTCCATATCCTCGACAGTATAATCGTCAAAAGTTTTTATGCCGGGGAATTGACCCTTCATTGCGTTTTCTACGGTGTTTTTCAGGGAACTTATGGTTCTATATTCGTCCAGAGATCGAACACCCATATAGAAATCTGTTTTGACACCATCACTATCTATGATGATGAAAACCGCACTATCAGTAATGGACAATGCGTTGAATACGCTTGCAAATTTGTAAGTAGCCAATTCGTCTTTTTCATAAACCATTTCTGTGATTTTGAAAAAGCGAACATTGTCTCGTATATTTGATTCCAGTACGCTCTTGCTCAATGGAACGATTTCCATGTTGGAAAGTTCTGAAACATAATTCTTTAGAACCACATCATCGACGACTTTTAAGGCTGCTTGATAGCCATCGGCAATATTTGTATATGATGGAGTGGGGACAGACGGGCTATTATGTACGTTCTCTGGAAGATTCTCCATTATGCATCCCCCTTATCGCTGACAATCAGCGCGATACCGGCGGCTGCAACAATAACACCACCAATAGTCAAAACGGCATGAGAAGTGCAGATACCTGCAACTGCTGATACGGCGCCCACGGCGGTGACGCCCACTCCGATCTGCTTCTGAGTGATGTGGCTTTGATATGGAGTATGATTTGTCTCAGTACGAATTTTATTTGCCTTTTCTTTGTAAAGAAAACGTACCATACTCTTCAGCAAGTCGATTCGTTCTTTAGAAAAGCAATTTACAACAGTGACCATTTGCTGATTGAGATAATCTTCATTCCAAGAAGAAACATCAAAGTTTAGAACTTCTCCATCGTGGTCTGTATAGATGTTTCCCATCTTTTCGGTGGCGTAGCGTTCCATTTCATCGAACTGTGCCGCGGTAGGGTCTACTAACAGACTATCCTTCAGCATGATGCGGACACGCATCATTTTACCGGATTGGACCGCTTCCATAAATTCATTCGTTATAGCCATGACGAGCCTCCTGTCTATTATCCTTATAAACTTTTGCCGCTTTAAGAATTTCTCTTGCAGCACGTTCCATATCGTCAACATTAGTTGCTTTCCAAGTGCGTCGTGAACTGACCTCGACCATAATATCCTGAATTATACCACCTTCATTTTGGAGTACCCTCAATGCCTTTTGACGCGCTTCTTTGGCTTGAGGAGATACTCCTCTGTTAATCGATGGCGAGGCGGATCGTGATGAAGACAGCGGACGGGTAGATTGCTCTGTCCTCTTTTTCCGTATTTTTGCCGCTTCAGTTTCCAGAACTTTGGAGACAACTTTTTTCAAGTGATCGATCCGTGTCTTAGAAAAATTAGTGACCAACCGTACTAATTCTTCATTCATTACATCTCGATTCCACTTGGATATGTCATTTTCAAGATATTCGCCATCAAACTGGGTAAATAGATCCGGGAGATGACCGCTTGCGTAAGAAAGCATTTCATCGAACTGGGCGAGGGTCGGATCGACCACAAAGGAATCCTTGAGCATAATCCTTGTCCGTAGCAGATTTTTATCTGCTACGGATGCTTTGAATTCTTGTGATACCATATGATAACCTCATTAAATATCCAGAATCGATTTTGTCTTGCTCTGGATTTCTTCAAGCCATTTCAGCTTAGACTGGGATTCGCGGATTCTGCGCTCAACATCCTTTTGATCGTTAGCGCAATCTTCCAGTTCTTTTAATTTGCACTCCAGCACATTGTCAAGTTCGTCAAACTTCTTTGAAAATTCATTCTTGATTCTCTTAGTTTGCTCTTTTGCATATGCAACTGCGTTATTACTGTTTTCATAGAGCTGTTCCTGAATTGGAGCAAAGAAGCGTTGGGCGAGTTTTTCACCATCGATGTAGGTGTGTTCGACCCAATCGTAATCGTCAACGATATCGTAATCCACATTGAAATTTGTGCCAAATTTTTTGTTGACCCAACGTCTGAAGCCGAAGATTTCCTTATATTCCCTGTGATTTCCAACAACTTCCCAATTCTTTTCCGTTGTTTCAGCATCACTCAAGAGAACCTCGACATTGGACAAACCGGAAATGTCACCAGCCATCAATTCAAATGGATCGATGGAAATATTACCAACATTTACATCCTGAGCCAGTTCGGAGAGTTTCTTCCTATATTCTTCAAGAAGGTCCGCCGCACTCTTGTAAATATAGTTCCCAATTAGTTCTTCAAGTTTGACTTTGATCTCTGCCTGAAGGTTATCTGCAAATCTTGCGAACTGTCTGCACATTTCTTCAGCTTCGCGCTTGCTCATTTTGACATCACTGGAAGTAAGTTGCTTAGTTATTTTTTTCTGGGCAAACACGATTACATTATCTGCTCTCTTACAAATTTCGCTGTCATAGTTGATTTGCTCGATTCTGCTCTTAAAACGCTTCGCATCTTCGCCGCTGGCAAGTTTCTTCTTGATGATTTCGATATTGGCGAGAATTTCCTGCTGTTTGTCCTGGTTTGCAACAATTTCCTGCTTCGTGGTTTCAAAAGATTTGGCGCTTTCGAGACGCTTAGAGAAAGTATCAACGATGTTCTTGATTTTTGCGGTTTTAGCGTACTTCTGGACATACATCTTAATTGCCATTTCAATAGGAACAATACCGCAATGAATCAGAGCTTCTTCATTGATATCATGGTTGTTTCTTGCATTCGCAAGGCGGGTCTCCATTTCACCGCGCACGGAAGGGGTAAGCGGTGAAAATTTTTCAAAATGCATCTCAGGATTTCGATTGAACTTGCGGACCTTACCCTTAGCCTCATATACCTCATCATCGTCATCATCGTCGCTTTCAGCTAAAATGGTCCTGATGTTGAGTGCGGTGAGAGCAGAAGCGGGATAAATGTTTGCATTTTCAATGCCGTTATCGCGCAGGTAATCACGAACCTTTGTGATAGCCGCCTCAATGCTGTCTTCACCCTTTTTGAAGTCATCCAGCTTGTTTACTACAAAGATAAAGCGATCACGAGATTGCTTTCCGCCAACCTTCATGCTGTCAGCAACATGACTAAGCAGGTTGTAGTCATCATTTACAGCAAGCTGAGTTGCATTCAAGATATACAGAACGACAGTTTTGGAGGATTCGGAGAGCATACGGTAAGTTGCCGCTTTATGTTCCGGGTCTCTCGAATTGTTCGGACCGGGAGTATCTACAAGAACAAGAGAGACATCCTCAGCTGTGACAAATGGAATGTTACCTTCAACATGGATTTTAGAGACTTCAGGATTACTATTCAAGGAATCCATGATTTCAAAGGTCAGTTCCGGATGCGTCTGGATCAGATTACCGCTACTGTCATAGACTTTAGCCATAAAATGGTCAGCATCGTTGTCCTTGATTTCTGTAATGGTTGCAGTGCAGGCTTCCTGCTTTGCAGGCATAAGTTTCTGGCGGAGAAGCGCGTTGATTAAGGTGGATTTGCCGGCACTCATTGTTGCAACAACATTCACTTCAAAATCGCTGCTCTTTGCCATATTAAATGCTTTGACCACATCGGGTTGTTTAAGTTCATCAAAAGGTCCAGCCTGAATTTTATCGAAGATATCATCGATGGCAGCTTCTTTATCAGAGACTTCCTTGGCGGGGATGTGTTCCAGTTCAATGTTTAAGCCCTTTTTCTTTGCTTCACGAGCCATTGCTTCAACATCTTCATAGTCAAGAATCGTGCCGTGAAATTTGATTTTAAAATCACGACTGCTGCATTCCTCAAAGAGAATATCAGGCAATTCCTCAATCCATTCTTGGAGTCGGCGGTCGCCAAAATTCAGGCGGCTGTTCTGCTTTGGTGCCGCACCATCGATTGTAATGGAGGTTTCCAGACGATATGGGTTATACTTGATAAAAATTTCTCTCATTGTATAATCACCTCATACTGTTAATAATTTCTTCCAAATGTAAAATACCGGAATGGAGCAGGAGCTGATGGCTTTCCTCATCAGATTCGATGGTCACAGCGGCTTTTATTTTTTCGGGATAATATTTGTCGAGTTGGTATTCAGGCTTTTTCATTTTTCTGGACATCCGCTCAAGTTCATCCTGTTCATCTGCGTCAAGCGGCTCAGAAAAGATGTTCATCTTGGCAAGATATGCGGCGTAAGAAGACACGGGCACAACATACGGATTTTCAAAGCCAATGATCTTCAAGTCTTCGACGACTGCCTTTAGAGTCCCTTCAATAGAATCTTCATTTTTCCTGAAACGGTCCAACTTATTCACAACAAACAGAATATTGCCGTGATACTTTTCTGAGACGAACAGCAAATGCTTGCGATCATCATCGGTGCCGATATTTTCGCCGTTTAATAAATAAATTAGTAAGTCGCCGTTGGTGTCACAGATAATTCTATCGGTCAGCTGTTGGTGTTCAATGTTCTGAGAAGAATTCACACCCGGAGTATCAATAAGCCATATTCGCTTTGAAGATGTTTTTATTGTTCGGAAGTAAGTGCCTACCGTGATTTCAGAAGTCTGATTGTTGATATTATCATCCATTAGGGTATGGTAGTCAGCATCCAAGTCTAAAAGATAGTCCAATTCATAACATAAGTTGTCTTCAAAAGGCTTGTTGACAATCTTATGTATTTTGGCAGTGCAGGCGTCGTTTTGGGTCTTGTTTACCTTTTTCCCAACGAGTGCGTTAAGAAGCGTGGACTTACCGGCACTCATGTTTGCTGTGATAATAACTTTTATCGGTTCATTGGTAATGAACTTTCTATTCATATCCCAACAGGATTTCAAATACTGTATCTGTTCAATTCCTTCAGTAGAAATAGTGGGATCATACAGAGAATCGAAAACTTGACGGAGTTTCTTTTGATACCGCTTGTGATAAACGGCAGATAATTCGGAAAAAATCTTTTCACTTTTTTCCTTATCTCCGTATGCACAGATGAAAATACAATCAATAATCAGGCAGTAGCGATAGGAAAAGAACTTAAACGGGCGAAACTTCGTGGCTAATACAGGTTTTGTATTGCGCTGTAGATCGAAGTTATCATATTTGTAGCTGTTCTTAGTACCAAGAAACTTCTTGATATATAGCTGCAAGGTTTGATTAGCCCAAGGGTCATTGGCGGAATATTTCTGGGAGAAGTATTCCAGAACATTAAGGTATTTGACCTTGTAACTCTCTTTTTCAATTAAGAGAGGATGATTTTCAAGCATTTGTGACGTCTCTAACATGATTGAATTCAAAGTGTGTCACCTCGTGGTAATTACAATCTTTTTGTCTGATTCGTTTAGGGATTTTCTGAGAAGCGAACCATAATAAGCAAACCCAGCCATCGGGTGTTATACATCAGACGGTGATTATATACGCCCCCTGACTCCGCAACCACATTTCAACGCCCTTGCCGAACACCTCCGCTGAGATCGTCCAGCCATCTGCATCTTCGCTGATGACCTTAGCGGTAGGGAGGCGGTCAAGTACCGCTTCCAGAGACGGTCCAGTGTAACGGAACTTGATCCGCTCCAGCTTGCCGCCGTACATGAACTGTACCCGTTTACGGAACTCGCCCTCCTCAAACCGTCCGGCATAAGGGACATGAAAATGCTCGTCCAAGACCTTAAAACTGCGGATGCGGTCGATTCGATAAATCGTAGGAAAAAGGTCATCCGGATTTTCAAAATTATCTTTGTTTTCAAGGAAAGCAGTCAGATAGAAGTAATACTCAGAAAACATGATTCCGACCGGCTGTACTCTCCGAGTCACCAGTTTCGGTGCTTTCATGCGCTCGTACTCAATCTCCATGACCCGCTGTTCTTTCACAGCCTGTCCGATCTCCCATAAACCGTTCAAAATACTTTTGCCGTGATGTGGTTCAATATAGTGCAGCTTTTCATTACCTATCAGCAGCTTTACCGCCTGACGCTGCTCCGGAGGAACGGCACAGTCTACCAGCTTGTCCAGAATCGGCAGCATTTCATCCCGCCGCATGGAGCGGCTTTCCAACAGAATTTTGCAGACAGCCAAAATCTCGCTGTTCGTTAAGCCGGATGGAACGCTGCTCACCATCCGATAGCCGCCGTGTCTACGGTCATAGATAATCTCCTGCGACAACCCTTTTTCCATCAGGAAGCACCGCAGAGACTCCATATCCCGTTGGATACTCCGTGTTGTGACGCCGTACTCGCTGGCAAGGCCTTGCTTGTTCAGCGTCTGTCCGGATATGAACCTCGCATAGAGGTCTAATAAGAGGGCCGACTTTGCCTCGGCAGACTGCTGTTCCAAGGTCATTCACCCTCCCCATTGCACTTTTACTTAGTTTTTTATATCTGTTAAATATAATAATATGATTGTAAAATCATGTCAACTGCTGTCGCCATCGATTACCATATTACCGAGGTGACGGTATGAATAGCAAATTCGAGATGGAATATCTGCAAGTGGGTCTTAAAATTGCATATTATCGAAAGCTGCGTGGTTTGACACAGGAAGAACTTGCAGAGCGGATCGACCGTACCCCGGCATTTATCGGCCATGTAGAAGCGCCCAACATCAAGAAAGCTGTTTCCCTGGATACGCTCTTTGCGATTTCGTCCGTACTGGATGTTCCTGCCTATAAGTTTCTCATGTTTGATGATTGATCCTCCGCTCCGGCACCCATGCGAAGATACAGCGTCCACAATCGCCTTTTCGGGAGCGGCCCGGGCGGAGAATTTACCCGGTATTTTTCCCCGCGCAATCGCGCGTAGGCATGGGGCCGAAGTTTCTTGGAGGTTAGCTTCAGTATAGCAAGTCATGTGGACACTCAATGTCACTTTGCAAAAAAACTCGGAATTTTTAGAAAATCGTGTCGAAATTTGAACAAGATAGCCAGAAAGGACTTGATGGAAATGCCATCAAGTCCTTTTCACTATTAAAAAATGGTCATTCAACTAATTTGACAGAGGGATACTAATGGGTAGAACACGGCATTGCTTTTTCTATCATGAGGGCGATAGATATTAGCGGCGCCAGAAAGAAGCCTTGACTTATCATAGCTTGAGCCATTTAATCAGCATATCTTTTAAGTGTGGAAGGAGCATTTCACTATGAGCAAAACTAATACCCCTTTTCGCTATGACTATGTTGGCAGCTTTCTTCGCCCTGCCGAGTTGAAGCAGGCTCGGGCGGATTTTCAAGGCGGCAAGATTGGAGCCGATGAGCTGAAGGCGGTGGAGGATCAGGCAATCCGAGAACTGGTCGCTAAGCAGCAGGGAGCCGGATACCATGTAATCACCGATGGCGAGTTCCGCCGCGCTACATGGCACCTCGATTTCATGTGGGGTTTCCATGGTGTAGGCCACAGCCGCACGGAGAAGGGCCTGCCGTTCCATGGTGAAAACGCGATGCTTGATGATACTTACCTCACCGGAGAAGTCGGCGTAGACAGCCATCCCTTTGTGGAGCATTTCCGGTTTGTCAAGGCGCTGGAAGACGAGAACACTGTGGCCAAGCTGACGATCCCTGCACCCGCTCAGTTTCTGGAGCAGATGGTCATGCCCTTTGCAATGGAAAATACCAGCAAATACTATCCCAATACCGAAAAGCTGGTAGAGGATTTGGCAGCGGGCTATCGTAAGGTCATCGCTGATGTTTACGCTGCTGGCTGCCGTAACCTGCAATTCGATGATTGCAGTTGGGGAATGCTGGTGGCCCCCAAGGCTTGCATGATTTTTGATACGGATGAAAAGGGGCTGGAAGCAATCAAGGAACAAATGCTTACCGCTAACAATCTGGCTATTGAGGGTAAGCCGGAGGATATGGTGCTCAACACTCATGTCTGCCGGGGCAATTTCCATTCCACCTATGCCAGCTCTGGCGCTTATGACAGCGTGGCTAAGACCCTTCTGGCTCGTGAGAACGTGAACGCCTACTATCTGGAATTTGATGACGCTCGCAGCGGAGGCTTTGAGCCTTTGGCTGCTGTCAGCGGTGAGAAGAAGGTGGTGCTGGGCCTCATTACCACCAAGCGCCCCGAACTGGAGGACAAGGCTGCGGTGATTGCCCGTATCCATGAGGCGACCAAGTACATTCCTCTGGATCGTCTGTGCCTGAGTCCTCAGTGCGGTTTTGCCTCCTGCGAGATTGGCAACAAACTGACAGAGGCACAGCAGTGGGCTAAGCTGGCGTTGGTAAAGGAAATCGCCGAAGAGGTCTGGGGCTGATTTGCCATCCATGTTTCCAGCAGCATTGCATAACAAAAGGTCCGGCTGTGAGCAGTTGACCACAAAACGGATTTTGAAAAACAAATAATGGGGCAGTTGACAGACAAAGGCTGCTGAAAAAGAGGTATGTGTCTTAGGCACATACCTCTTTGACTTGATAGATGCGACATGGTAGATTTTTAGATTGAAAATTAAAAATTATTTCACCTGTGTGCAATGTGCAAGGATATAGGAGCACATATTGATTACCTATTTATTCTATGCAATGCAGATAACTGCGTTGATAGCTTGCATCAAATGCTCTGCATGATTCTCTTTGAGGATTTTTCCTGAATGCCTTTGGCGCTGGGGCTATGGATTGCTGCATTGTGCCAAAATATAAATTTGGCCTTTCACATAGGATTTTGAGCGATTATAATGATGCTTATTGAACCAACCGCAAAGCGGTTGATCTCTGTAACTGCTGCCGCAAAATTTCGACAACAGAATCGCACACAGATTCCACAGAAAAGAAAGGAAGCATATATTTGTGGATACGAAAACAGCAGCAAAAAAGACATTTCGAGGAGAACTGGCACTGGTGGTAGCGGTGCTTGTCAACAGCTTTGGCGTTGTGCTGATGCTGTACTCTGGGGCGGGAATCTCCGCCATTTCCAGCGTTCCCTACGCTTTTTCCGAGGTGTTCCCGGTGCTGACGCTGGGCACATGGACCTATCTCTTTCAGGGAGTACTGGTGTTGAGCCTTATGGTGCTCCGGCGGCAGTTTGTGCCCTCCTATCTTTGCAGCTTTGTAGTGGGCTTTGTGTTTGGAGAACTGCTGGATATCCACGAGGCTTGGATCGGCCTTCTTCCCACGGGGCTGCCATTTAAAATCATCTATTTTATCGTCAGCTATCTGCTCATCAGTCTTGGCATTGCCCTATCTAACCGCTGCGGACTCCCCATTGTCCCTACAGACCTTTTTCCTCGGGAGCTGGCTCAGATTACCCATATTTCCTATGCCAAAATCAAGATTGCCTTTGATGTGATCTGCCTTGCTACTACTGGAATTCTGACCCTTGGCTTTCTGGGGCATCTGGATGGCCTCGGTATTGGCACCATTCTCGCTGCTTTTACCATGGGGAAAATGGTGGCAGTGTGCGGTGATCTGTTTGACCAACGTTTTCAGTTCAAGACCTTCCCAGCGCTGGCTCGACTCCGTGGCGTGAAAGCGGAATAGTGGTTTCCACGCGTACAAAATTTTGAGCCTGTCCTGCATTGCCGCACTTCCGCAGGACAGGCCCTTTGTCTGTTCATGGGGAGTGTGTGGGATGACATCTTATGCACTTATGAGCAATGTGTAGACAAGAACCGCAGACATAGGAGATGATGTGAATATGACATTTCATGTCGAAAAGAGTACGTTTTATGCAAAACGGTTGAAAAGCTGGGGAAACATGGTATAATCAATAAAAATTCCACCATAGGGCTAAAGTGGTTTGCGCTTTAGTCTCTGAAGGACGAAAAAAGAGGGCAGCACCGTGAAAAAGGACTTGACAGCAGCTTTCTCGGCGCAATATACTGACAGCAGAGCAGAGCAGAGCAGAGCAGGGCAAGTAAAACTCTGCGCTTTTTTGCTGCCCGGAATTATTTTGTAATAAAAGACACCCACTGATATGGATATCCATGCCAGTGGGTGTCTTTTATTTATATTTTAGCCTGTGAAAACAGGCGGAACATAGGAGGTAAGAAGATGAAACGGAGAATATTGGCAAGCCTGCTTTCACTTGTCATGACACTAAGTCTACTACCAGCAACGGCGCTGGCTGAAGGCGAAATAATGACCGTTTCGGAGGACACGGAAGCAGTTGGGAAGCCAGAGGAAGTGACTGAGCCCACGCCGCAGGCTGGCGATGGGGGAAATACCATCGAGACTACGAGAAATGGGCAGCTTGATTTGGCTGAGGGCTCCATTGTCATCTCTGCGGACGGTTATACGCAGGGCGAGAGTGCTCTGGTTGAGTATGGTGGTGACTATACCATCACGCAGACGGATAGCACCACTGCGAACACGATCACCGTCATGGGTGGTACGCACACGATCACGCTGAACGGCGTGAATATCGACGTGTCCGGTATGCATGACGGTGCCAACGCGAAAAAGGAGAACGCCTGCGCATTTGGTATCCAAGGCGGCGATGTGACGCTGACTCTGGAAGGCGAGAATGTGTTGAAGTCCGGTTTCACATGTGAAGGCTATGTGGATAAATATAGTCTTCTTTGTGCGACTGGCTGGGTTTGCGCCGGACTGTCTGTGGCGGAAAACGCATCGGTTACCATCAAAGGTAACGGTTCTTTGGATGCTACAGCAGGTGGCAGTGACGGCATAAAAATTGACAACAAAACTATTTACTGGGCCAATGCTGGCAAAGCGGCCGGTATTGGTGTAAGCTGCCGCTATTCCAATTACTCGCTTTTGGAGGCAACTGCGGGTGACATTACCATCGATAGCGGTACAGTCAACGCTACCGGTTCCAGTTACTCCGGCGGATACGGCGGCCCCGGCATTGGCGGCGGCAGCAACGTCAGCAATATCACGATTAACGGCGGTACTGTTACAGCAACATCCAATGTTGTGGGTAGCGCCGGTATTGGCAGTTCGTATGGACACGCAGCAAAGAAGCATATTGTTATCACTGGTGGTAAAGTAACCGCTACCGGCGGCAGTGCCGGTATTGGCGGCGGTGCGTATGCTGCGGCAGATGTTACGATTAAAGGCGGCAACGTAACAGCCAAAAGTACGGTTTCCGGCGCAGGCATCGGCAGCGGCGGCGGTGCTTACAATGGCAGCGCTAATACGGAAAAAGAGACAACCGTCACTATTTCCGGCGGTACTGTTACAGCCACCGGCTCTGAGTATAGCGCAGGTATCGGCGGCGGCGGTACAAGCACGAATGCAGCTCCTGGCGGCGGCCGTCCCAGCGGTATTATCACCATTTCTGGCGGTACAATTACAGCCAAGGGCGGCAAGTATGCCCCCGGTATCGGCAGCGGCTCACTGGGCGAAAAGGCTGTGAAAAATGGGAGCACGATTGATACACTGCCGGTCAGCGGCAAAATGGAGACCATCACCATTTCCGGCGGTACGATCACTGCTGTGAATGGCACCGGTTATAGCGGAACACCGTACACGCTGAACGATGGCACGGGAGCAAAGTCTTTCGGTGTTGGCATGGGTGAGAACCCGAGTGAAGACGCCAAGTTCAAGTTCGCAAATTGGAAGCTCCAGACCGCTGACGGTGATGCCGTTCAGCTTATTGCAGTGGCGGAAACTTCCGGTCTGAAGCGCAACGGCAAGGATTATACGCCCGCAACGCTGAATATCAGCGGCACGGCATATTACCTGCTGCCGGAGGGCTGCTATAACACTGGTACGGGCAGTGCAGAAGTAGTCATTCCTTCTGATGCAGTGACCAGTACAGTGACGAACTTGATTACTGCTTTGAAGAACATTGATCCCAACGAGGGCAGTTTTACTCCGGAAGAAGTAGAAGCAGTTCGCGGCTATGCTGCAACCTACAACAGTTTGTCTGAATCTTTGCAGTATTATGTGGATCAGCAGACCGAGGGACACACGCTTGCTGAAATTCAGCAAGCATTCGAAGGTAAGGTCGATGCGAAAGTTACCCTTAAAAACGGTGACGAGACTTTTAAAACCGAGACGCTGAAGTACGGTGGAGAGTATGACCTCAGTGGTATTGTTCCGACCAAGGCAAACTACAAGTTTGCCGGTTGGTATTTTGGTGATACGGATATGACAAAGGGCGATAGCTGGCCGTATCTGTCCGACACCACGCTGGAAGCAAAGTGGGTCAGCGAGATTGAAGGCAGCGGTACGCAGAATGATCCGTATATCATCAAGTCCGGTGCAAACCTTGCTGCACTGTCTCACATTTCTCTGTATGTCTGGAACGGCACGAAAAACGTATGCTATGGCACAGCAGAAGAATTTGCTCTGTTCGGCAAAACCGGTGTTACAGAAGTAAACAGAACTGCTTTGATGTCAGCTTATTATAAGCTGGGTGACAATGTTACACTGACCACGGCAGACAAGTTCTATGGCATTTCCGGTTTTAAGGGCCATTTTAACGGCGACGGCCATACGATTACGCTGAAGATTGATACTACTAATATTGTTGAGAGTTCGGACAAGAATGAAAGCGGCAATGAAGTAGCCGTTGGTGCGTCCTCCAAGCGCGGCAAGCTGAAGCTGACTATTGGCGAAAGCACGGTATATGTCAATATCAACATGGGTGTTTTCAACAGTGCTACCGGTGCATGGATTGAAAACTTTACGACCAGCGGCTCGGCAAAGGTATTGACCAACAGTGCGTTTACCGGCGTTGTGATTGGTGAGTCCTACGGCTGCACCATTAAGAATATTACCAATGAAGCCACTCTCGAACTGGGCGCTACGGATAATACCTCGTGGGCCGGCGGTATCGCCGGTATGGTCGGCAGCGCCAATCCGACGAGTTTTGTGGATTGCCACAACACTGCTGCGATCAAGGGCGGCACATTCAACACGAGCATGGGCAACAGCTCTGCAGCCGGTATCTGCTCCTATCAGAACGCATCGGCAACTTATGAAAACTGCTCGAACAGCGGTGCGCTGATCGCAGAACGCAATATGGAAGCAAGCGGTCGTTACAGCAATGCAGGCGGCATCGTCGGCCTGGCTACCGGTGCGGTAACTGCAACTTTCAAGAATTGCAGCAATACTGGTGCGATCAGCTCTCAGGCACAGTCGAACAATGTGGCGGCTGGTATTATTGTGGTAAACGGCAGCAATACTGTAATTGCCCTGGACTCCTGCAGCAATACAGCTGTAATTACGGCTAAGCTCGGTTATACCGGTGCGCTGGTTTCGTGTAAGAGCGGTACCAGCGGTATGCCGACTTCCGCAGGGTATACGAATTGCACCCACGTCATGAAGGGCGCGGGTTCGACGGACTATACCTTTGGCAGCACCAAAGCAATGGCTGCCGAGGAAGGTCAAGTTGTCCTGACAATTCCGGTTGAGAACAATGCGGATAACTTCTACGCAGCAGACCACTATGTAAGTGCAAACGGTGAAAAGGTTGCAGATATTGCAAGTGCGGATTATCAGTATATTTACAACGATTTTTCCCATAACGGCAATATCATGGAAGACAGCTATCCGTTCCAGACGGAAGCCACCGCATATGTGATCAACACGGCTGAGGATTATACGAATCTTGTGAAAGCGCTTCAGGGCGATGCGGATGCACAGAACGCCGTACTGGGCAATCGTTTCGGCAACGAAAGCACGGACGCAAAGAAAGTGGCACTGTCCAACATCTATGTCAAGGTCAACAATAATATTACGTTGACCGATCTGGATGCAATGGGCATCGGTTCAGACGCGCGTACATTTGGTGGACACATTCTGGGTCAGGGCCATACGATCACGTATAATCTGTCCAGTGATGCACTTTCTGAAGCACAGAGCTCCAGCTTTGGCTTTGTTGGTGTGTCGGATGGTGCAGAAGTAAAGGATCTTAACTTTGCGGGTAATGTAAATATTACCGTTGCGCCTGAAAACAGCAAAAATGTTTATTTTGGTGCAGCAGTTGTGAGTGGCAGTGGTGCAACAATCACAAATTGCCATTCGACTGTGAACTATACGGTTTCGCGTACTTCTACCGTCATGAATGCAACCGGCGGCTTCCTTGAAGTTGGCGGCCTGCTGG
The DNA here is from genome assembly GCF_029218125.1 of Neopoerus faecalis. Classification (NCBI taxonomy): domain Bacteria; kingdom Bacillati; phylum Bacillota; class Clostridia; order Eubacteriales; family Oscillospiraceae; genus Neopoerus; species Neopoerus faecalis. The sequence continues at coordinate 118,955 of NZ_JARFXX010000003.1, read as the reverse complement.
GTATACAGGCTTCGGCAACGGTTGAAAATTCTACGTATACAGGCAGCATTACGGTTACCTCGCCGAAATTTGCTCGTGCTGGCGGCATCGCAGCTGAGTTTGCAGGTACGATGAAAAACTGTGTTGTCAAGGGTAATATTTCTGCAATGCTGCAATATGACTCGGCATTGCCGACCTTCGGTGAAAGTGCATATGCTGGCGGCATGGCAGGTCTGGTAAGCTCTAACAGTACTTTCGAAAACTGTGTTGCAGTCGGCAGTATGAAGGCTGAAAATACCTGTAATAGTGCAAACGTCGGGATCTATGGCTGTGCATATGCTGGCGGCCTGATTGGTAATGCAACAGCAGTGGTAACGGTTAAGGACAGCATGGCATTGACAACGCAGCAGGCTGATGCGGCTAAGGGTCCTGCATCGAAATATGCAGGCAGCTTTGCAGCTCAGATGACCGGTGCAGATTTGACACTTTCCGGCACTAACTGGTACGTCAAGACGGCTGATGCTGCCGAAGTTTCCGATGCGACGTCCATTGATACCACGGTGCTTAACGGCAAGACCTATGGCGACGAGACCACCATGAAAGTTCCCACTGGTGTGATCATGAAATCTGATTACACGGCTCTTGAGGGCTCCAAAGTTTCCTTCATCAAGGCTACTGAGGAAAGCAAGACCGGTACGGTTAAGCTGGTCTACGGCGGTCAGGAATTCTTCACCACGGAGATCACTGTCGCGAAGAAGGATTTGACCAATGACAGTAAGGTTGTCATCACCGGGATTAACAGCGTCTATCCCAACGCTGACGATGCTGCTGCCGCAAAGGATAACATCAGCGTGTTCTACAACGGCACAAAGCTGGTTGGAGGCACGGATTACACCGTGACACAGGATACGGCTAATAGTAAGTTTACCATCAGCTTTATCGGTAACTATACCGGTTCTGTGGAAAAGCCTTACACCGTTGACATTGGTGCGCTCGTAGTCACAGCCACGGATTACAACGGCACCTATGACGGTAAGACTCACAGCATCATCGTCAAGGCCTCTGAGGGCGTAACGGTAAAGTACGGCGAGGCAAAGGCTACTTATACTCAAGACAGCATTGCCAAGAAAGATGCTGGTACTTACGTTGTCTATTGGAAGGCAACTAAGGATGATAAGGAAATCACCGGCTCCGCTGTGATTACAATTAAAAAAGCTCTGCTGATAATTAAGGCCGATGATAAGTCAATGACCGTTGGCGGAACAATGCCCGAGTTTACTTACACGCAGACGGGTCTGGTTGACGATGATGGCTTGAAGGCACCCAAATTGACCTGCACGGCGGATGGTTCTGTCGCAGGCACCTATTCTATCGTTCCCAGCGGCGCGGATGCGGGAAGCAACTATGAGATTACCTATGTGAACGGTACGCTGACCATTTACAGCCGTTCTTCTGGCGGTGGTTCTTCTTCCAGTGGCAGCAGCTACACGGTGTCCGTTCCCAGCACCAAGAACGGCGATGTGACCGTCAGCCCCAAGAACGCCTCCAAGGGCGATACTGTGACCATTACCGTCAAGCCCGACAGCGGCTATGAGTTGGACACCCTGACTGTGAAGGACGCCAGCGGCAATAAACTCAAGCTGACCGATAAGGGCAATGGCAAGTATACCTTCACCATGCCCGGCGGCAAGGTTACTGTTTCCGCTGAGTTTGTCGAGGAGCAGGCGGCTTCCATCTTTGCAGACGTTCCCGCCGACGCTTATTATGCCAAGGCTGTGGAATGGGCTGTGAAGAAGGGCATCACCAACGGCAAGGCCAACGGCCTGTTCGGCTCCAACGATCCCTGCACCCGGGGCCAGATCGTGACCTTCCTGTGGCGCGCCGCCGGTTCCCCCGCGCCCAAGGGCACGGCCAAGGTCCCCGGCGACGTGCTCCCCGGCAGCTACTGCTACAACGCTGTTGCATGGGCTATTGAGAACGGCATTACCAACGGCTTCGCGGACGGTACGTTTGGTGTCAACAATACCTGCACCCGTGGACAGAGTGTGACGCTGCTGTACCGTGCGCTGGGTAAAGCACCCACCACGGTGAACGGTTTCACCGATGTGGCGGCTGACGCTTTCTGTGCCGATGCTGTGGCATGGGCAGTGGAGAGCGGCGTGACCAACGGTACGTCCGCCAACACGTTCAGCCCCAACAATGGCTGCACCCGCGCTCAGATCGTTACGTTCCTCTATCGCGCCAAGAACTGACTCTCCGCACAGGCAGCGGGAGACCTTACCCGAGGTCTCCCGCTGTTTTTCTGCTTTTTCGGACAGATTCATAGAAAATTTCCTATATTTACCCGGTAGGGTACTTGCATGTTCCGGGCGGGGGGAGTATGCTATAGGTATCAATCGGCCCTGCAGCGGTAGCGGGGCATATATTTTATACTAACGGGAGGATGTAGTATGAAACGAAAATTTCTATCAATTTTGCTGACGCTGGCAATGGCCTTGACGCTGCTGCCGACAGCGGCAATGGCGGAAGGAGAGACGGCGGAAGTGCCCGCGGGCGGCGAACCCACGCCGGTGGAAGCACCTGCGGCGACCAAGGTTGCCAAGGTTGGCGAGACCGAATATGCGACGCTGGCTGAGGCTGTTAATGCGGCGAAGGATGGCGAGACCGTCACGCTGCTGGCTGATGTGACCGAATTGGAAACAATTAGCATCACAGGCGGCAAAAATGTTGATTTAAATTTGAACGAGAAAAACATTACTTTTAAGGCGGACAATTACTTCCTTGTAGATAATGGTGCACTGAATGTTACTGGTAAAGGAAATATTACTTCCAGTCATGGTAATGATGATAACAAATGGCTGCCCACTATTTTTGCTTATGGCACTAGTACCGATACAGCGGACTATTCTGTTGTGACGATTGGAAAGGATGTAGTGATTGACAATCAGGGCAGTTACGGCCTTGCTATCTGGCATAAAGACTATAAGGCTTATGGCGCGAAGGTGATTGTGGAAGGAACGGTAAAATCCACTTATGGATTTACTGTGACCGGAAACGCTAAAGCCACGCAGGGTAATATTCCCGAAATCACGGTAACGGAAAGCGGTAAAATTGTGAGTGCGGATGGTGCTGCAATTTATGCTGCTGGCTATGGCACTTATAATATCGCCGGTACACTGTCTGGTACCGAGTTTGGCATTGAAATTCGTGCCGGTAAGTTAAATGTCGAAGATACAGCTAAAATTTCGGCTACCGGAAATTTCAGCGACCCTGTTCCCAATGGCAATGGTTCCACAGTTACGGGTGCAGCTATTGCTGTCTCGCAGCATACAACCAATCTGCCCATTGATGTGAACATTAAGGGGGGAGAGATTTCAGAGACTGGAACAAATGGCCATGCACTTTACGAAATAGATACTGTTAAGGACGAAAAGGCTGAGAATGTTGCAAAAGATGTTTCCATAACGGTTTCTGGCGGCTCTTTCAACGGTAACGTATATAGCACAAATAATAAACTCTCCATCACCGGCGGTGCGTTTACCGACCTTGCCAATGCGGTCAAGTATGCTGCTGACGGCGCGACCATCAAGCTGGCTGATGATGTGAACGGACAGGTGGTAATTCCGGCTGGAAAAAGCATTACGCTTGATTTGAATGGACATAAGGTTACAGCTCCAACAGATGGTAAATACGATGCTATCATTAACAATGGTACACTGACCGTCACAGATTCTAAAAAAACCGGTGAAATCTACTCTGGTAAGAATGCCGGTATCGGTGTTGGCGCTAACTCTACAACAACCATCGAATACGCAAAGGTTACCGGTCAAGAAGGCGCCATTGGAGGAGACAAAACCGTTGTTGGTGCAACTGTTACTATCAAGGATGGTGTATTTACCGGTATCGATAATGCAGTTGTAATTTTCAATGGTACAAAGAGAGAAGGTGGGGCCAATGAGATTACAATCAATGGTGGCACCTTCAACGGCACAATTCAATCTAGTGGTTATGTAGCTTGCGGTATCTATGCGCCGTGGAAAGATAATATCACGGTTAACGGCGGTACATTCAATATTACTGGCGGTGCCGGCATTGTTGCACGTGGTGGACAGGTGACCGTTAATGGCGGTGTGTTCAATACCACCGGTAACGTGACCGGTAAGGTCGGCGATTCCCGTGTTGTGGTTCCGTGCGCCGCACTTGTTTTTGATAGCGAAGCAGGTTACCCGGGTATGAGCGATGACTCTAAGATTTCTGTTACAGGCGGCAATTTCAAGTCTGATGTTGATGCCGTTCAGGTAATTCAAAAAGAGGACGACAGCAATAAACGCATTGCCATCTCTGGCGGTTATTTCACCTCCGACCCGACTGCATATCTGGCTGAGGGTAAGGGCCTTGTGACCAGCGATCAGAGTGCTTTCGCTTACAAGGTTGGTGACAGGGATACCGATGTTGAAACCGCTGTAACTGCCGGTGAGGCCACTGTGACGATCCCCGCTGGCGTTGCTGGCATTACTGAGAACACTGTGAAGAACGCTGCCAAGGCTGCTGATACCACCAAGACCTTGACCGACACGGTGGCTGCCTCTGGCATGACCAACGATCCTGCCGTAGTCGGCACCAAGAAAGTCGCTGAGGCTGCACTCACTGCAAAGGGCATTCCTGTAAATAGCGGTGACACCGTCACCGTTGTGGTTCAGCCCTATCTGGAAGTGAACGTCAAAAGTGCTGATGCTGGCAAGCTGACCCTCGAGATCAGTGCCAAGTACAATGTGGTAGCCACTACCGACGATCCCACAACTATTGCCACGGCCAGGACCGCCACACTCAAGTCCGGCGTACCGCTGTCCATCAATAAGCCCATTGAACTGACTATCGCTTTGCCTACCGACTTTGCCGAAGCAAACGGCAGCATTTATGTCCAACACAAGGGCTATGAGTACACTGCGACTGTCAATGCTTCTGGCACAACTGCTACCTTTATCAACCCCCACGGCTTCAGCACCTTTACGGTGACTTCGACGGCTTCCGCCATTGCTGAGGTTGACGGCACCAGCTACACCGATCTCCAGAAGGCTGTGGACGCTGTAGCCAATAATGGCACCATTACGCTTCTGAAAGATACCTCCGCAAACGCTGTTGTCAGCCGTGCGGTGAAGTTCACGCTCGATAAGAATAGCAAGTCTTTCACCGGCGCGATTACTGCTGGTTCTGGCTATAACCTGTCCGTGGACGGCGATGTCTATACCTTTACTGTCAGAAGCTCTTCCGGCAGTTCCAGCGGTTCCAGCTCCTCCTCCAGACGCTATGACGTCTCCGCGCCCTCTGTCAAGCACGGCGATGTGACCGTCAGCCCCAAGAGCGCCTCCAAGGGCGATACCGTGACCATCACCGTCAAGCCCGACAGCGGCTATGAGCTGGACACCCTGACCGTGAAGGACGCCAACGGCAGCAAGATCAAGGTGAAGGACAAGGGCGATGGCAAGTTTACCTTCACCATGCCCGCCTCCAAGGTGACGGTTTCCGCGGAATTTGCTGAGATCAAGACGCTGGACTTCGCGGACGTTTCCACCGACGCCTACTACTATGAGGCCGTGAAGTGGGCCGCCAAGAAGGGCATCACCGGCGGTACCGGCGACGGCACCTTCAACCCCAACGGCTCCTGCACCCGCGCCCACATCGTCACCTTCCTGTGGCGCGCCGCCGGCTCTCCCGCGCCTAAGAGCACGGTGAGCTTCGCGGATGTTCCCGCAGGCAGCTACTACGCCAAGGCTGTGGCCTGGGCTGTGGAGAATGGCATCACGCTGGGTACCGGCGACGGCACCTTCAGCCCCAACGCCACCTGCACCCGCGCGCAGAGCGTGACGTTCCTGTATCGCGCACTGGGCACCGCGCCCACCACGGTGAACGGCTTCACCGACGTGACGGCCGATGCTTTCTATGCTGACGCAGTGGCCTGGGCCGTGGAGAGCGGCGTGACCAACGGTACGTCCGCTTCCACCTTCAGCCCCAACAACGGCTGCACGAGAGCACAGATCGTTACGTTCCTCTATCGTGCCTATCAGGGCAAGTAAGAAATAAGCTTACAATCAACAAAGGGCCTCCCATTCGGGAGGCCCTTTGTTGATCTATATAAGTGTAAGTCAAATAATCAATCTCTGTTATTCTTTTTAGTCACAGTGTTTTCTGCAGTGTGAACAGTCCCCACAGCAGCCGTTTCTATCGTTGCAATTACAGCCTTTTTGCCAGCCTCGGAATGCCGCAACTGCCGCAGCGGCAATAACGAGGAGTAAAACCCAGTCACGTATCCGCATCACAGGATACCTGCCAGAGTATAGACAATAAAGGCCGTGATCCAAGCCACACAGCACTGCATAAGCACAACGCCTACCGTTTTCAGGGTAGAACCAAATTCCCGACGAATGGTAGCCACTGCTGCGATACAAGGAGTATACAGCAGCGTGAACACAAGAAAGCTGATGGCGGAACGGCTGGCAAACAACGTTGTAAGTGCCGCACCACCCAACAGGACTTTCAGCGTGCTGACAACGGATTCCTTGGCGATAAAGCCGGAGATCAAGGAAGTGGCGCAGCGCCAATCCGCAAAGCCAAGGGGAGCAAATGCCGGAGCAATCCATCGCCCAATCAAAGCAAGAAGGCTGTCGGCACTGTCGCTCACAACGTTCAGTCGGGTATCAAAGCTCTGAAGGAACCAGATGATGATCGTCGCCAGAAAAATTACGGTAAACGCCCGCTGCAAAAAATCCCGTGCCTTTTCCCAAAGCAGCAGAGCAACACTCTTGAGACTCGGGAGGCGATAATTGGGCAGTTCCATGACAAAGGGAACTGGCTTACCGCGAAATACTGTCTGATCCATGATAAGAGCGGCAACAATGCCGATCGTGATACCCAGCAAATACAGTGACATCATCACCAAGGCCTGATACTTCTGGCAAAAAGCAGCGGTGAAGAAGGCATAAATGGATATTTTGGCAGAACAGCTCATATAGGGTGTCAACAGAATTGTCATTTTCCGGTCCCGGTCTGAGGAAACAGTTCGGGTAGCCATGATGGCTGGTACAGAGCAGCCGAAGCCGATCAGCATTGGCACAATGCTGCGGCCGGACAATCCAATTTTTCGTAAGGGCTTGTCCATCACAAAGGCAACACGAGCCATATAACCTGTATCCTCCAGAATTGACAGGAAGAAGAACAGCGTCACAATAATGGGCAGAAATACCAGTACGCTGCCGACGCCGGCAAAAATACCATCGATAATCAGGCTATGTACCACAGGATTAATACCATAAGCCGTTAAAGCATGATCTGCCACAGTAGTTAAGGCACTGACTCCAACCTCTAACCAATCGGATAGCCGCTGCCCAATAACATGAAAGGTGAGATAGAAGGTCACGAGCATGATTGCCAGAAAGGTTGGAATAGCGGTATACCGACCGGTAAGGATCCGGTCAATTTTCATAGAACGGGCATGTTCCCGACTCTCGTGGCATTTTACAACGGATGCTTCTACTACTCCTTCAATAAAGCTATAACGCATATCCGCCAGAGCGGCATTGCGATCCAGACCCGTTTCGGCCTCCATCTGGACAATACAGTGCTCCAAAAGTTCCTTTTCGTTTTCATCCAATCCCAGTTGATCGGCTAAATCGTCACCGCCCTCAATCAGCTTGGCGGCACAAAACCGTGCTGGGATGCCGATACGGTCGGCATGATCTGCAATCAGATGCACGACCGCATGAATGCAGCGGTGGACAGCGGAAGTTTCTGAGCAAAAATCTGTAACTTTAGGAAAAACTTTCCTGCGGGCCACAGTTATTGCCTGATCTACCAGTTCACTAACGCCCTCGCCCTTAGCCGCAGCGATAGGCACCACGGGAATCCCGAGGGCACTGCTCATCTTTTGTACATCAATAGAGCCGCCGTTGGCGCGCACCTCGTCCATCATGTTCAGCGCCAGTACCATAGGGACTCGCAGTTCCAGCAATTGGAGCGTTAAGTACAGATTTCGCTCAATGTTGGTGGCATCCACGATGTTAATGATACCGTCTGGCTTCTGGTTAATGATGAAGTCCCGAGTAACGATTTCTTCCTGTGTATAAGGCCGCAAAGAATAGATGCCCGGCAAATCAACCACAGAGCAACCTTTTTCATCCCGCATTTCGCCCATTTTTTGATCGACTGTAACGCCGGGGAAGTTACCAACATGCTGATTAGAACCGGTAAGGGCGTTGAATAATGTGGTTTTTCCGCAATTTTGATTACCAACAAGTGCAAAGGTCATTTGGCATCCTCCTCCACTTCGATTTTTTGAGCCTCCTCTACCCGGAGAGTTAACTCATAGCCTCGGACCTGAATTTCAATCGGGTCACCCATAGGAGCAATTTTCTGTAAGGCCACTTTTGTGTGAGGAATCAGCCCCATATCCAACAACCGGCAGCGCAGAGCACCATCACCGCCTACTGCGGTAATGGTGCCGGAGGCGCCCACCTTTAATTGATTTAGCGTCATATATATTATTATCCCCCATCTGCTCGTTTTCGACATACTGATGGTATCATTCCTGCTATAGTATGTCAATACAACTTATGGTTCACTGCATTGTCACGGACATCAGGGAAATAATGAAATAAACACAAAGTAATGTGATGGCTGCGAGAACCAGCCTGATTGTATTGTCCCTGTTAACACCTCACTACTCTAATAGGTACGGGAATGGGCAACGATAACAGAACTTTATACGTATTACCCAGTTGAGAAAGTTTGGCATTCTCAACTGGGTATGTTTTTACCTTTACAACGTAAAAGCACCGGATTTCAATTAGATACTATCATAATGGCACCGGAGACGCTTCGGCGATCTTGCGTATCATAGGGCAGCGGATCGCAGGGCGTTTTCGGTGAAATTTTGAGAAAGAAGGTACTTAAAAATGGCAGCCAATGTCGAGACGATGATGTATGTGCGGGAGAAACCGTGGCACGGTCTGGGAGTGGAGGTATCCGAAGCACCCAACAGCGAGGATGCTTTGCGCTTTGCGGGATTGGATTGGAATGTCCGTCAGGAAAATGTGTTCAATTCCAGAGGCGGCGTCATCAAGGGCTTCAAAGCCAACGTGCGGGACAGTGATGACAGTGTGCTGGGTGTGGTGGGAGATCGTTACAAGGTGGTGCAGAACCGGGACGCTTTCAAGTTTACAGACGAACTGATTGGCACGGATGTCCGCTACGAAACCGCAGGCTCTCTCCGGGACGGTAAGCAGATCTGGCTTCTGGCTAAAATGCCGGAGCAGCAGATTGCCGGTGATGCCGTAGAACCCTATCTCTGCTTTACCAGCGCCCATGATGGCAGCAGCGGCGTCCGGGTCTGCATGACGCCGGTGCGGGTGGTTTGCAACAATACTCTGAACGTGGCGCTGGCAACCGCCAAGCGCACCTGGTCTATGCGGCATACGGAAAATGTGCATGAGCGCCTGAATGAAGCACGGGACTGCCTGTTCCGTGCGGAGGATTATATGGACGGGCTGGCGCAGTATGCGGATATGGCGGCCAATAAGACCATTCAGGATGATGAGATTAGGAAAATCCTGAACGAACTCTTTCCTGTTACGGACAAAACCTCCGAGCGGGAAAAGGCTACCATCGACAAAATCAAGGACGAGTTTATGGTCTGTTACTTCGCCCCGGATATCAGGAGGTTCCGTGGAACTGCTTGGGGTGCGATCAACGCCATCAGCGATCTGGTGACACACAGTATGCCCCACAGGAACACAAAGACCTATCAGGAAAATACTTGGAACAAGGTAATGAGCGGCCATGTCCTGTTGGACAGAATGGCCGCTCTTTGCATGAAATAAAGGAGGGAGCGCACTATGCGAGGAATCCAGAGAGTATCTACCAAAGGCATGAGCCGGGAAGAATGGCTCATGCGGCGCAGGAAAACAATCGGCGGCTCTGACGCTGCCGGGATCGTGGGCTTGTCCAGATGGACAAGCCCTTTTTCTGTCTGGGCAGATAAAACCGGACGGGCAGCGGAGAAAGAGGACACCGAAGCCATGCGGCAGGGCCGGGATTTGGAGGACTATGTGGCCCGCCGCTGGATGGAGGAAACCGGCAAGCGGGTCTACCGTCTGCCTGCCATGCTGTATCATCCGAAGTATCCCTTTGCACACGCTGACGTAGACCGGATGGTCATGGGCGAAAACGCAGGCTTGGAGTGCAAAACCACCTTTCCCTTAGACCTGAAACAGTTTAACGGTGTCGAGTTCCCGGTACAGTATTACGCGCAATGCGTTCACTATCTGGCAGTTACCGGGACAGACCGTTGGTATCTGGCAGTTCTGGCCTATGGCCGTGGGTTCTTTACCTTTACACTGGAACGCAATCAGGCGGAAATTGATGCGCTCATGGCTGCCGAGACAGACTTCTGGAAGCTGGTAGAGCAGGATACACCCCCGGATGCAGACGGTTCCGAAGCAACTTCCGCAGCGCTGCGGGAAGTCTATCCCATCAGCGAACAGACCACCGCAGACCTGTTCGGACGGGATACCGTTCTGAGGGAGTATATGCGGCTGAAAGAGGATAAAAAGGCACTGGATACCCGAATCGGAGAAATTGAGAATACCATCAAGGCAGACATGGGCGAAGCGGAAAGCGGTTCCTGCGGTCTGTTCCATATCAGTTGGAAGTCACAGTCAAGGCAGACTTTTCAGGCGAAGGCATTTGCCAAGGACCATCCCAGCATTGATTTGGCACCGTACTACAAAAATACAAACCTCCGTCCCTTTAAGGTAACGGAGGAGAAAGAGGCAGGTTAAAATTATGAGTAACGATATGATTCAGAAAGCCACGGCGCAGCCTGCGGCAAAAGCAGAAGCCAAGGCATCTATGCAAGCCTACATCAAGCAGATGCAGGGGGAGATCAAAAAAGCCCTCCCGGCAGTCATGACGCCGGAACGCTTTACCCGCATTGTACTTTCGGCCCTTTCCACCAATCCTAAGCTGGGGCAGACCACTCCGCAATCGTTCCTTGCCGCTATGATGACAGCGGCCCAGCTTGGCATGGAGCCAAACACGCCTTTGGGACAGGCGTATCTGATCCCATTTTATAACAATAAAACGCATTGCAGCGAATGCCAATTCCAGTTGGGCTACAAAGGGCTGATCGACTTGGCCTATCGCAGCGGAGAGGTCAGCATCATTCAGGCACAGGTGGTCTATGAACATGATAGCTTCAACTATTCCTTTGGCTTGGAACCAGTGCTGAAGCACATTCCAGCTGCCTCTGACCGTGGGGAGCCGACCTATGTCTATGCCATGTTCCGCACCAAGGAGGGCGGCTTCGGCTTTGATGTAATGAGCATGGATGCTGTCCGCACCTTTGCACAGCAGTACAGCAAGTCTTTTTCTTCCGGCCCATGGCAGACGAACTTTGAGGAGATGGCGAAAAAGACGGTTTTAAAGAAAGTCCTGAAATACGCCCCGCTGAAATCAGACTTTCAGCGGGGCTTGGCCTTGGATGGCACCATCAAAACGGATGTCGGGGAGGATATGTATGCTGTTCCCGGCACAGTGCTGGAGGTGGACAGCGAGACAGGCGAAGTCACAGAAGTTGGGCCGGAAGCATGATTCTGAAAAAAATCTCCAAAGAGACAATGCCTGTCCACAGCAGTTGCTACATTATACATAGGAAGGGGTGTCAGCGTTGAATTTGCCAGTACAAGTAGATCAGAAACAGCTTATGGATGTGCTGCTGAATGTGGCAACTGTCCGCCCGGTGTTTATCTGGGGCGCTCCCGGCATTGGGAAATCCGCCATTGTACGGCAGTTTGCGGCGGATGTGGGATTGGAGTGCGTTTCTCTGCTGGGCAGTCAGTTAGCCCCGGAGGACATCATCGGCGTGCCGCAGATCGTAGAGGGATGCAGCATATTTTGTCCGCCCCGGAGCATTGCAAGAGAGGAACCGTACTGTCTGTTTCTGGATGAGCTGAACGCCTGTTCCCACGAGGTACAGAAAGCATTTTATTCGCTCATTCTGGAACGCCGTATCGGAGAATACCGTCTGCCGGATGGATCTATCGTCATTGGCGCTGGCAACCGTGCACAGGACAATGCCATCACTCGGCCTATGTCCTCGGCGCTGGTGAACCGGATGTTCCATGTGGAGCTGACTGCCAATAGCCGTGTCTGGCTGGAATGGGCGGCGCAGAACGGTATTCACCGGTTCGTCTATGATTACATCTGCTCCCGCCCGGATCATCTGTGGGCACAGCCGCCCAAGACCGAGGAACCGTTCTCCACACCCCGAAGCTGGGAAATGCTCAGTGACATTCTGCACAGCTACGGAGAGGACATCCCGGAAAGCACCTTATCTCTGTGTGCTTATGGCTGCCTCACTGCCGCTCACGCTACGCAATTTATAGCTTATGTCCGGCAAGTCCGCAGCAAGTATTCCCTAAAGAAAATTCTGGATGGGACGCAAAAATGGCCCGGCAAGCCGGAGGAACGGGATGTGCTGTATTTTCTCGCTCAGAGCTTCCGCAGTCAGCTGATCAAGGAACTGCCGGAATCCCGTAGCAAACTGAGCGGGGAAAGTATGGCATTGGTGTTCCGGGCAAAAGAGCTGTTGATCGAATTGGCGGAGATCAGCTTGGAAATCGCCCAAATGACGATCACACCGGAGGACGGGACAGACCTGCCAAACTGGTTTGTAGTAGAGGCCGCTAAGGACATTCCCCGTCTTCTGAGAAAGCGGGAGTGATTTATGAAGCACCCCAAGCAATCCAATCAGGGCAGTGCCATAGACGCTGCTCTTGCGAAGATTGGGGCTTCTCCGCTGGTGGGTCTGGCGGAGGAGATCCCCCACATCCATATGGATAACAGCTGCCCCATGTCAAAGGATGATTGGGGGTATGTCACCAGCACCGGTCATATCTTCCTGAACCCGCGCAAGGATGGGACGATGGGGGAATGGACGTATGTGCTTGCACATCTCATGCTGCACTTAGGGTTGGGACATTTACAGGAAAACCGTATCCATGATCCGGTATGGCAGCAGACGTGTGACATTGCGGTGACACGGTTTTTACTGGACGGTAAAATCGGAACGCCGCCGATGGATGTCAGCGGTATTCTGAATACTGCTGCCGCAGATGAAGAAAAGCTGTATCATCGGCTGCTTGTGGAACCGGACAAGCGCCTCGGATCAAATCTGAGTCTCATGTCACATGGCAGGCCGGATATGGTCTGGGATGGGGTAAGCCGCTTCCGTGACTTTGAAGCCGCCTTTGCCGATTCCCTCAGACGTTCCCTGCGGGAATCCATTCAGTTAGCCGGTGGGGTGATGAAAGCGGAACAGAAAGCGCGGAAACACAACAGCACCGGCTACCATAGAGCAAAAGAGTGGTTTGTCAGCAGCTATCCGTTGCTGGGGGCCGTTGCCGCCGGTTTTCAACTGGTGGATGATCTGGCCGTTGTCCAGCGGATGCGTGTCCCCATTGCGGCAGTCAATGCACACTTGCAGGAGATTTACGTCAATCCCGGCTGTCGGCTGTCTTTTGAGGAATGGAAGTTTGTCCTCGCACACGAATTTCTCCACGCTGCCCTGCGGCATGATATACGACGGGAAGGACGTGATCCTATTTTATGGAATGTAGCCTGCGACTACATCATCAACGGCTGGCTGGTGGAAATGAACGTGGGGCAAATGCCGGAAGGCTTGCTGTACGATGAACACTTTAAAGGAATGTCCGCAGAAACGGTCTATGATAAGCTGTGTGAAAACATCCGCTATTACCTAAGCCTTGACCCCAAGGACATTATTTATAGCAGCGACAACGATTGGGAAACGCAGAACGGCGCGGAGGTCGATTCCTTTTACCGCTCCGCAATCCAGCGTGGCCTGGACTACCATCAACAGCACCGACGGGGGACGCTGCCCGGCAGCTTTGTAGAGGAAGTCCGGGCCATTCAGCAGCCGCCGATCCCATGGGATGTGCAGCTTGCCCGCTGGTTTGATGAACAGTTTCGGCCTTTGGAACCTCGGAGGACTTACGCCCGATTAAGCAGACGGCAGAGTGCGACACCGGACATTCCCCGTCCGGCGTGGTTTCTCCCTGAGGAGCAGGCAGAGCAGCGGATATTCGGTGTTCTGCTGGACACGTCTGGCTCTATGGAACGGGGGCTGCTGGCTGCGGCATTGGGCTCCATTGCCAGCTATGCAGAATCACGGGACGTACATCATGTTAGGGTACTGTTCTGCGACGCTGCCGCTTATGACCAGGGGATCATGGCCCCGGATGAAATTGCCGGAATGGTGAAAGTTCGGGGTCGAGGTGGGACAAAGCTGCAACCGGGAATCGATCTGCTGGATACGGATGCTGCTTTTCCGAAAGAAGCGCCGCTGCTTGTTATTACGGATGGGGCCTGTGACCGGCTGAACCTCCGTGGACGCAATCATGCTTTCCTGCTCCCCGCCGGAAACAGGCTGCCCTTTACGCCCCACGGACCGGTGTTCCGGCTGAAATAAATAATCTGCTGCGGCTCCGGGTCATACCGGGGCCGTTTTTATTAGGAGAATGAACTATGAGAAAAAACGCAAATGAGATCATCTTTGACGAAATCATCGTACTTGGCACACCGGCCCTGTTTACCGACTGGCGTGTGGACAGGGCCAGCGTTCCCACAGATATGAAGATGTATGAAGTCCGCCACGCGGACGAAGATTGGGGTGATCCCTGCCAGTTGGCAAGAGGCATCCTTGTTGACTTCTACGGAACCATCCTGACCTTGCAGCCGTTGGCCTTGCCCGCCTGCGGTTATCTGAACTTCGACAGCAGTAGGGATTGGGGCTACATAGATGATGATCCTTGTGCCACAGTTGCGGAGTTCCGCAGCAAATACGCCGGGAAGGCGGAATAAACCATGCACAGCACAATTTATGAATTTTCAGAGCAGCCGATTTCAGAGAGCCGGAGGGCTACCATAGACAGTCTGCCGGAATGGTTCTTCCAGACTGTGGCCGACTCGGCAGCGGATACGGACGAAATTACGAGAGCAGTCCAAATCCGTTGTTTGGAGCAGCACTTTGGCGACCTTTGTATAAGGGACGGAGATCAGCTGCGATTCGTCCACGATTTCAAGGCACGATATTTCCGAAACAGTTATCCCTATTTTATGGCGGCAGTACGGGCTTTGGCAAAGGCGTCCTACGATATGTTCAGCAGCATTATGCCTGCCCCGGCTTTCCATGCGGCGCTCAATAGTGTCACGGAAAGCTACGCAGACCGCTTCGGCTTCTACGTCTATGACTCTGACCACGCCGAACTGCTTCCTATGGATGCCTGGCTGCGGACGGCGGATTTGTCAAAACCATATTTTGTGGGCAGTGTGATAGATTACCATGGTTGGATGAATACAACCCATCAATGCGGATGAAAGAGAGAAATGCGTATGAACGTATGTCTGCCGAATATGGCGATACCTGTTGAGGAACAGCACCTTACAAATATGCCGCTTTTTGGTTCAGAGAAAAGAAATGCTGCAATGCTTGAAATTGATGGGAGGCTAACGGTGTTGATTTCGACAAAGAAGCATATTCATTTTTGATAAAGTGGATAGCAGGGGAGAGGTGATTGAAAAATTGCGTTTCTTATAGTATGATATATGAACAAACAGAAGTTACGGAGGCTACCTGTGGATATTTATGAAATACGAAATGCCTTAACTTCAGGAAAGACTATTTATGATCTTCCGCTGCGCGTTACATACTATGCCCGCGTTTCCACAGATAAGGACGAGCAATTACACTCGTTGTCTGCACAGGTCAGCTACTATACCGATTTTATCCAGCGTTGCCCAAACTGGACATTTGTTGAGGGGTATGTGGACGAAGGACTCAGCGGCACCAGTGTAAAAAAGCGGGAACGTTTTTTACGGATGATCGAAGATGCCCATGAAAAGAAATTCGACTTCATTGTGACAAAAGAGATCTCCCGATTTTCCCGCAATACGCTGGATAGCATCCGCTACACGCAGGAATTGCTTCAATGCGGTGTAGGCGTCTTTTTTCAGTCGGACAATATCAATACCTTGATGCCGGATGCGGAGCTGCGTTTAACTATCATGTCCAGTATCGCACAGGATGAAGTACGCAAGATTTCAGAGCGTGTGAAGTTCGGCTTCAAACGTGCCATTGAAAACGGTGTGGTGTTGGGAAGCAACCGAATTTGGGGCTATCGGAAGCAGGATGGAAAGTTGGTGATTGACGAGACAGAGGCGGAGATCGTCCGTTTGACTTTTGATCTGTACGCCAATCAGTATATGGGTGTCCGGGCGATCGCTAATTATCTGACAGACCACGGCTATAAAAACAGCAACGGCAGAGGCTTTTCCTTTAGTACAGTCCGGGGGATTCTCAGCAATCCAAAGTATAAAGGCTGGTACTGCGGAGGAAAAACCAGTAAGATTGATTACAAGCTGAAGAACGTCAAATATTTTTCACCGGATGAGTGGATCATGTATCGGGATGAAGAAAATGTGCCGCCTATTGTGACGGAAGAACTGTGGGACAAGGCGAATCGCCTGTTGATGCGCCGGTCAGAGAAGCAGAGTGCCAAGGATAAAAGCTGCTACCAGAACCAGTACCCATACAGTGGGAAGATTATCTGCGGCATCCACAAGACGCCTTACTATCGAAGCCTCTACCGCTACAAAAGCGGCAACAAAGAGGTGTGGCAGTGTCAGGAATATGTAAAAAACGGCAAGAGTGGCTGTGAAATGCCAATCCTTTACACAACTGAAATTGACGATATTTTGCGCCAATCGTTAGAGGAAGTTGCCAAGTACAAGTCAGAGATCGTAGAAGAACTGATCCGTATTTACAATTCCGTTGACACGAAAGATAAAATTGAAGCGGAAACTACGAAATGCAAGGCAGAGATGGACACTATTTTGCAGCGAAAGGACCGGCTGTTGGATTTAAGCATCAGTGGGAACCTGTCGAATGCGGAGTTTGCTGCCAGAAATGAACGTTTCAATGCGGAACTGAAAACATTGGAAGATCGTCTGGCAGAGCTGGAGAAACAGCGACAGGATGATCAGGACCGAGTTCAGTATACCAGAGCATTAAAGCAGATGATTTCCAGAGAGCTTGATTTCTCGGAAGGGTTTACAGTTGGCCTCGTAGATGCCTTGCTGGATTACATGGAGGTTATGGGGACAGAGGATAAGAAAGTGGTTCATGTTACTGTCTATCTGAAAGGTATGCCGGAGCAGCAGAATTACGTGATAAAAAGGTCCAAAGGAAAGACTTCGGTTTGTACCAGAGCATACACATGATTCGGGCAGATATTGAAACGGCGGTCAGCCCTATTATGGGGAATGAAAAGCAGTCCGAGGACATGGTGAACTATCTGCTGCAGGAGTTTGAGGGAGACACCAGTAAGATCTGGCAATCCAACATCTTCGGCCGCAGCTTTCACGAGGTCGTCAGCGACGATCTGCAGACCAAGTTGAAGCGAATGCCGGAGGACGCAAGAAAGAAGCTGCAGGAGACACTGACCCGCATTATCAACGAGGGCAGCGGCGGCCTAATCTGTATCATTCTGTAAATTTCAAGAGACGGGGGCGATGAGCTCCCGTCCTTTTTTTAACTTCATAACGTCATGGTCACAGATGGGAAAGCTGTTGACCGTAATGGGATTTCATGCTACAATAAAATCGTTTTATTATGAGTAAGTGCGTTCTGCCGAAGGCCGGGGAACGCGAGGGAGGAATCTTGATGTGGATTGCGGATCAATGGCAGGATTATGAGCTGCTGGACTGCGGCGGAGGAGAAAAGCTGGAACGCTGGGACAAGCAGTATTTGGTGCGCCCGGACCCGCAGGCCATCTGGGAAACGGATCATCGCCATCCCGCATGGAAAAAGGCAAACGCCAGATATCTCCGATCTCAGACCGGCGGCGGACACTGGGAGAAAAAAACACTGCCGGAAAGCTGGCAAATTCACTACGATGAGCTGACCTTTCAGGTAAAGCCCATGAACTTCAAGCATACGGGCCTGTTTCCCGAGCAGGCGGTGAACTGGGATTTTGCTATGAATAAGATTCGCAATGCCGGCCGGCCTATCCGGGTGCTGAACCTGTTTGCCTATACCGGCGGCGCTACCGTGGCCTGCGCCAAGGCAGGGGCCAGCGTGTGCCATGTGGATGCGGCAAAGGGTATGGTGGCATGGGCCAAGGACAATGCGCGTCTTTCCGGCCTGTCAGACGCACCGATTCGTTGGATCGTAGATGACTGCGCGAAATTTGTGGAGCGGGAGATTCGCCGCGGCAAGACCTATGACGCCATCATCATGGACCCGCCCAGCTATGGACGCGGCCCCGGCGGCGAGGTCTGGAAGTTGGAGGAGAGCCTGTATCCCTTTGTGAAGCTGTGCGCCGGTGTTTTGTCGGACAAGCCGCTGTTTGTCCTCATCAATTCCTATACAACAGGGCTGGCGCCCAGTGTACTTGGGTATCTGCTGCATCTGCTGGTAGCCGAAAAATACGGTGGCACGGTGAGCTGGGACGAATTGGGGCTGCCGGTGTCTGCTACCGGTATGGCGCTGCCCTGCGGCGCAACAGGAAGATGGTTCTCGGAGTAAGCGGATATCCTCGGAGAAAGGAGATGCTATGATAAAAATCAAGAACAAAAAGTTGAGGTTTGTCATCACGTTTTTGGCTGTGCTGCTTTCGGCCCTGCTGCAAACCTTTGTGATTGAGAGCTTTGTTCAGACTGCGGGCCTGCTTTCCGGCGGCTTCACGGGCGTTGCGATTTTAATTGACCGGGTGGCCGCGCTTTTTGGCGGCGCTATTTCGACTTCTGTGGCGCTGGTGGCCTTAAATCTGCCGGTGGCATTCCTTTGCTATCGCAGCATCAGTCCGCGCTTTACGCTTTTTTCCTGCCTTCAGGTCATACTGACCAGCTTGTTTCTAAAAATCCTGACCTTCCCGGCAATTTTTGATGACATTCTGCTGAACGCGGTCTTCGGCGGCTTTTTAATGGGTATCAGCGTTGTCCTTGCCCTGAAGGGCAATGCCTCCACCGGCGGCACGGACTTTATTGCCCTTTACGTTTCCAACAAAACGGGAAAGTCCATCTGGTCTTATGTATTTGTGTTCAACGCCTGCATCCTGTGCGTATTCGGCTTTTTGTTCGGCTGGCTGTATGCGGGATATTCCATTCTTTTCCAATTTATTTCCACGAAAACCGTGGAGGCGTTCCACCACCGCTATGAGCGCCTGACCCTGCAGGTCACGACCAGAAAAGCGGAGGAGATCATGGCGGCGTATATTAAGGCGTGCCGGCATGGCATTTCCTGCGTCAACGCCATCGGCGGCTACAGCCATGAGCCGATGAACGTACTGCATACGGTGATCTCCAGCTATGAAGAAAGCGACATCGTTCATCTGATTTTACAGGTGGACCCCCACGCTATTATCAACGTGCTGCGGACGGAAAATTTCTACGGCGGTTTTTACCGGGCTCCGCTGGATTAAATTATAATCAAATGAGGTATCCGCTTCATGGATATGATCGAAACAAAAAATTTGGCGTTCGCCTATCCGGCGGATGAGGGAGAAACACAGACCCTTGCGCTGCGCGACGTCAGCGTTACTATTGAAAAGGGCAGCTTTGTGGTGGTGCTTGGACACAACGGCTCCGGCAAATCCACATTTGCAAAATGCCTCAACGCGGTGCTGCTGCCCTGCGGCGGCAAGGTGTACGTAGAGGGCATGGACACGCAGGACGAAGCCCTGCTTTTGGAGATTCGCCGCCGGGTGGGAATGGTGTTCCAGAACCCGGATAACCAGATCGTTGCCAACGTTGTGGAGGAGGATGTAGCCTTTGCCCCCGAGAACTTAGGTGTCCCGACGGAGGAGATTCGCCGCCGGGTCGATGCGGCGTTGGCAGCGGTGGATATGACCGCGTTTACCACCCATGCGCCGCACCTGCTCTCCGGCGGTCAAAAGCAGCGGGTAGCTATTGCCGGCGTCATTGCAATGGAGCCTGCCTGCATCGTGCTGGATGAGGCCACGGCTATGCTG
Source organism: Neopoerus faecalis (assembly GCF_029218125.1). Taxonomy (NCBI): domain Bacteria; kingdom Bacillati; phylum Bacillota; class Clostridia; order Eubacteriales; family Oscillospiraceae; genus Neopoerus; species Neopoerus faecalis. The sequence goes on along the minus strand of NZ_JARFXX010000003.1, from coordinate 98,874 downwards.
GACCCCGTTGGCCGGCAGGAGGTTCTCTCCGCCGTGCATAAGCTGAACCGCGAAAAGGGAATTACCGTGGTGCTTATTACTCACCACATCAACGAGGCGGAGGACGCCGACCGCGTGATCGTAATGGATGACGGTCAGGTGGTTTTGGACGGCGGGCCGCGGGAGGTTTTCACGAAGGTGGAGGCTCTGCGCTCCATGGGCCTGACGGTTCCCGACACCATTGACCTGCTGGACCGGCTGCGGCGGGATGGCGTTGCCGTTCCGCCGGATGCTCTGACCGTGGAGGAATGCGCGGATGCCATTGCGGCGGCGCTTGGGAAGAAGTAATGGAGGACAGGGCATTGGAACCGATCATTCAGGTAAAAAATCTGACACATACCTACGGCGCCGGAACACCCTTTCAGCGAAATGCCGTAGACCACATGAGCTTTGAGGTGCAGGAGGGCGAATTTTTAGGAATCATCGGACATACCGGCTCCGGAAAATCCACTCTGATTCAGCATTTGAACGGTCTGCTTCAGCCTACAGAGGGGCAGATATTGCTCCATGGGAAAGATATCTGGACAGAGCCGAAAAAGATTCGGGACGTTCGCTTCCGCGTGGGACTGGTTTTCCAGTACCCGGAATATCAGCTCTTTGAGGAGACAGTTTACAAGGATATCGCCTTCGGCCCTGCCAATCAGGGAAAAACCGGTGAGGAGCTGGACCATGCCGTGCGGGAGGCTGCTAAACTGGTGGGAATCCGAGATGAACAGCTTGAAAAATCCCCCTTTGAGCTTTCCGGCGGTCAGAAGCGCCGGGTCGCGCTGGCGGGCGTTTTGGCGATGGAGCCGGAGGTTCTGGTGCTGGACGAGCCCACTGCGGGTCTCGACCCGGCGGGCCGTGAAAATCTGATGGCAAATATCCGGGACTATCACCGCAATAAGGGTAAGACGATCATTCTGGTGAGCCACAGTATGGATGAGATTGCACAGAATGTTGATAGGATTTTAGTTCTGAAAAACGCTCATGTATTGATGCAGGGCACATCGGCAGAGGTATTTGCCAGAGGGCAGGAGCTGCTCTCCGCTGGTTTGGATGTGCCGCAGATCACGCGCATTGCCATGGAGCTGAAGGAACGCGGCCTGCCTGTTGACCCGGCCGTTTACACTGCCGATGCATTGGAACGGCAGCTTCTGGCTTTAAGAGGGGAGGGGGCGGAATGCTGAAGGACATTACACTGGGGCAATATTTCCCGGGCAATACCGTGGCACACCGGCTGGACCCCCGCACTAAAATTTTACTGGTCACGCTGTACATCATTGCGCTGTTCAGCGCCAAGGGCCTGCTTGGATACATGGTTATGGCGGCCACGCTGGCCGTGTGCGTGAAAATATCCAAGGTCGGCTTCAAGTCGCTGGTGCGCGGGCTGAAGCCGCTGGTGGTCATTATCGCCTTTACCGGTATCCTGAATATTTTCTTCACACCGGCTGAAACGTATCTTCTGGAATGGGGCATCCTTCGCATTTCGGAAAAGGGCATCCAGAATGCGCTTTTCATGGTTGTCCGCATTATGCTTCTGGTCATGGGTACGTTTTTGATGACCTACACCACCAGCCCCATTCGGCTGACGGACGGATTGGAGTCGCTGCTGGGGCCGTTGAAAAGGCTCCGGGTGCCGGTTCACGAGCTGGCCATGATGATGGCCATTGCTCTGCGCTTTATCCCGACCTTGATTGAGGAAACGGATAAGATCATGTCGGCACAGAAGGCACGAGGCGCGGATTTTGAAAGCGGAAATATCTTTCAAAAGGCCAAGGCCCTTGTTCCAATTTTAGTGCCGCTGTTTATCAGCGCATTCCGCAGGGCCGATGAGTTGGCAACGGCCATGGAATGCCGCTGCTATCATGGCGGCGATGGCCGCACAAAGCTGCACGTTCTGAAATACCAGCGGCGGGACTATATCGCTCTGGCGGGCGGCGCGGTCATTCTGGCGCTGGTGGTAGTCCTGCGGAGGCTGGGCGCCTAAAAACAGAAAAACTCTGTAAACACAAATTCTGTAAAGGGAAAATGCTTTGCGTGAAAGGAGCGGTCTTATGAAGAAAAACTGGTTTCAGATCCTATCTCTGGCACTGAATGTAGTGCTGCTGATCGCCCTGTTTGTGACCCGGGCGGAGCTGGTGAATACGCGGACGATCCTGAAAAGCAATTTGGACGGTATCGCGTGGCGGCTTTCCGATATGGATGATCGGATCACGAACCTGTCCGCAAAGCAGCGGGAGCAGACGGAGGATCTGTCGGATTTTTCCTTTGAACCCACCGGTCTTGACCCGGAAAACCATACGCTGCAAGCCGACATGAGCATCACCCTCCGCCGCTGGACGGCGGACACGGAGGTGGCGCTGCTGATCACCCAGAACGGCCAAACCGCGGAACTGCCCATGACCGGGGCGGACGGCGTGTTCACCGCCCCGGTGAGCCTGCCGGTGGAGCAGACCGGAGAAGTGTCCTTTGCGATGAACATCACCGCCGGCGGTCAGACCAGCCGGGAGGAGGTCACCAGTTACAGTGACCTTGCCATGCTGCTGCCGCTGATGAGCAACAGCAGCAGTCTGAGCGGTCATGTTTATGAAGATGGAATGTTCCGTATGGGCATGGATATTGATATAGGGCTTGAAAGACAGTATGGCGCGAGGGTAATTGATTCTGTCTTTCAGGTGCTGAAAAACGGAGAGACCGTCCAGACCTTTCCGGCAAAGATTTTGGAGTCCACCTTCAGCAGCGATCCCGATGTGGCCTACTATACTCCGGACACGGCGGATGAAAGACTGGAAATTTCCTGCCAACCCTCCGATACCGTTGAAATCCATCTGCTCTGCAAGGACAGCTTTGGTCTCTCCTATGATTTTACCGTCTGCACCTATGAGATCGATCAGGATGGGACGATGGCGGAAGAGGTCTGGCCGGTCACAGATCACAACGTGCGCGTTTTCTGGGAAAAATAACACGGCTGATGCCGCTAAAGGAGCCAATATGCGTAATATCGCACTGAAACTGATGTATAATGGGACTGCCTACCACGGCTGGCAGGTGCAGAAAAACGCGATTACCGTCTGTGAAACGCTGCAAAGGGCGCTGGAAAAAATCACCGGCGCGCCGGTGCACCTTACCGGCTGCGGCCGTACGGATGCCGGCGTTCACGCGGAGCGGTACATAGCAAATTTCCGGACGGAAAGCCGGATTCCGCTGGAGCGCCTGCCCTTTGCCATCAACACCCATACGCCGGAGGACATTGCTGTCAGTGAGGCGCTGGAGGTGGCGGAGGATTTCAATGCCATCGGCTCCTGTTTGAAAAAGGAATATACCTACCGCATTTATAATTCCCGAATCAAGAACCCATTTTATGTCAACCGTGCGTATTTTTATCCGAAGCGTCTGGACGAGGGATTTTTGAACCGTGCGGCCCATCAGTTTGTGGGGACGCATGATTTTGCCGCCGTTCGGTCTGTGGGAACGGAGACGAAGACCACCGTCCGCACGATTTACTGGTGTGATGTGAAGCGCAGCGGCGAGCTGCTGGAGCTGAAGGTCTGCGCGGACGGATTTTTGTATAACATGGTACGGGCCATCACCGGGACGGTGCTTTACGCCGCAGAGGGGAAATTTCTGCCGGAGGACATCCCGGCTATTCTGGAAAGCCGGGACAGGACGCTGGCGGGGCCGACTGTCCCGCCCGGCGGACTGTATTTAACGAGACTATGGTACGAGGATGAGCGACTCAATGGCTGATACAACGAATGATATCTGGAATGACCGTGACGGGGAGCGGGAGGCGCCACCGAAGCGGCACATTCTGCGAAATTTTCTGATATTTCTGCTGGTGCTGATTGTGGTGCTGGGCGTTGTGCTGGCAGCCGCATGGCGGGACGGTACAGGCTTTGACGTTCTGCGCCGGTATTTTGCCTATGGTACAGTGTCGGGAGCAGGAGATAAGACCGGTTTTCAGTTTGACGCTGACAACAGCAACCGCTTTGCGGAAATCGGAAACGGTGGACTTGTAATTCTATCCGACACCTCCATCCGCCTGTTAAGCGCGGATGGCAGCGAGCTTTGGAGCGCCAATATCCAGATGAGCGCCCCCGCGCTGACCAGCGGCGGCGGGCGTGTTGTAGCCTATGACGTAGGCGGAACGGAGTTGTTCGTCCTTGACGGAAGCGGCGTGCTGCTGGATCAGACCACAGAGGACCCAATCGTTGCCGCAAATCTCAACGGCAGCGGAATGCTTGCGCTGACAACTGAAGCCAGCGGTACGAAGGGCCATGTGGAGGTGTACAGTGCTGCTCTGCAAAAGCTGTTTGATTTTAACGCCCATCGCCGCTTTGTTGCGGATGCCTGTGTGACGGAGGACGGAAAATATCTGGCCGCTGTGACCATGGGACAGGCGGACAGCGTATTTGTCAGCAATGTTGTGATTTATGATCTGACACAGGAGGACCCCATAGCGGAGTACAGCGTTCAGGACGGCCTGGTTGCCGCCATGCGTGGAAAGGGGAGTCAAATCCTCACGGTTTCAGATACCTGTCTGACCGCCGGAAACGCGGCCGGAGAGATTATTGGGACCTACAGCTATGCCAATGAATTTCTACGGGAATACGATCTGGGCGGTGAGGATTTTGCGGTTCTGCTGCTGAACCGCTACCAGTCCGGCAGTGTAGGCCGGCTGGTCACGGTAGCATCTGACGGAGAGGAGATCGCCAGTCTGGATATTTCCGAGGAGGTCCGTGATATTTCCGCTAATGGCCGGTATCTCTCTGTGCTGTACGCGGACCGCCTTGTGGTTTACAACCGTGACCTTCAAATCTATGCAACGCTGCATGGCCCGGAGCGCACCCGTGATATTCTGACCCGTGATGACGGTTCTGTTTTAATGATTGCAGCGGACTCCGCAGAGCTGTTTTTGCCATAACAGGCAGAAATTTTCAGGAAGTTTACAAATTGTTTTCAAGCGGAAAGGTAGGCAAGACCCATGACTCCTGCTATAATAATTGACGTTATCATTGCGGCAATCCTGATTGCCGCAGTGTTGATTGGCGCCCGCAAGGGACTCTTTCTGTCATTGGCGGGAATCATGATTTTTCTGCTGGCTCTGGTGGGTGCAAATATCGGAGCCAAATCCCTGTCCGTTCCATTGGCAGATCAGCTTACACCCAAAATTCAGGAACGAATTGCAGTGCGCGTTGAGAATACGCTGCAGGAAAAAAATCAGCAAAGCAACGAGAGCTTGGAGCAAATGCTGCCTGACAGTCTGAAAAGCATTCTGGAGCATACCGGGCTGCTGAATAAGCTGAAAGATGTTCTTGGGCAGAGTGCCAAGGGGACGATTGCTGAGATCAGCAGTGCCATTGCCGCTGCAATAGCCCGTGAGCTTGCAGAGACATTTTTATATGGCATTTTGTTCCTGCTGCTGTTTTTGGCACTTTTAGTGCTTTTGTGGCTGGCGGCTCGGGGCATCAACCTGCTATTGAAGCTGCCGGTTCTCAGCGGCATGAACGCTCTGGGCGGCGGAATCGTGGGGCTGGTGCAGGGAGTGCTGATTGTTGGCCTTTTGATCTGGCTGGCGCCCAGATTGGGAATAGAGCTGCCGACAGACGGAAGCTATCTGCTGCGTTTGTTCTCGGCAGTGCTTCGGTAAAAAATACGCCGATTACGAAACATTTTCCGCCGGTTTGGTAGGGCGGTACGGAGGTAATTATGCAGCCTACACTTTGTTCCAGATGTAAAAAGAATATTGCCACGGTTTTTATTACCCGGATGGAGGGCGATAAGACCGTCAACGAGGGTCTGTGCCTGAAATGTGCGAAGAACCTTGGTCTGCCGCAGGTCAATGACATGATGCAGCGTATGGGCATCACGGACGACGACTTGGACAATTTGAATAACGAAATGATGCAGGCCATGGATTCCATCGAAAACGCGGAGGAGCTTCCCGGCGGCGATACGGATGAGGAAGATGCCGGAAAAACGGCGACGTTCCCATTTCTGAACCGCCTGTTCAATAACGGCGGCGAGCCGCCTGCACCCACCGGTGAGACCTCCACGGATGATCATGCCGACCGCCGGGAGAAGCGGGAGGGGAAGCCCTCCGGCAAGCGCAAATTTTTAGAGAGCTACTGTATCTCCCTGAACCGCAAGGCCAAGGAGGGAAAGCTGGACCCTGTTATCGGCCGCGCCGAGGAAATCGAGCGGGTCATCCAAATTCTGAATCGCCGGCAGAAGAACAATCCCTGCCTCATCGGCGAGCCGGGCGTTGGCAAGACCGCTATTGCCGAGGGTCTGGCCCAGCGCATCGTGGCGGGGGATGTGCCCTATAAGCTGCGGGAAAAGGAGGTCTATCTGCTGGACCTGACCGCGCTGGTGGCCGGAACGCAGTTCCGTGGCCAGTTTGAGCAGAGAATGAAGGGACTGATCGACGAGGTCAAAAAGCTGGGGAACATCATCCTCATGATTGATGAGATTCACAATATCGTGGGGGCCGGAGATGCCGAGGGCAGCATGAATGCCGCCAATATTCTCAAGCCGGCGCTGAGCCGCGGCGAGATTCAGGTCATCGGTGCGACAACGTTCAATGAGTATCGGAAGTCCATTGAAAAGGACAGCGCATTGGAGCGCCGTTTCCAGCCGGTAACGGTCAATGAGCCATCTATTGAAGATTCTATCAAGATTTTGAAGGGACTTGCCCCGAATTACGAGGCGTATCACGGTGTCAAAATCTCCGATGGGATTTTACGTCAGGCCGTGCTTCTGAGTGAACGCTACATCACGGACCGTTTCCTGCCGGACAAGGCCATCGACCTGATCGATGAAGCTTGCTCCGACCTGAACCTGAAGGACCCGGATATTTCCCGGCGTATGCAACTCCGGCGGGAGATCGACGATTTTGAAAAGGAACGCACTATGCTGGAGGAGCAGGGCGCACAGGATGGCATAGAGCCGGATTACGAGCAGATCGCGACCCTGAAAAGCAAAATTCTGCAGCGGCGCACGGAGCTGAATACACTGCTGCTGAAGGGTGACCCCCAGCTCAGCATGGACAATCTGGCCCATGTTATCGAGCTGTGGACCAAGATTCCCGCCTCCAAAATTCGTGAGGAGGAATTTCAACGGCTCAGCCAGTTGGAGCAGAGATTGAAATCCCATATCATCGGGCAGGATCAGGCCGTGGAAGCGGTGGCAGCCGCCGTGCGGCGTAATCGTGTGGGCATTTCTCCCAAGCATAAGCCCGTCAGCTTCATTTTTGTCGGCCCCACAGGCGTTGGCAAGACAGAGCTGGTCAAGCAGTTGGCTGTGGACCTGTTTAACACGCCGGATGCGCTGATTCGTCTGGATATGTCCGAGTTCATGGAAAAGCACTCCGTTTCAAGAATCGTAGGCTCTCCGCCGGGCTATGTCGGCTATGACGAGGCCGGACAGCTGACGGAAAAGATACGCCGCAAGCCCTATGCGGTCATTCTGTTTGACGAGATTGAAAAGGCGCATCCCGATGTATTGAATGTGCTGCTGCAAATTTTGGATGACGGTGAGATTACGGATTCTCACGGCCGCAGAGTGAATTTTGAAAATACCATCATCGTCATGACCTCCAATGCCGGCAGCGGCAATCAGGATGGCGGCACCGTCGGCTTTAACAGAAGCCAGACGCAGCAGGATGCCGATAAGGCTATGAAGGCGCTGCAGCAATTCCTGCGTCCGGAGTTTATTAACCGTGTAGACGGCGTTATCACGTTTAACCGTCTTTCCAAGGAGAATTTCAAGGCTATCGCAAAAATTATGCTGAACGAGTTGGTGACCTCTCTTGGAGATAAGGGCATCACCTTCACCTATGGTGACAGCTTGGTGGAGTTCCTTGTTGAAAAGTCCTATTCCATAACCTACGGTGCCCGCAACCTCCGCCGGACGATTCAAAAAAAGCTGGAAGACCCCATGGCTACCAAAATTATCGACAGCTATGAGCATCCTATATCCAAAATCCATGTGGCTGCGGAAAATGACGCAATTCAGTTAGACGCGCTGTAAGAAGGGGGAGAGCGGCGTGAAGCTGTTTCGGAAAAATATTGAACCAAGCTGCACCTATTGTCAGCGCGGCCAGCAGATCAATGAAACGGACGTTATGTGCGTGAAGCATGGCATTGTTGCGGCGGAACACCACTGCCGGAGCTTCAAGTATGATCCGCTGAAGCGTGTGCCGCCCCGTCCGGCGGTTCTGGATACGGCCAAGTTGAAGGAAGAAGATTTCTCATTGTAAAAGAACAGGCATCCGGTATGGATGCCTGTTTTTACAGAAAGGCGGCGTCATGAACATCACACGTATCTGCACGCTCTATTTCAGTGCCACCGGCAATACGGCCCGCGTTGTCAATTTGCTGGCTGAAACCATGGCAAAGCAAATGAATATTCCGCTTGCAAATTTTTCTTTTACAGGTGCTTCAGATCGTGAAAAGGATTACAGCTTTACAGAAAATGATGTGGCTATCATAGGTGCTCCCACCTATGCGGGGAAGCTCCCAAATAAAATCCTGCCGGATTTTCGAGATAAGCTGCACGGAAACGGCGCTTTTGGAATTGCGGTTGTGACCTTTGGCAACCGGGCCTACGATCATTCACTGGCAGAGCTGTGCTCCGTTATGGCGGAAAATGGCTTTCGCACTGTGGCGGCCGGGGCCTTTGTCGGACAGCACGCTTTTACTGATAAGTTTGCAGCGGGAAGGCCGAATTGGAGCGACCAAGCAGAAATCAAGGATTTTGCCAAGCGTATCGTTGAAAAGTTCAACTGCTTAACGGAGCCTGTCACGCCGATTACAGTTCCCGGTGATGCCGCAGCGCCGTATTATGTTCCAAAGGGGACGGACGGTCTGCCGGCAAAATTCCTGAAAGCAAAGCCGAAAACTGATCCCGCAAAATGCTCAAGCTGCGGTGCCTGTGCCCGGTTGTGCCCCATGGGGGCTATTGACCCTCATGATGTATTCAGCGTTCCGGGAACCTGCATTAAGTGCCAGCGCTGCGTCCGCAGGTGTACGAGACACGCCAAATATTTTGACGATCCAGCGTTCTTATCTCATGTAGCCATGTTGGAGCAAAATTACGCAGAGCCAAAGGAAAACGAGACGTTTCTGTAAAACTATAAAGGCTCTGACCGCACACTAAGCCGGTGTGCGGTTTTGCTTTTCCGTATATTCATTATAGGTGCACGAAATCGATACAAAACAATGTGACTTCCGGCAATTATTTTGGAAAAACCGAAAATATGGACCGTTTCGCTTACTCCCGCATAGCCTGAAAATGAAATCAATTCGGGAGGAATATTGCTATGGCACAGGTCACAAATTTCTTTTTAGGCGCCAACAGTGGAAGCGGCTTTCAAAATCTTTTTTCGGAAATCTTGGATGTAAATGACACGTTTGATCTGATGATTTTAAAGGGCGGCCCCGGTGTTGGAAAGAATACGTTCATGCGTGAGATCGGGCGGACAATGGAGGCCGCCGGGGCGGATGTGGAATACCTATGGTGCTCCGGGGACCCTGACTCTCTGGATGGTGTGGTGATTCCGTCCATTCGCTGCGGGGTCTGTGACGGTACCAGTCCGCACGTTATGGAGCCGCGGTTTCCGGCGGCAGTGGACCGCTATGTGGATTTGGGCCGCTTTTATGACATCTCCGCCGCAAAGGCGCAGGCAGAGGAGGTAAAGCGCCATACGCATGATTATAAGGAGGCATATATCCAGGCCTATCGCTGCCTGAAATCAGCACGGCAGGTCGAACTGGATACCCTGGCAGAGGTTGGAAAAATCGTTGACTGTCAGCGAATGCTGCGGCGGATGGCGGGCATTATTGCGCGGGAACTGCGAGGCCACGGAAGCGGAAGTGGAAAAATCACCAAACGCTTTTTGGGGAGTATTACCCACAAGGGTGCCATCTGGCGCTTTGACAGTGTTGATACGCTGTGCCCGCGTGTCTACGAGTTCGCGGACCGTTACGAAACGGCGGGCGGCTTACTGGAGATTATTCAGGCAGAAGCCGTGCGGCGAAACTACGATGTGATCGCCTGCATGGCCCCGGAGAATATCACACGGATGGAGCATTTGCTGATTCCTGAACTGGGTTTGGCGTTTGTTACTTCAAGACCGGGGATGGAATATGTGGGAAAGCCCTGCCGCCGGATCCGACTGGATGCGCTGGCACATCCAGAAAATAAGGCTCGTCTCCGCTTTCGCAGACGGATGGCCGATGTGCTCCGTGAAGAAGGCGTTGCCGCGCTTCAGGAGGCAAAGGCGGCCCATGACCGGCTGGAGAGCGTTTATAACCCCTATGTGGATTTTGACGGTGTCCGGGCACAGGCGGCGCTGGAGGCCGGACGTCTGCTGAGCTGGATGCAATAGGGGAGGGCATAACAGCGTTTATTTTCTCTTAATAACGAAAAGGCTGCACAGAAATAAATCTGTGGCAGCCTTCAGCGTGTCGAAAAAGTCTTTTCTCCCCGCTGAACAAGTTTTCAGAACTTCATAAAAGTTCTGAAAACTAAGGATTTCAATGGCGCAGGACACCCTTCTTGGGTTTCCCGCGCACACCCTTCCTTACCGTTGCGGAGGATTTACCACTTTATCGACAGTCTCAAGGCTGCACAGAAATAAATCTGTGCAGCCTTTTCAGCAGTATTTCAGTTCAGAAAATCCTTCAGCTTTTTGCTCCGGCTGGGATGGCGGAGCTTCCGCAGGGCCTTTGCCTCGATCTGGCGGATACGTTCGCGGGTCACGTTGAACTCCTTGCCGACCTCCTCCAGCGTGCGGGTTCGACCGTCCTCAATGCCAAAGCGCAGCTTCAGGACCTTTTCCTCACGGGGCGTCAGCGTGGAGAGGACGTCCATCAACTGCTCCTTCAGTAGCGTAAAGGAAGCGGCCTCACTGGGCTCACTGGCACCCTCATCGGGAATGAAGTCACCCAAATGGCTGTCCTCCTCCTCGCCGATAGGCGTCTCCAGAGATACCGGCTCCTGCGCAATCTTCAAAATCTCCCGTACCTTATCCACAGGCATATTCATCTCTGCGGCAATTTCGTTAGGCGTGGGATCGTGGCCCAGCTCCTGAAGGAGTTGCCGGCTGACGCGGATGACCTTATTGATCGTCTCTACCATGTGTACGGGAATGCGAATCGTCCGCGCCTGATCGGCAATGGCCCGGGTAATAGCCTGCCGAATCCACCATGTTGCATAGGTGGAGAACTTGTAGCCCTTTGTATAATCAAACTTCTCAACAGCCTTGATAAGGCCCAGATTGCCCTCCTGAATCAAATCAAGGAACAGCATTCCGCGGCCCACATACCGCTTTGCGATTGAAACAACCAGACGCAGGTTTGCCTCTGCCAGCTTTTGTTTTGCCTTTTCACCGGCCTTGCGGTCAGCCTTCCATGCGGCAATTTCTTCCTCTGTAGCAGAGACCGGCTCCCCGGCAGAGCGCTGCTTTTCTACTTCATCCAGCTTTTCGGCGGCTTCGGCGCCTTTGCTCATGGCCTGAGCCAGAACGATCTCCTCATCCGGGTTCAGCAGGGGGACCTTACCAATCTCCTTGAGATACATCCGCACGGGATCGTCAATGGAAAAGCTGCTGACAAGAGAATTGGGGTCAACCAGCTCTTCCTCCTCCACATCGGCGATTTCCTCAGCAGCAGGCTCGTCATCAGGGAGGTCCGGCAGCAGGTCTTCCTCCGTACCGATTTCGATATTCAGCGCTTCCAGAGAGTCATAGAGCTGATCCATCTGTTCGCTTTCCAAATTCAGATCGTCCACAGCCTCCATCAGCTCTGAGGAGTCCAGACGTCCCTTTTTCTTGCCCTGTGCCAAAAGCTCACGCAGCTTTTCCTGACCAGCCAGCCAGCTTGCAGCGGGAAGTGCTGCCACCTGCTTATCGTCCAAACGAAGAATACCGGCCTTCTTGGCCTCCTCATCCGTCATGAGCTGGGGGGGCTCCTGCTGAACAGCAGTGGATTTTGCTGCTTTGCCGCTCTTGCGGGCAGTGGGGGCCTTTGCGGCCTTTTTTCCATCGGCCGCGGCCAAAATGGCGTCCGCCTGAGCCTTCAGCTCCTTGGGCGTCAATACTTTTTCTTCAGACATATTGTGTTCCTCTCTTTTTGTTCTTGTATTTTTCGACAGCGGCCAAGAGGGGATCCTCCTGTGCCGTTCGTTTGTCAGCTTCTTCGTTGATAACGTTTATGTAATCCTTCAAGGCCTGCGCGGCATTGGAAAGCGACACCGGCTCCTGACAGACCGCAGTAAGATGCTCCGTTTCCTCCTGTGTAAATTCCTCTCCCAAGGAGGCAATCATCGGCCTCTTTCCAGCGGCATGGACCTCCCACAGCCTTTGAAATGCACGTCCCAGCAATGGGGAGGAAAAACGTTCGGGCACGAGCGGAATGTGATCGGAGAATAAGGTATCATCCCACAAAAGGAGGCGGAGCACACCTTCCTCTGCCCGGGCCGATCTCATGTTATCATAGTGGATTCTGCGCTCTCTCGGCTGAAGCGAGACAGCCGGATTCAAATCCTTGCGAAGCTCCGCCCGCTTTTCCTTGGAGGCCCGGCGCCGAAATGCCTGCTTTACCTCTAATGCCATGGCGTCCTTTGTGATTCCGGCAGCCTCCGCCGCCCTCGCCGTGTAGATTTCCCGCTCCACAGCGCCGGGGAGGGAAGCCAAGAGCTCACTGACCTCGCCGCAGTAGGCAATACGAGCTTCATCGCTGTGCAGATCATATTTTCCGGCAATTTGCGCCATGCGGAACTCAATTCCGTTTTCACTGCCGTTCAGCAGCCGCTCAAAGGCATCCGCGCCCTGAAATTTAATAAAATCATCTGCGTCCTGCTTGACGTATTCGCCATCGACCAGACGGCGGGGGAGCTGTAATACCTTGACGCTGAATTCGGAGCCGTTGAGCAGATCCAGCGCCCGCTGGGTGGCCAGTTTGCCCGCGTTATCGTTGTCATAGCAGAGAACAAGCTCCCTGGTAAAGCGGCTCAAAAGCCGTGTCTGCTCTATCGTCAGCGCCGTTCCCATGGAGGCCACGGCATTATCAAACCCGGCCTGATGCAGCGTTACGATATCCAGATTGCCCTCACAGAGAATAATATTGGGACGCTTTGACTTTTTTGCCAGATTCAGGCCATATAATACACGGCGTTTGGAGTACACCAGCGTTTCCGACGAGTTCATATATTTCGGCTCGGACTTGTCCAGCACACGGCTGCCGAAGGCGACCACATCGCCGCGGGTATCAATGACCGGCAGCATCAGGCGGTTGCGGAATTTATCATATAAGCCGCCCTTTTTATTCTGCACCACAAGTCCGGCACTCAAAAGCTCCGCCTTGGTGTAGCCCTTTTGCGTCATGGCGTTCAGCAGAACGTCCCATTCGTCCAGCGAGGCGCCCATGCCGAATTTCACGGCAGTGGATTTTCGTATTTGGCGCTTGTCAAGATACGCCTGTACCGCTTGACCCTCCGGCTGCTGCAATAGCTGATAATAAAATCTGGCGGCGTCCCGGTTCAAATCCAAAAGGCGCTGCCGCCTGCGGCCGGCCTCCCGGTCACCCTCTTCCTCGGGAACCTCCATACCGGCGCGCTTGGCCAAAAAGCGCACCGCCTCGGGGAAGGAGAGGTTTTCCTCCTCCATAATGAAGTTGATAACGCTGCCGCCCTTTTTGCAGCCAAAGCAATGGTACATCTGGCGGTCCGGCAAAACGTGAAAGGAGGGGGTCTTTTCATTGTGGAAGGGGCAGCAGCCCCAATAGCTCCCGCCCTTGGCAGTCAGCGGCACATAGCTGCCGACGATATCCACAATGTCGCTGCGAGCAACCAGCTCGTCCATAAAGCTCTGGGGAAAGGCCATGCCAGACCTCCTTTCTAAATCGTTTTCCCTGTGTTATTTCAACGGATATTAAGTTATACCCCTTGCACTTCAAAAATCCTCTTTTTTTTCGAAAATTTTTGACTGATTTTGAAATTTCCGCTTTACAGTGTGTCTTTTGGGGCTGTATGATAGGGATAAGTACCACGGCATAAAATGCGAAGGGGAACAGCACAATGGCAATCTGGCTTTGGCTTGCCAAAATGGACAGGCCGCTTTCGGAAAATGAATATCACGATATGCTGGAACTGCTTCCGGAGGACAGACGCCTGCGTTTGGAGCGTATCCCAAGGGAAAAGCATCAGGAGGTTCTGTGCGCCTATCTGCTGCTGCGGCTGGCCCTGCATGACCGCTATAGCTGGCGAACATTGCCTGTAATCTCAACGGAGGCGTCCGGGAAGCCGTACTTTCCTGCATACCCGGAGGTCCACTTCAGCCTCAGCCATACGGCGGGGGCGGCCGCTGTAGCCGTGGCCGACACACCGGTGGGAGTGGATATTGAGCATATCCGCCCTGTCAGCGTCCGCACGATGGAGCGCATTGCGGGGGTGCGGACACAGGAGGCTTTTTTTAGATGCTGGGTGCGGCGGGAGGCCCGGGTAAAGCGCGCAGGCGCTGGAATCGTGACGATGATGAAAACGGAAACACCGCTGAGAGCAGGGGAGTCTTACTATGAGATATCATCCTTTCCGGGATATGCCGCAGGCGTAGCCACAGGGGAACCGGCTCCGCCCCAAAAGATACAGCGTTTACATCTGGATGAGCTTCTTTGAAAGGTAGTATCTTGACTTTTGGACCGAACACGATATAATAAAACGGTAATTGATCGTGTATTCTCATAGACTTTGATAGGAACATGAGGGAGGTAGCATTGACATGACATATTCTCTTGAGGTAGCCGGTTTAAAACGGGAGCTTCCCATCTGTAAGGTAACAGATGATCTGTACATTGGCGCTTTTATCTGCTTTGGCGATGCCGAATTGACAGTAGCCTGTGCACGGGAGCTTTTGAAGCTGGTTCCCGCAGACAGCTATGATTATATGTTTACTGCGGAGGCAAAAAGCATTCCGCTGATTCACGAAATGGCCCGCCAGTCCGGCGCGAAGAAGTATTTCCTTGCCAGAAAAAGCTCCAAGGTTTATATGAAGGACTCGATTTGCGTGGAGGATCAGTCTATTACCACTGCCGGACTTCAGCGGCTGTATCTGGGGCGGGATGACGCCGCGCTGCTGCATGGAAAGCGGATTTTGCTCATGGATGATGTGATCTCCACCGGCGGGTCCCTGAAAGCAATGGAGGCACTGGTGGAAAAGGCCGGCGGCATTGTCACCGGCAGAATTGCCGTTCTTGCCGAAGGCGCAGCTGCCAAGCGCACGGATATCAAGTTCTTGGAAAAGCTGCCGGTCTTCAATGCGGACGGTACTATCAAGGAATAAAGCGCTTTGATAAAATAAAAGACTCTCCCGGAGCTTGATCCGGGAGAGTCTTTTGCTTATTTGGAGATACTCTTACAAGAGATAGCTGTATTCCTTCAGCACCGTGCGGATTAACAGGGCAATATCAGGCGGCAGGCGGTCATCCGAGGCAGGGTCTGCCTCGAATACCTTACCCTCCAGCCGAATCAGTACCTTTCCACCGCCCAGCGGCAGGAATCCCTGATTTTCCTGGCTCTCATCAAATCCGCTCCGGGTCAGGAACAGGGTGAATTTATCCCGATAGGGCGCGGAGTCATAGGGGCAGAATACCGCGCAGTTGCCGCACTCATTGCACATACGGTCCACATGGAGAATTTCGTGCCGCCCACCCGGGAGTTCGATGACCACATTGGCCCGGTTCGGGCACACATCAGCACAGACCTGACAGACGGTATTGCAGTGCAGACAGCGGTTTCCCTCGCAGCCCACTGTGGGCGGAGAAAGGATTCCTTTTTTGGAAATTGCTTCTTCCCGGGTCACGTGGGCGTTTTCCGGGACACTGAGCGTATGAGGTGCACCGATTACAATATCCGCAAAGCGCTGTGCATCGGCGATTCCCTCTACCACAGTGGCAGGGCCGCGCATGGCGTCACCGCCCACATAGACATTCTCCAAATTCGTACAGAAGCCGGGGATGTCCTTAGCGTTTACCGCGATTCCGTTTGCGGTAAACAGTTCGCCTTCGACCTGCTCACCAACGGCGGCAATTACCGTATCGCAGTCGAACTCCATGAGCTCGCCTGTCGGAAGCGGGCTGCGGCGGCCCTTTTCATCCGGTGCGCCCAAGGTCATCCGCTCACATTTCAGCCTGCCGTTTTCCTGTGCAACAGGAGCAGCCAGCTCTAAAAAACGAACGCCATCGGCCATTGTCAGTTCCAATTCCTCGGCATCGGCGGGCATATACCGTTTTGTGCGGCGGTAAACCAGCGTCGCGGACGCTGCCCCTGAGCGAATCGCCGCTCGGGCCGCATCCATCGCGGTATTGCCGCCGCCGATGACCGCCACATGGCCCAAGGAGACCTTTTTCCCGGCCTTTAAATCCCGCAGCCATTGAATGACAGGGACAACGTTGCCGGGGATATTCAGTCTCCCGGCCTTTCCGGCACCCACCGCAAAGAAAATGTGGGTATATCCGGCGACGTTCAGCTCCGCTACGGAGGGAGCCGGTGTATTCAGCCGAATTTCCGCACCGTAAAATTGCATCAGGGCAATATCCTTTTCAATGGCAGCCTCACTGATACGGAAGCCCGGAATCACCTGCATCGGCACACCGCCCAGCCTGCTGCTCTTTTCAAAGACCGTGACCGGGATTCCTGCTCGGCCCAGAAAATATGCTGCGGCAATACCAGTGGGACCACCGCCGATAATAGCGGCCTTCCGTCCGTCGGTGACCGGCGCAGGCTTTTTCAAAGAACGCATCAATGCGTCATATCCGTTTTCCGCCGCCACGAGCTTCGTTTCCCGAATATGAACGGATTCATCATAGTAATTTCGAGTACACTTTGTCTGGCAGCGGTGGGCACAAATGGTTCCTGTGGTGAAGGGGAGGGGATTTTTCTCCGTAATGAGCGTTAGCGCCTCCGTATAGCGGCCGGTACGGCACAGCTCTATATACTCCGGAATATCCTGCCGAATAGGGCAGCCGCCCTCACAGGGGGCAGTGAAGCAGTCCAGCAGAGGGACCTTCTCCGTCAGCTTCCGGCGGGGGAGAGGCTTGATGTCCTTCAGGTGGTATTTATCGTGCCGGGCTGAGCGGGCCAGTTCATTCACAGCCAGCGAATCCACGCCGCTGAACGGCTCGAACGGAAAACGTTCCAAAATTTCCCCGATTTGCGTAAAACGCTGGTAGCCGCCGGGCTTCAGCTCCGTTGTCGCCATGGTGATAGGCCAGATGCCGCATGCAAACAGCTTGTCAATGTTGAAAGCATCCGCACCACCGGCATAGGAAAGGCGGAGCTTTCCGTCAAACTCCCGGCTGATCCGCGCCGCCATAGCTGTTGTCAGCGGGTAGAGGCTCTTTCCGGCCATGTACATCTCTTCGCTTGGCAGCTCACCGGCCTTTACGTCCACCGGGAATGTATTGCTGAGCTTCAATCCAAACTCCAAGCCGCGTTCCGCAGCCAGCTTTTCCAATCGGCGGAACATGGGAACCGCATCCTCGTATTGCAGGTCCTCCTTGAAATGATGGTCATCAAAGGCGATATAGTCATAGCCCATTTCATCCAATATGGAGCGTGCCGTTTCATACCCCAGCAGGGTAGGATTGCACTTGACAAAGGTATGCAGTCCCTTTTCCGTGATGAGATAGCTCGCAATGCGCTCAATCTCCTCCGGCGGGCAGCCGTGGAGCGTGGAAAGGGTAACAGAGCGTGAAATATGGGGAGAGATCGTATCAATATAGTCACTATCCTCCGGGAACAGCTCATGGAGCACCGCAATGCACTCTTGAAAGACAGGCGTTTTGGCAGCGTCCATCATCCCGCTTAGGAACATATCGACCTTTTCACCCTTGATGCCCTCTAAATCATAGCCCACAGACATATTAAACACAAAGCCGTTGGCATCGCCCAAGCCGTATTGCTTGGCAAGCATTTTGCAGGCGCACCAAGCCTTGACATATTCCGCAAAGGCCTGTGGGACCGTCAACTCCGTGGACCACTCGCAGTTATAGCATTCGTCCTCTGCCAGAATGCAGGGGCGGTTGATGCAGGCGGCCAACTCCGCGCCATCCATTTTCTGAACGGTTTTCAGCTCAAAGAACCGGGCTCCTGCAAAATACCCCGCTATGATGTTCTGTGCCAGTTGGGTATTGGGACCGGCGGCAGGACCGAAGGGCGTTTCAATGGTCTCACCAAAAATGGGCAGCATTTTCCCGCTGGGATGAAATGGCCGCTGCACACCGAACACGGAACCGTCCCGGGCATATTCCGCAGATATCCATGTCATCAGTTGGCGAAAGGGAATTGGGGTCATTAACTCAGACATATTCACACCTCGTTTCGATTTTCAGTACGTGCGGTGGTTCAGCTCCCCCCAGAGCTTTTTGGCCGCCTCTAAAATATGCGCGTTTTCCACTTCCTCATCCACGCCCACAAGCTCCCGGTCCAGCATCAGGACCCTTCCGTTGGCGATGGTAGTCTGGCACTGCCGCCCCGTCATGCCGAAAATCATGTGACCGTCAATATTTTCATCGGAAAACGGCGTAAACGGCTTATAGTCCATCACGATGATGTCCGCCGCCGCGCCGGGCTTCAGCACACCGAGCGGCGTCTCAAAATACCGGGCGCCGATTTTGGCGTTGTTTTTGAACAGCATATCCGTGACCTCGCACCAGCCCACGTTGGGAAGACAGGCATTATGCCGCTGTGAGCAGAGGGCGACTTTCAGGGACTCCAGCATATCATTTGTATAGGCGTCCGTTCCCATTCCCAGCAGGATTCCGTGCCGGTAAAGCTGGAGTACCGGAGAAATGCCAACAGCATTTCCCATATTGCTCTCCGGATTATTTACAACCATGGTATCGGTCTCCCGGATGATCTCCATCTCGGCGGTGTTCACATGGATACAATGCCCCAAAATCGTTTTCGGACCTAAAATGCCGTGATCCTGCAAGCGCTGCACCGGGCGGCGGCCGTAATTTTGCAGACTGTCATAGACATCGTTCATACCCTCGGAAACATGGATATGATAGCCGGTGCGGCCGTTGTTGGCCTCTACCATGCGGTCGAAGGTCTTATCGGAAAGGGTAAACAGGGCGTGTCCTCCGAACATAGCAGCCAGCATGGGATTTTGTTCCTTTTCACATTCCGCGATAAAATCCGCATTTTCCTGTATCGCCTGCCGGCACTTTTCTTCTCCGTCCCGGTCGCTGACCTCATAGCATAGACACGAGCGCACGCCGAAGCGCTTTGCGCTTTCGGCAATGGTATGCAGGGAGCCGGGAATCTCGCCGTAGCTTGCATGGTGGTCGAAAATTGTTGTAACGCCCTGCTTGATGCAGTCCATATACAGGGCATTGGCGCTGGCACGGGTGCCCTCCAGCGTCAGGTGGCGGTCAATGGCCCACCATGTACCGTCCAGTACCTCATAGAAATTGTTGGGATTGTTGCCGGCAATGGAAAGCCCGCGGGCTAAAGCAGAGTAGATGTGCGTATGGGCGTTGATGAACGCCGGCATGATGACGCCGCCCTTGGCGTCAATGATCTCCGCCTGCGGGTACTTGGCGCGCAGCATAGTTTCCTCGCCGACCTCGGTGATTTTTGTACCCTCGTAGGCAACAGCGCCATGCTCATAATAGCCGAGGCTCTCCGAATCCCGGGTGATGAGCCTGCCGTTTGTGACCAGAGTCATTTGCTTTTCCCCCTTTTAAAAATTAACAGCAAATAAAAGAAAAGGGCGCTCCGATTTATAATTCGGAACACCCGCCGCACGCAAAGGAGACAGGTGTCAGCCCGTGCGCGAGGCACTCCGTTGCAGCCGTCATTCTTTGCTTCTTCACTTGTATTTTTATTGTAAGGGATGGATGGACAAAATGCAAGGAAAATCTGCTGGCAGCGCTGATAGCCCCCGGGAGCTATAGCTCCCGGGGGCTGTTTATGAAATTTTACATAGCAAAGTCTGCCATTGCTCTGTATCCAGCCCGTTTGTAAGCGATAAAGCGTAGGAATAGCCGCCCCGGCTCCAGATTGCTAATGTGAATACATTATTTTCACCCTTCAGTGTAGCGGTTCCGTCATCCAGCGTCAAGGCTTCAGTGTTCGGATAATCCGTGTAATCCCCGGAAACATCCTGCTCGCCGGCTGCCATGCGGAACAGGACCTTCTGCTCGCCGCAGGTATATTCCACCTGTGCCATTTCTCCCCAGTAGGCGCTGTAGATCACATCTTCCGGCACAAAGGGAAGGAGACCCGTCAGATCCGGCACGGCAAAGCCCAGAGTCTGGGATAGTTCTTCAAGGGAGGTGGCTTCTTCAATGCCGTTGACTGGGGAGGTGACTGCCGAGCCGGGGGCGGCAGATTCAGGCCGCCTTTGGGGCAGCGTATAAATACCGGTGATGAGCAGAGCAAAGCAGGCGGCTGCCGCCAGATATTGCTTCAGGTGATGGAGCCGCAACACCTTTTTATCGGGAGTCAGGTCGGCGGTTTCTATATTCTTTAAAATACGCTGCCGCATTTCCGGCGTCACTTCAATACGGTCCATAAGCTCATCATACTTCAAAGTCATACGCCTCCTTCAGCAGTTCCTTCAGCTTACCGCGCCCACGGCTGAGGTCAGAGCGGATCGTTGCCTCTTTTCGCCCCAGAATTTGACTGATCTCCCGGGTGGAGTAGCCCTCCCGGTAAAAAAGGTGGATAACCTCCCGGTACTGCACCGGCAATGCCTGCACAGCGTCCCAGATAAAGGAAAGGTCCTCCCGCTGCTCCGCTATCAGTTCCTCCCGCAGCTCATCCGTCTGCCGCAGGCTGTTGTATTTCAGACGATTTTTGCAAAGGTTGCCCGCTACCCGCAGCAGCCATGCCTTTTCGTGCTCGTCACTCTCAAATACCGGCCGGGTCTTCAAAAATTGAATCAGCGTATCCTGCAGGACCTCCTCGGTATCGCTCTGATTGTGAAGATAGGAGTAGGCATAACGGAGAATAGTATCGCCATAAGTGTCCAGAATTTGTGCCGCCTGCTGGCTGATAGAGACAGTTTCGACAGGCTTTGCATCCTCCTTCGGTGCAAACAGTCGGGCAGCGGCCATTCGGAACAGAGAAAGCCAATCAATAGCAGGGAACAGGGGGAGACAACCCTCCACAGCATTCACTCCTTTGCGCTTGCGGCGAACCGTAAGCCGCTCACTGAATTTGTGCGGCCAGCTCAGACATTCCCTCGGCAGAGAGACCGGCACTGGCAGATACAGCGTAAGTATATCTGTCTTTTGCCCAAATAGCAAGATTCACGGCATCGTCATTACCCTTCAGCGTGACCTCCCTATCGCTGACAGTGATGGTATCGGATTGAGCGTAGTCATTGTAGTCGCCGCTGATGTCCCCATCACCGGGAGCCTTGCGAATCGAAAGCTCATCGCCGCTTTCGTTTTCATAGGTGATCTCCAGCAGTCCTCTCTCCGTCAGGGCCTGAATATAGGAGAGGGCATACCCGTCGGGAAGCTCCGGCAGCGTCACATCAAAGCCGACAGTGGCCTCGGCATCTTCAATAGAAGCATATTCCGTCCAAGTCCAAGGATTCGGAATCTGGGCGTTTTCTCCGCCGATTACAGTATCCTCAGCTTCTGTCTGCTGGGTATCCTTTGTGCTGTCCTGAGCAGGGGCCTTGCTGCCGCAGGCAGCCAGAGACAACGCCATGGCGGCGCAGAGAGCAAGGGTCATCCAATACTTCGTGTGTTTCATGTTCAAAATTCCTTTCTGATATTCAGTGGCGGTGTTTTCGCCGTTCTGCTCTATAAACAACCGGACAACCCAAAATGTTGCAGGGAATTTTAAAAAATTTAAACCCGGGAGCAACAGCTCCCGGGTTTCATAGCCTTGAGATAGAAGAACAGATTTTTACTTTGTACCGAAGATGCGGTCTCCGGCATCGCCGAGGCCGGGAACAATATAGCCCTTTTCGTTCAGATGATCGTCCAGCGCGCCGGCGTAAATGTCCACATCGGGGAAAAGCTCCTGAATGTGCTTGATGCCCTCGGGAGCCGCCACCAGAACCATGAGCTTGATGTGCTTGCAGCCCCGCTTCTTCATTTCGCCGATGGCCTCAGCCGCAGAGCCGCCGGTGGCCAGCATGGGGTCCACGATCAGCACGTCGCGCTCGGCAACGTCCTTGGGCATTTTGCAGAAATAGGGATGGGGCTCCAGCGTTTCCTCATCGCGGTACATACCGATATGGCCGACACGGGCGGAGGGGACCATCCGCAGCACACCGTCCACCAGACCGAGACCGGCCCGCAGGATGGGGACCACCACGAATTTGCGGCCCGCCAGCGTGGGGGCCTCCATCTCGCAGATCGGTGTTTCGATGTGCTTGGTGGTCATGGGCAGATCGCGGGTGGCCTCATAGGTGATGAGCATACCGATCTCGCTGACCAGTTCCCGGAAATCCTTGACGCTGGTGTTTTTGTCCCGCATAATTGTCAACTTGTGCGCGACAAGGGGATGATCCATAATGACTACTTTACCCATAATTCTGTTCTCCTCTATATAAAAATTATGAAATCACTGTATAGTGACAGGCTTCTTTTTCAACATATCCGCCTGCGGTGGGCGGAGATAAAAAACCGCAAGCTCCTGTGCGGATACCATTTTCCCCTGCGACGCCAGTGCTTTGGCCTCCAGCGCTACAGAGACAGCGTTTTGGAGCAGCAGATGGGGCGGGGCCAACCGGCAGGGAAGTCCATTCTCCGTAAAGCATGTATGTGCAAGGCACGCACCGTCACCCACAAGCGTAATAGAACGCTCCGCGCCGCGCAGCTCCTCTGCAAGCTCACTGAGAGAAATCGCGCGGTCAGGCGTTAGACGGGTAAGTACGCCGCCCTCGGCGGAAAAGGTCGCATTGTAGACCTGTGACCGGCGGGCATCCATGGCACAAACTACCAATCCATCGGCAAAGGCCACATTCCGCGCCATAGCTGCCAGCGTGGATACGCCAATGGCAGGCTTGTCCAGTGCCAGCGCCAGTCCCTTTGCGGCAGCCACGCCAATGCGGATGCCGGTAAAGGAGCCCGGCCCCACCGCCACGGCAATAGCATCCATATCCGTCGGCTTCAAATCGGCATTTTTTAAAATATGCTCCACAATCGGCATCAGCGTCCGGCTGTGAGTCAGCCCGGTATCCTGATAACCGGAGGTTAGAATGCGTCCATTCTCGGAAACGGCGGCAGACACCGCCCGGGCCGAGGTTTCCAGCGCCAATATTTTCACAGAAGCTCCACTCCTTCAACGGTAATGCGCCGGGTCATATCATCCACACGCTCAATGCGGACCTGAATGGCGTCAGCAGGCAGGGCGTCCGCAATGTTCTCGCTCCATTCCACCGCGCAGACACCGCCCCGGGACAGATAATCCTCCCAGCCGATGTCAAATAAATCCTCCGCACTGGTCAAGCGGTACATATCAAAGTGGAACAGCGGCAGCCGCCCACCCTCGTATTCATTTACAATGGTAAATGTGGGACTTGTGACCCGCCCCTGATAACCAAGCCCGGCGGCAAGCCCGCGGGTAAACGCGGTTTTTCCCATGCCCAGTCCGCCAAAATAGGCAACAACGGAGCCGGGAGAGAGTGCGGAGCCAAGGCGGGCGCCGACAGCCTCCGTTTCTTTCGGGCTGTGCGTGTAAAATTCCATAAGCGTCCTCCTCTGCATAAGCTATTATATTATAGCACACTTCCGTAAATAAGCAAAACAATTTTCTCAAAGTTTACACGCCTGCTTTTGTGT
Source organism: Neopoerus faecalis (assembly GCF_029218125.1). NCBI lineage: Bacteria > Bacillati > Bacillota > Clostridia > Eubacteriales > Oscillospiraceae > Neopoerus > Neopoerus faecalis. The sequence goes on along the minus strand of NZ_JARFXX010000003.1, from coordinate 75,043 downwards.
GGTATACTAATAAAAATTTACGGACAATCACAGAACTGTACACGCAGACTGTAAACGGCACAAGGAGAAACGAATGCTCAAGCGAATAAAAGAATCAATCATAGAGGTCATACAGGGCGCAGACCTGATTTTGCTGGGTCTTTGCTGCACCGCGTCGCTCTATGGCATCGCTATGATCTTCAGCGCTACGCGGTACAACGAGGATAACCGTAAAGTCCTCGTCCAGACAGCGGCGCTGCTCATCGGTATCGTGGTGTATTTTGCCATATCCATGATCGATCTGGAGCTTTTGATGAAGCGCTGGAAGTGGATCGCGGCCTTCAACGCCGGTTTTATTCTCCTGCTGCTGACACCCTTTGGCCGGGAGCAGGACGGCAACCGGGCATGGCTGAAATTTCCATTCCTGCCGGTCAGCATCGGCCCGGCAGAGGTGGTTAAAATCACGTTTATTATTCTTCTGGCTTGGCAGTTTCAATGGCTGTTAGAGGAAAAACGCGATTTGAAGTCCTTCTCATCGGCTTTTATGGCGGCGGGACACGCCTTTGGCATGGCCGGACTGTATTTCATCGTATCCCGCGACATGGGAAACGCCATGATGTTTGTATTGATTTTCGTGGTGATGGCGTTTGTCTCTGGCTTTGCCCTGCGCTGGTTCGTTTTGCTGGGGGCGGCCGGAACGATTGGCGGTATTGCGGTCTGGACGCTGGACCTGCTGCCAAGCTATATGAAAAACCGTTTTCTTGTTCTTTTTGACCACAGCTACGATGTTCAAAATCAGGGCTACCAGCAGACCCGCAGCCTTTTGACTATCGGCGGCGGCGGCTTCTGGGGACAGGGGTATCTCCACGGCACACAGACACAGGCGGGAACCGGCTCTATTCCCGCACGGCACACGGACCTGATTTTCGCCGTGATTGGAGAGGAGCTTGGCTTTGTCGGCGCCACGCTGGCGATTTTGATTTTGGTGTCCATCATCATTCGCGTAGTGATCGTGGGGCGGCGGTCAGGCTCTATGTTCCACACCTGTGTCTGCGTGGGAATTGCCTCCATGCTGGCCTTTCAAATGATCATCAACATCGGGATGTGTCTGTTCATCATGCCGGTCATCGGTCTGACGCTGCCGTTTTTCAGCTATGGTGGCTCCTCCATCGTTACGCTATTTGCTGCCATGGGTTTTGTCTCCGGTATCAAAATGCGTACCGTGGTCCGGCGGAGGCCAGGGCGTCCCATCGGTTCAGCCTATTGAATCAAGCCGGAACAGGTTGTCCTGTTCCGGGTTTTACCATCTGTGTCTTCGGCGTAAGCGCGCATAATTTCCATTTGCCAGAAAACACTATTCCCGTATCAATCTGACAGGAGGTATACGGGAGCATGAAGCAATACGCACAGCGCGGCACCGCCTTATCCTTGGCGGTACTGCTTTTGGCCGGCAGCGCACAAGCACTGTTTGGCAGGGGAAAGGAAAAAACGGAGCCGGTGGCGCCGGAAAATGCGCCGGCAGCACGGGATTTGGAAATTCAGACCTATCGCGGCATTCCGTATCAGGGACGTCTGGAGGCAACTGCTCCTAATGGAGATGACTTAATCTATTCCGTTGCGGCACAGCCGAAAAAGGGAACTGTGATGATAGACGGAGCGGATTTTGTCTATACACCGAAGGAAAACGCTCTCGGTGCCGACAGTTTCACCTATACCGCCGCCGATTCACAGGGCGCGGTTTCCCAGCCGGCAACCGTAACGGTGACCATCGAGCGTTCCCGCTCCGGCGTTACCTATGCAGATACGGACGCATCCACTGCCGCCGCCGCGCAGTATCTTGCGGAGCAGGGAATCTTCACTGGGGCAAAAATCGGAGAGAATTGGTATTTTGAGCCGGATCGCACCGTCAGCCGGGAGGAATTTCTGGCCATGGTCATGGAAACCTCTGGAGCAGAGGTCACGGACGTTACTATGACCGGCTTTCAGGATGACGCGGCGATTCCCACTTGGGCAAAGGGCTATGCCGCTGCCGGTGTGGCAGATGGCATCATCAAGGGAAAGACCTCCGCAGGCGGGGCAGTGTTCTCCGGCGCTTCTCCGATTTCTTACAGCGAAGCGGCAACTGTCCTCAACCGCGTTTTGAACCGTGGGGACATCGAGCTTGAGGTGTGGTACGCAGATCGGGAAGCAGTTCCTTCATGGGCGGCGCAGGCCGTTGGAAACATGGAGGCGCTGAACGTCCTCAACACAGGCAGCTTCGGAAGCAGTGCATTGGAGGAACCGGTCACTCGCGGGGCCGCCGCACAGATGCTCACGGCCACCAGCACCTTGCTTCAGGGAGAAAAGTCTGACGGAATTTTAGGCTGGCTGAAATAAGACGGTATACCGGTTTTCAACAGGGGATAGCAGCTGCTTCCCTTGGCGAAAACCGGCTTCTTTTTCCAGATATGGGATTGTATTCGTGCGAAGATTGTGCTAAACTATTACGGCTTATAATAAAATTTATCACTTCCACTGTCATCCGAGCGGAAGCATGAAATTGAAAGGTTCTGGTTTTCAATGAAGATTGTTGTTTTGGCCGGCGGTATTTCCACAGAGCGCACCGTCTCTCTGGTTTCCGGCACCTGTGTGTGTCAGGCTTTGCGCCGGAAAGGACATCAGGCGATTTTGGTGGATATGTTCATGGGACTTGAAAATGCCCCAGCGGATTTGAGTACGTTATTTGACGCTCCGGATGGTCTTTGCCCCGATGTGAAGATCGCAGTGGAGGCTCCTGACTTGGAGGCTGTCCGGCGCGGGCGGCCGGATCAGAGTCCCAGCCGACTTGGCCCTCACGTACTGGATATCTGCCGCTTGGCGGATATCGTCTTTTTGGGACTTCACGGGCAGGACGGGGAGGACGGCCGCATTCAGGCCACACTGGACCTGCTGGGCGTACCATATACGGGTGCTGGGTACTTAAGCTCTGCTATTGCCATGGATAAAATTGTCGCGAAAGAGATGATGGACGCCAACGGTATTCCGAATCCGAAGTGGCAGGTGTTGACATATACAGAGGACGAGATTTCTCATCTGGCCAAAATACTGCCGATGCCCTGCGTGGTAAAGGCGCCTACCGGCGGTTCCTCCTTAGGCGTGTATTTGCCGAAGGACCGCACCGAACTGGCGGACGCGCTGCGGCAGGTCCGCGCTTACTGCGCCCGTGTGCTGGTGGAGGAACGGATCTATGGCCGAGAGGTGACGGACGCCGTGCTGGGTGAACGTTATCTGCCGGCAGTTGAGTCTTTCCCCGCAGTCGGAAATTTCGATTACACGGCAAAATATCAGGTTGGCGGTGCCAAGGAGGTCTGTCCGGCAGAACTGACAGAGGCCGAGGCAAAGGCTGTCGGTGAAATGGCAATGCGTGTCCATAAGGCGCTGGGCCTTTCCGTTTATTCCCGGACGGATATGATTTTGGATAAGAATGGACAGATTTGGTGTCTGGAGGCCAACTCTCTGCCTGGAATGACGCCCAACAGCTTTGTCCCCAAGGAGGCGGCGGCTGTCGGGATTTCCTACGATAACCTGTGCGAAGAGATCGTTGAGCAGTCTTTGAAGATCAAGAGGAGATAAGCTATGCAGCCAATGACAGTAACGGAAATCGCAGCCGTGGTCAGCGGCGTATGGTGGAACCCGTGTGAGCAGGTGCCTGCCATATCCGCCGTTTCCACAGACAGCCGGAATATCACGCCGGGGTGCTTATTTCTGCCATGGGTCGGTGAGCAATTTGACGGTCACAATTTTATTGACGCGGCGCTGGACGCCGGCGCTGCCGGCTGTCTGTGCGCCAAACTGCCGCAGGATATCCGCCCGGATAAATTTTACATCAAGGTGGCGGATACCCGCCTTGCGCTGCGGGACATGGCCTCCGCTTATCGGGACAAATTCGATATTCCCTTTGTTCAAATTACCGGCAGCGTCGGAAAAACCACAACAAAGGAAATGATTGCCGCTGTCCTTGGCGCAAAGCTCAACGTACTGAAAACGCCGGAGAACTTCAACAACGATATCGGTACGCCCCTGACGCTGTTCGGGCTGTCTCCCGAGCATCAGGCGGCGGTCATTGAAACGGGCATGAACCACTTCGGTGAAATTGAATATTTAGGCGCTATGGTGCGCCCGGACATTGCCGTCATCTCCAATATTGGAGATGCCCATATTGAATATCTCGGCAGCCGTGGGGGCATTTTAAAGGCAAAATGTGAGATTTTTGAGCACCTGAAGGACGATGGCATCGCCATTCTCAACGGGGATGACGCCCTGCTGGATACCGTGACCCTGCCGCAGAGGATCATCCGCTGCGGGCAGAGCGAGCATTGTCAGGTCCGTATCAGCGACATTTTAGACCACGGCGTCAATGGCATCACCTGCACTGTGACCTCGGAAAAGGATGTGTACCACCTGAATATTCCCGCCCCCGGCGAGCACATGGCTTATGCGGCCTCCATCGCTGTTGCCGTGGGAGAGGCGCTGGGGCTCAGTAAGGAAGAAATCATCCGGGGCGTTGCGGCATATGCGCCCATTGGCTCCCGGATGCACATTCTCCGTCTATCCGATGGCCGGGTCCTGCTGGATGACTGCTACAACGCCAACCCGCAGTCCGTATCGGCGGCGCTGGAGGTTCTGGCAAGAACAGAATGTGAGCGCCGTGTGGCGGTCCTTGGTGATATGGGCGAGTTGGGAGACCTGACAGAGCAGGCGCATTTCAATGCCGGAGCTCTGGCGGCTATGCTGGGAATCGATTTTGTGGTGGCCATCGGCTCAAAGGCGGTCAAAATAGCGGACGGTGCCGCCATGGGCGGTGCGGAGGTCCTGCATTTTGCCACCCGTGAGGAGGCTATGCCGACACTGCGTGAGCAGCTTCAGCCCCATACCACTATGCTGATCAAGGCCTCCCACGCCATGCACTTTGAAGAAATCGTGAAAGAATTACAGATGATATGATCGATATACAAGTAAATGGTTTGGTAAAGTCCTTCGAGGTCGGCCAAAATATTTTAGACGGAATCACCTTTCAAATCGATCAGGGCCAGCGTGTCGGCCTATTGGGCAAAAACGGAGCGGGAAAGTCCACGCTGTTCAAGATACTGACCGGGGAGCTGGAGTATGATGAGGGAACGGTGACCATTGCACCGGGCCGCAGAATCGGTCTGATCTCTCAGATTCCGGTCTATCCTGATGGCTATACGGTAGAAGATGTGCTTCGCTCCGCCTTTGATCGGCTGCATACGCTGGCCGCCGAAATGGAAAGCCTTGCGGAGCGGATGGCGGCAGGGAAGAACGATCCCGCGCTTTTGAAGCGCTACGGAAGTCTGGCGGAGCGCTTTGAGGTTTTTGGCGGCTATGATACGGACGTTGCCATCAGCAAAATCGCCAACGGCCTCTCCATCCCGGACGATATGCGGGGACGTTTATTCGACCGCCTTTCCGGCGGTGAAAAGACCCGCGTCAATCTGGGGCGTCTGATTTTGGAGGATACGGACATTTTGTTGCTGGATGAGCCCACGAACCACTTGGACCTCCACGCAACGGAATGGCTGGAAAATTACATTCAGAAGTTTCACGGCACCGTTGTGGCAATCTCCCATGACCGGTATTTCTTGGACCGATCCGTGACCCGCGTTATTGAAATTGAAAACGGCAAGGCGGAATTTTATTCTGGGAATTACAGCTTTTACGCCGTGGAAAAGGAGCGCCGCTATCAGGAGCGGATGAAGCAATACGAAAAGGAACAGGCCAAGATCGCCCAGTTGGAAAAATCAGCGGAGCAACTTCGGTTGTGGGCGTTTCAGGGTATGGACAAGACCTACCGCCGTGCAATTTCCATGGAGCGCCGCATTGAGCGGATGCGTACAACGGCAAAGCCCACAAAGGCCCGTAAAATGGATGCCCGCTTTACCGCCGCTGAGTTCCACGGCGACGAGGTTTTGGGAATCCGGAACCTTTCCAAGTCCTTTGGGGCAAAGAAACTCTTTGAGGGCATTTCCTTAAAGGTAGAGGGCGGAGAACGCATTGCCCTCATCGGTGACAACGGCACGGGTAAATCCACGCTCATCAAAATGATCGTGGATGAAACCTACCCGGACAGCGGCCGTATCCGGCTTGGCCCACAGGTCAAGCTGGCCTATCTGCCGCAGATCATCCACTTTGACCACCCGGACTGGAATTTGGTGGAAAATATGATGGCGGCCAAGCGGGGGCTTTCGGCGCAATCGGCCCGGAATCGGCTTGCGGCCTATGATTTTAAGGGTGAGGATGTTCTCAAGCCGGTATCCGTTTTGTCCGGCGGTGAGCAGAGCCGCCTGCAGCTGTGTATGCTCATGGACGATGAGATCAACTTCCTGATTTTGGACGAGCCTACAAACCACTTGGATATTGCCTCACGGGAGTGGATCGAGGAGGCGGTGGAGGCCTATGACGGAACGCTTTTGTTCGTCAGCCATGACCGCTATTTTATCAATCGCTTCGCCACCCGTATCTGGGAGGTGGCAGATGGAACCATTACCGATTATCCCATGGGCTTTACGCAGTACCGGCAGGTAAAGGCACAGGAGGCAGCAGAAAAACAGGAAACTCAAAAGCCTGTAAAGGAAAAAACAAATACGGAAAGGCCTGCCCGCGGCGACCGTGCACAGCAGGCGGCAAAGAAGCAGCTTACCATCTGTGAGCGGGAAATTGCCAAGGCTGAGGAAAAAATCGCGGCCTTGGACGCTGAAATGGAGGCCAACGCCTGCGATTATGAGAAGCTGAACACGCTTGTAGCGGATAAGGACGCCGCGCAGGCGGAGTTGGACGCGCTGTATCAGCGCTGGGAGGAATTGAGCGAAGCGGCTGGTGAAGTCTGAGAGCAAAAGGAGTGAAGATATGCGGGATGTTCTCTGCATTTATTATTCCCGAACCGGGAATACCAAAAAGGTAATGAAAGCCATCGCGTCCGAAATGGACGCGGAGCTGGTGGAGCTGACCGACGGAATTGAGCGCTCCGGTTTGCGCGGCTGGCTTCGCAGCGGTCTGGATGCAGTTAAAAAGGATTGCCCGGAGGCCGCTGCCATTGAAACGGAACGAAAGTTGGAAAATTACCGGCTGGTCATTATCGGCACGCCGGTATGGGCCGGACGGTGCAGCAGCGTTGTCCGCAGCTTTTTAAAGCAGCACGGAAAGGAGCTGAACCGGGTCGCATACGTGCTGACCCGCAGCAGCGACCGCAAAAGCGAGGATGTTTACCGTCAGATGGACCTTTACACGGCACAGCCGCATCGGGTGGCAACATCACTCCGAGTAGGCCATGTGGGCCATACGTTCTGGCAGGAGGAATTTTTGCGGCAGCTCCGGGAGCTGTTGGAGTCAAACGGATAGCCGCTCTCTTTTTCCTGATTTAAAATTTGAGAAAAGGAGAGCACACTATGCTGGAAAAATTAAAGGCACTGGAGCTGCGCTATGAGGACCTGCAAAATCAGTTGGGAGACCCAAAGGTTTACAGTGATTCCGAACGGCTGCGGCAGGTAAACCGGGAGCTGAAGGAGCTGTCGCCGATTGCGGAGACCTACCGGGCTTATATCGCGGCTGACAGCCGCAAGAAAGAATCCGAGGAACTGCTCCACGATCCCGATTTGAAGGAAATGGCACAAGAAGAACTGTTAGAGGCCAAAGCCGAGCTGGAGAGCCTGAAGGAAAAGCTTACCATTCTTTTACTGCCGAAAGACCCGGATGACGGACGGAATGTTGTTTTGGAAATCCGGGCTGGGACCGGTGGGGAGGAAGCGGCGCTGTTCGCGCACTCCCTTTTGCGGATGTACACCATGTATGCCGAAAGCCGTGGCTGGAAGCTGGAAATCGCCAGCATCAATGAAACGGAGCTTGGCGGAGTAAAGGACTGCTCCGCTGTGATTGAGGGTGAGGACGTATATTCCAGACTGAAATTCGAATCCGGTACGCACCGCGTCCAGCGGGTACCGGTAACGGAGTCAAACGGAAAGCTCCAGACCAGTGCCGCCACGGTGGCGGTACTCCCGGAAATGGAGCCGGTGGACGTTGAGCTTAATCCGGCCGATATTGAGATGCAGGTCTACCGCGCCAGCGGAGCTGGCGGACAGCACGTAAATAAGACTTCCTCCGCCGTGCGGCTTATTCATAAGCCCACCGGCATGATTGCCGAATGTCAGGAGGAACGCAGCCAGTTCCAGAACCGTGAAAAGGCCATGCGGCTGCTGGCCTCCCGGCTGTATGAGGCGGAGCGGGAAAAGCGGGAGAGTGCCTATGATGCGGAGCGCCGCAGTCAGGTTGGCAGCGGTGACCGTTCTCAGCGGATACGCACATATAATTTTCCGCAGGGCCGGGTCACGGATCATCGAATTGGCCTGACGTTATATAAAATCGATTCCATCATGGATGGCGCACTTGACGAGCTGATCGACGCTCTGGTCACAGCCAATCAGGCTGAGAAGCTGAAGCGCGGACAGCAGGATACTATTTGATAGATATACAAATTGATTCGAGGCGATTGATATGCATACACGGTATTTTGACCTGCGGGACACCAAGGGTCAGCAAAAGGTCATTGAGGATCAGATCTCAGCGGCAGCCGACATTTTGCGGCAGGGAGGCTTGATCGGTATTCCGACGGAAACCGTCTACGGTCTGGGTGCAAACGCTCTGGACGAGGACGCTGTCCGCAAAATCTTTGAAGCCAAGGGACGTCCGCAGGATAATCCCCTGATTATCCACATTCCGGGGCCGCAGTGGCTTCCGCGCTACTGCGAGGATGTTCCTCCGCTTGCCTATACGCTGGCGCGTAAATTCTGGCCCGGACCGCTGACAATGATTTTAAAGCGGAAAAAAATCATTCCGGATGCTACCACGGCTGGGCTTGATACCGTAGGCGTCCGCTGCCCGGACCATCAGGTAACACTGGCGATCATTCGGGAGTCCGGCGTCCCGATTGCGGCGCCCAGCGCCAATACCTCCGGCCGCCCAAGCTGCACCACTGCGGCGGACGTCATGGAGGATATGGAGGGCAAAATCGACGCCGTGGTGGATGGCGGCCCCTGTCAGGTGGGCGTGGAATCCACCATTATCGACTTGACCTGTGAGCCGCCCCGCCTCCTGAGACCCGGCGGACTGCCGCTGGAGGCGTTGGAGGATGTGGCCGGTCCTATCGCAGTGGATCGCGCCGTGACCCAGCAACTAAAGGAGGGTGAGCAGCCGAAGGCACCAGGCATGAAGTACCGTCACTATGCGCCCAAGGCCCCGGTCACCGTTGTTACCGGCCCGGCAGCCTCCTCGGCCCGAACGATTCAGCATCTGGCACAGCCGGGAGATGGCGTCATCTGCTTTGACGAATTTGCGACGCTTTTTGACCAGCAGGTTGTGGAGCATCTTGGCCCCAGTCAGGACAAGCGTATTCAGGCACAGCGTGTTTTTGATGCCCTGCGTGCCTTTGACAGCAAGGATGTGCCGCAAATTTACGCGCAGTGCCCGGACAGTCAAGGGCTTGGCCTTGCCATCAGCAACCGTTTGAAAAAGGCGGCTGGCTTCAAAACCATCGCTGCTGAGGAACGGAAGGTCATTCTGGGCATTACCGGCGGCACCGGCTCCGGAAAGACCAGCGCTCTGAACGCAATTCGCGATTTGGGCGGTACGGTCATTGATTGTGACGCCGTATATCATAAGATGGTGGCCGAAAATCAGGAGCTCCGCCATGCCATTGAGGTCAAGTTCCACGGCGTGTTCAATTCTGATGGTTCCCTGAACCGTAAAAAACTGGGTGAGCTGGTCTTTGAAAACAAAGAGCGGATGGAGCAACTCAACGAGGTCATTTATCGTTTTCTTGTCCCCGAGGTCCAGCGCTTGTGTCAGGAGGGCGGCGATCTGGTAGCAATCGATGCCATCAACCTGGTGGAAAGTGGTGCAGATTCAATCTGTGACAAGACGATTGCCATTACAGCGCCCATGGAGCTGCGCGTTCGGAGAATCACGGCGCGGGACGGTATTGATGAGCGGTATGCCAGGATGCGGATATCCGCGCAGAAATCCGACGAGTTCTACCGCGGAAAATGCGACTATGAGCTCAGCAATACTGCCGAAACCGCCGAAGCGTTCCAGAGTGCGGCACAGATATTCTTCCAGCGTTTGATTGAGGAGCTGCGCGAGGAAAAGGACGATTGAGCTTAACAAGGAGGATTCGATATGTCTGATACCAATAAGGAATTGAAGGAGCGGCTGCTGAGCAGTCGCAAAAACGGCTTTGACCGTATTGACGCCGCGGAGCTGGCAGCGGTCAACGCATACTGTAAGGACTATATGGCGTTTCTGGACGCCGGAAAAACGGAGCGGCTCTGTGCGGCCGAGGCTGTTCATCTTGCAGAGCAGGCGGGGTATCGTCCCCTCAAGCGGGGCGAGGCACTGAAGCCCGGAGACAAGGTGTATGTCTGCAATCGTGGAAAAAGTGTGCTGCTGGCCCACATAGGTACGAAGCCCATCAGCAAGGGTGCACAGATCACAGCGGCCCACATCGATTCTCCCCGGCTGGACTTGAAGCCCAATCCGCTGTATGAGGATACGGAGCTTGCGTATTTCAAGACGCACTATTACGGCGGTATCCGCAAATACCAGTGGGTTACGATTCCCATGGAGCTTCACGGCGTTGTTGCCCTGACGGATGGACGCACGGTTACGGTCAACATCGGCGGCGATGACGGTGATCCAAAGCTGGTCATCACCGATCTGCTGCCCCATCTCGGTCAGGAGCAGAACAAGAAAACGCTGGCTGAGGGCATCATGGGTGAGCAGCTCAATCTGCTGCTGGGGAGCAAGCCGATATCCGGCGAGGGCTCTGACCGCGTCAAGCTATCGGTCATGCAGCTTTTGAATGAAAAGTATGGCATCACCGAGGATGATTTCACCTCTGCCGAGCTGGAGGCCGTTCCCGCCGTGAAGGCAACGGAAATCGGCCTTGACCGTTCCATGATCGGTGCTTACGGCCATGATGACCGCGTCTGCGGCTACGCCGCGCTGCGGGCACTGCTGGACATGGATAAAACGCCTGTCAAGACATCTGTATGCGTTCTGGCGGACAAAGAGGAGATTGGCTCTGACGGTGTAACCGGTATGCAGTCCGCCGCCTTCGATACCTTTATGGAGGACCTGTGCGAAGCGCAGGGGGCGGCGCTCCGCGTGTGCCTTGAAAATTCCTTCTGCCTCAGCGCGGATGTAACGGCGGCGTATGACCCGAATTTCGGCGATGTTTACGAGAAGAAAAACGCCGCCTATTTGAACTACGGCATCGGCCTTTGCAAATACACCGGCGCCCGGGGCAAATCCGGTGCCAGCGACGCCAGCGCCGAGACCGTGGGATATGTGCGGGGCATTTTTGAGCGGGCAAACGTGATCTGGCAGATTGCGGAGCTTGGTAAGGTAGACGCCGGCGGCGGCGGCACCGTGGCGATGTATATGGCAAACCGCAACATTACAACGCTGGACGCCGGCGTGCCGGTGCTGGCCATGCACGCCCCCTTTGAGGTTGTCTCCAAGCTGGACTGCTATGAGACCTACAAGGGTATGAAGGCAATTTACGAGGCTGAATAAAATAGTTTTTTATAAACAAGCAAACAGGAGGGAGTTTCCCTCCTGTTTGCTGTATAAAGACGGTTTTGAGCAATCTGCCCATATCAAAAGAACAGATGGAAAAATTTTCAAGCAAAGGAACGAGAGATTATTCAAATATTGTAGTTGCAAGTCCTCGAAAAAGCTGGTAAAATAAAATCCGTCGAAGACAAATGGCCATAGGAGGCGGACGAAATGGCAAGAAAAATCAAATATTATCTGGTTGCGGCAGATGCGCTCCCCGAAATTTTTATTCGTGTGGCAGAAGCAAAGTGCATGATGCAGACGGGCGAGGCGGATACGGTGGGAGCAGCCACCAAAATGGCTGGCATCAGCCGCAGCGCTTTTTACAAGTATAAGGACGCGGTCCAGCCCTTCAATGATATGAAATCCGAGCACATCATCACCTTTTATACGCTGTTGAAGGATGTCTCCGGTACGCTTTCAGGTGTGCTGGGAATCTTTGCCGATTCCGGAGCAAATATTTTGACTATCAACCAGAGTATCCCGACAAACGGCTGTGCCGCTGTTACAATCTCAGCCGAGACCTCGGATATGGAAAAATCTCTGGAGCAGTTGATCGCAGAGGTTTCCGGGCTTGAGAACGTGATCAAATTTGAGGTTTTGGCCGGATAAGGGGAGAACGATTGGGGAGAACGATTTATGATCAAGATTGCAATTCTGGGACTCGGTACAGTCGGTACCGGCGTTGTAAAGGTGGTGGAAGCCAACGCCGACTCCATTCAGCATAAGCTGGGGCAGCCAATGGCAGTTAAAACGGCACTGGTCCGCCGTTTTCGCAGCGGCCCTTATCAGGAGCTTATGACGGATAACTTCCGTGAGATCGAGTCAGACAGTGAAATTCAGGTGGTTGTGGAGACCATTGGCGGCGTGGACGCAGCCTATGACTATACCCGCCGGTGCCTTATGGCCGGGAAGCACGTTGTTACCGCCAACAAGCAGCTGGTAGCCGAGCATGGCTGTGAGCTGCTGGAACTGGCACGGCAAAATCATGTCAACTATTTGTTCGAGGCCAGTGTTGGCGGCGGCATTCCCATTCTGCACCCGCTGACGCAGTGCATGGCCGCAAACCGCATTGATGAGATTTACGGCATTTTGAATGGCACCACAAACTTTATCCTTACCAAGATGGTCAAGGAGGGCGCGCCGTTTTCCGAGGTTTTGAAGCTGGCTCAGGAAAAGGGCTATGCCGAAGCAGACCCCACCGCCGATGTTGAGGGCGTTGATGCCGGACGGAAGATCTGCATTCTGGCCGACCTTGCCTTCGGTCATCAGGTAAGTCCCAATCAGGTCCCGATGGAGGGCATCACCAAGCTGGATCTGAAGGATGTGGAAATTGCGCAGCGCCACGGTTATCAAATTAAGCTGCTGGGCCGCTGCCTGCGGCTGGAGGGTGGCCATCGGACCGCTTATGTGGCGCCTCACCTCATTTCTCAGGAAAATCCCGTGTCCGATGTCAATGACGTTTTCAACGCAGTTGTTGTGCGCGGCAACGCCACCGGCGATGTCATGTTCTGCGGCAAGGGCGCCGGTGAACTGCCGACGGCTTCTGCCTGTGTAGCCGATGTTATGGAATGCATTCAGGAGCAGCGGCATCGCCCGGAGATTGGCTGGAGTCCCGATGAATCGGGCTTTGTCTCTCCTTTGGAGTTGAAGGACCGCTGGTATTTCCGCACAGATATGACCCTTTCTCAGCAGGAGCTTCCTCACGGTGCTCAGGTGTTGGAGAGCAGTGCCGGTACCGCTTTCATCACAGATTACATAACAGGCCATGAGGCACAGGCGCTGAAAGCAAAGCTGTCTGCACCGGCCTGTCTGCGGGTGCTGGACTGATTCCCCAATTTGCCTGATTTGGCGTATGATGGGGTGGACCCTGCCCTTCGGGGCAATCTGAAGCTGAGAGGGAACAACCATGAGTTTGATCGTACAAAAATTCGGCGGCAGCAGTGTGCGGGACGCGGAGCGTATCCGCAATGTTGCCGGTATTATTGCAGAAACCTATTTGCAGGGCAATGATGTGATTGTTGTCCTGTCTGCTCAGGGCGACACAACAGATGACCTGATTGCCAAGGCGAAGGAGGTCAATCTCCATCCATCCAAGCGGGAAATGGATATGCTGCTTTCCACCGGGGAGCAGATATCCGTTGCCCTGTGCGCCATGGCGCTTGAAGCAATGGGATTGCCGTGTGTATCCTTGACCGCGTGGCAGGTCGGGATTCAAACCACGAAGGTCCATTCCGATGCCAGAATCAAGAAAATCGACACGGAGCGAATCAAATCGGAGCTTGACCAACATCGAATCGTACTGGTGACGGGCTTTCAGGGCGTTGACCGCCTTGGCGATGTGACAACGCTGGGACGCGGCGGCAGCGATACCAGCGCCGTGGCACTGGCAGCGGCCTTTCGGGCCGATTTGTGCCAAATTTACACGGATGTGGACGGCGTTTATACCACCGACCCGCGCATCGTCCCCAACGCGAGAAAGCTGGATGAGATCACCTATGACGAGATGCTGGAGCTGGCATCACAGGGCGCAGGCGTGCTCCACAACCGCAGCGTGGAGCTTGCAAAAAAGTTCCGGGTAGATTTGGAGGTTCTTTCCAGTCTGGAAAGGAAACCCGGAACAAAAGTGAAGGAGGTCACAAAAGTGGAAAAAACCACTATTGCCGGTGTGGCAAAGGATACAAGTATTGCCCGGGTCGCTCTGATCGGTTTGCAGCATAATCCGGGCGTTGCGTTTCAGGTGTTTGATCTGCTGAGCAAGCACAATATCAATGTGGACATCATTCTTCAGTCCATCGGCCGCGAGGATACCAAGGATATTTCCTTTACCGTTCATAAAAAGGACCTTGAAGAGGCCGAAAGCATCCTGAATGAAAACAAGGAGGCTCTGCGCTTTGACCATATCGAAACCGACAGCCATATCGGAAAGGTTTCCATCGTCGGCGCGGGTCTTATGACCAACTGCGGCATGGCGGCCCGTATGTTCGAGGCGCTGTATGAGGCCGGAATCAACATTCAGATGATCAACACCTCTGAAATTCGCGTTTCCGTTCTTCTGGATGAGGATGACATTGATTTGGCCGTGCGGGCGATTCACGCGAAATTTTTCGATGATATCTGATAAAATCAAAAGAACACGGGGAGAACACATAGCCTCCCCGTGTCTCTTTAAGTTACAATATATGCCGCTAAGCGGCGGAACGGAGGAACGTATGAACGCGATCGTAACGGTAATCGGTAAGGATAAGGTGGGAATCATTGCCACCGTGTGTATCAAACTGGCGGAGCTGAATGTCAATGTATTGGACATTTCCCAGACGATTCTCAACAATAAATTTACAATGGTCATGGCAGTGGACGCCGGTGCAGCGAACGTCAGCTTTGATAAGCTGTCTGAGGCATTGAAGGCTCTTGGCGATGATATGGAGCTGTCTATCCGGATTCAGCGGGAAGAAATTTTTGACGCCATGCACAGAATTTAAGGAGGGAAGATCATGCTCAATCAAAAGGAAATTCTCTCCACCATTGCCATGATCGACCAGCAGCATTTGGATATCCGCACGATCACCATGGGCATTTCACTTTTGAGCTGCTGCGATCCCGACGCCAAAAGGGCCTGTGATAAGATTTATGAAAAAATCACCCGGTACGCGGAAAAGCTCGTAAAAACGGGTGAGGACATTCAGCGGGAATTTGGGATTCCCATCGTCAATAAGCGTATCTCCGTAACACCGATTGCATTGGTTGCCGGGGCCAGCGAGGCAGAGGACTATGTTCCGTTTGCACTGGCGCTGGACCGTGCGGCCAAGACCTGTGGCGTCAACTTCATCGGCGGCTATTCGGCTCTGGTGCAGAAGGGGATGACACTGGCGGATGAAAAGCTGCTTCGTTCTATTCCCGAGGCTTTGGACCGCACGGAGTTGGTCTGTTCCAGTATCAATGTCGGTTCCACTCGGGCCGGTATCAATATGGACGCGGTGAAGCTCATGGGCCAGATCATCAAAGAGACCGCCGCACGAACGGCTGACCGGGACGGATTAGGCTGCGCCAAGCTGGTGGTATTCTGCAATGCTGTGGAGGACAATCCCTTTATGGCCGGTGCTTTTCACGGTGTAGGCGAAGCGGAAAAGGTTATCAACGTGGGCGTTTCCGGCCCCGGTGTTGTATACCACGCCTTGCAGTCCGTCAAGGGAGAGCCGCTGGATGTGGTGGCGGAAACCGTCAAGAAAACCGCATTTCAGGTCACCCGTATGGGCCAGCTCGTTGCCAAGGAGGCCAGCCGGCGGCTGGATACGCCGTTTGGAATTGTTGATTTGAGCTTGGCGCCTACTCCGGCTGTTGGAGATTCCGTTGCCCGGATCTTAGAGGAAATGGGATTGGAGGTCTGCGGCACCCACGGCACCACGGCGGCGCTGGCACTGCTGAATGACGCTGTGAAAAAGGGCGGTGTTATGGCGTCTTCCTCCGTTGGCGGTCTTTCCGGCGCGTTTATCCCCGTCAGCGAAGACGAGGGCATGATCGCCGCTGCCAATGCGGGGACGCTCTGTGTGGACAAGCTGGAGGCCATGACCTGTGTCTGCTCTGTGGGCCTTGATATGATTGCTGTTCCCGGCGATACGCCTGCCGAAACCATCTCCGCCATCATCGCTGACGAAGCGGCCATCGGCATGGTGAATAATAAGACCACCGCTGTCCGTCTGCTGCCGACGCCCGGCAAGAAAGTGGGGGATACCGTGGAAATGGGCGGCCTGCTGGGCAGCGCGCCGGTCATGCCGGTGCACAAGGAGTCCAGCACTGAATTTGTCAATCGCGGCGGACGTATCCCGGCTCCGCTCCACAGCCTGAAAAACTGAAGACTGAAGTAAATATGGAAAGCAGCGGCGGTATGAAGTCTCATACCGCCGCTGCTTTTGAGATGTGTTTCTTCGAAAGACAGGGGAGTGATAACCCCCAATTTATACTTGTTTGCAGCAATTATTTCGTACAGCAGAAATACGCGATTGACCCATCAACATGAAAATCGATTGCTTTATATAGGCGGTTCAAAATATTCCGCAGTTGTTCTTCTGTTTGAAAAGGAGGCGTAAACCAGCCCTTCTTTGAAAAAATATTTCCTACAAGCCAATCGGTAATCCTGGATTTGCCTTTTATATAAAAGCAAGCGATGAATTTCCCTTCGGGCTTCAAAACACGCCATGTTTCACGGAATGCTGCTTCCTTATTGGGAAATGCGTGAAAACCGTTCATGCTGACAATGACATCAAAGGCTGCATCATCCATTTGCAGATCTCCAACATCCCCCTGAACACACCTGATATGCCCACAGCCGTTCAACCTTTTTTCAGCTTGCTCAAGCATATCGGTGCTGTAATCAAGGCAGGTAATATGAGCGTTTTTGAGGGAGGCTCATTTTTGCTCCGTGAACACGGCTGTTCCAACGGGCACATCTAAAATTGTTCCATCAAAATCATCCGGTATGTATGAAAGAACTTTATGTGCGATTTCATTATCATCCGTTCCGCTCCAAAATACCTTTGCATATAATCTGCTAAAAAAATTTCTCTGTGTAAGAACGTTATCATATATATTTTTCGACGATTGATACGCTTCTTTTATTTGATCTGCCATATAGCTCTCCATCAAAACCGATTTGTTTGAGCAGACTGCGAAATATAAATTCTTACACCTGCTGTTCCGTAAATTTCTGTTTGTCCCGATTGATCTGCTTTTGATAGCGGTCCTGCTCGGAAAAAACGCAGCCGCAATACTTCTGCATATAGAAGCCAAGCTCCCGGGCCCGCTGATTGCCAACCCGGAAATTCGGGCGGAAATCCCGATAGAGAAATTCCACGCCATATTGCTTTGCAAACGCCTCTGCCGCAGCCTTAATACCATCATGGTCCTGATAGAGACTGGCCAGCAGGGTAGAGGTAAAAGCCTCATAGCCATGCTCTGCGGCAAATCGCGCAGTTTTCTCAAGGCGATGCCGATAGCAGTATGTGCAGCGATGGTCGATGTCATCGGCCACGTGCTCTACAAACGTCCGCAGACCGTATTCCTCATCTACAATGACACGCATTCCGATGGTGGGCGCATACGTGAGCAGGCAGTCCCGCCGGGCCTCGTACTCCTTCCACGGGTGAATATTGGGATTATACCAGAACGCGACAGGCTCAATTCCCTCAGCGCGGAGGGGATCAATACAGCTCAAAGAGCAAGGTGCACAGCAGGTGTGCATTAAGATGGTTTTCATGCTTTTTTCTCCTTTGTACAGGTTCTTTTTTTCACAGTATAGCATAGTTTTTTATCAGTGAAAACCCCCATAAAACCGATTTCTTAACGGAAAATTCACAAAAATTCAATATTTTTTACATTGCGGATTCTGCCGAAAAAACGTAACATAGTATTATTGAAAATTTACTCTGGGGCAGGGTGCCCCGGTTCTGAGGGGGTCTCTTTTTGCGTTTGGGGCTGGATGTTGGCTCCACTACCATTAAGTGCGTGGTATTGGATGACCAAAACAACTTGCTATACAGTACATATGAACGGCATTATAGCCATATTGTAGAAAAATCAGCGGAGCTGCTGCGGCGTGTTGCGGAGCGCTTTGGCCCGAAGGCCATATTTGCCGTTTCCGGCTCTGCCGGAATGGGCATGGCGGACAGCGTGAAGGTTCCTTTTGTGCAGGAGGTATTTGCTACCCGTGTGGCCGCAAACCGCTTGGCACCGGGGACGGACGTCATCATTGAATTAGGCGGCGAAGACGCTAAGATTCTTTTCCTGACACATGGTCTGGAGGTCCGTATGAACGGCTCCTGTGCCGGCGGCACCGGCGCATTTATTGACCAGATGGCGACCCTCCTGAAAATGGGTGCCGATGAAATGGACGCCGCCGCGCAGACAGCCGAAAAGACCTATACTATCGCGTCCCGCTGCGGTGTATTTGCAAAAAGCGATATTCAGCCGCTTATCAATCAAGGGGCAAAGCCTGCCGATATTGCAAAGAGCATCTATCAGGCTGTTGTCAACCAGACGATTGCGGGACTTGCTCAGGGACGTCCTATTCAGGGAAATGTCCTGTATCTGGGCGGTCCGCTGACCTTTTCAAAATGTCTGCGTCAGAGTTTTGATGAGACGCTGAACATCACAGGTACCTGCCCGGAAAACAGTCTGCTGTTCGTTGCCATGGGCGCGGCGTTTTACGCAGAGCAGAGCATTGACCTGCTGAAAACAGCCGAACTGCTGGAGAAAAAAGGCGTATCCGAGACCTATCGCTCCCAGCCGCCGCTTTTTAAAAGCAAAGCGGAGTATGACGAATTTCAGGCCCGCCATGCCAAGGCGGCAGTACCGCAGGCCACATTTCCTGCAGAGTATGACCGGCCTGTACACATCGGTATCGATTCCGGCTCTACAACAGTGAAGGTTGTTGTTATTGACGAAGCCGCCAATCTCCTGTTCACGGATTACCAACCCAATCAGGGCGATCCCATTTCACTACTGCAAGCGGTTTTACTGCGGCTCTACGAGCAGCATCCGCACCTGAATGTTGCCTCTGTCACCACTACCGGATACGGCGAGGACTTGGCAAAGGCCGCATTCCACGCCGATTTCGGTGTTGTAGAGACGGTCGCGCATTTCACGGCTGCCAAGCATTTTCTGCCGGAGGTGGATTTCATCATCGACATCGGCGGACAGGACATGAAGTGCTTCAAAATTGAAAATGGCGCTATCAGCGATATTTTTCTGAATGAAGCCTGTTCCTCCGGCTGCGGCAGCTTTTTACAGACCTTTGCACAGGCATTGGGCTATGACGTAAAGGAATTTACAAAGCTGGGGCTGTTTGCCGACCGGCCCGTTGACCTTGGCAGCCGGTGTACGGTATTCATGAACTCCAGTGTGAAGCAGGCACAGAAGGATGGCGCCTCCGTTGAAAATATTTCGGCGGGATTGTCGATTTCCGTTGTAAAAAATGCCATTTATAAGGTCATTCGGGCATCTTCTCCCGAAGAGCTTGGCCGCCATGTTGTAGTGCAGGGCGGAACCTTCTACAATGAAGCCGTACTCCGGGCCTTTGAAAAGGAAATGGGGCTGGAGGTCATCCGCCCGAACATCGCCGGATTGATGGGTGCCTACGGTGCCGCACTCTATGGTGCCCAAAAATCCGTAAAGGGAAAGTGCAGTACATTATTGACGCCGGAAGAGCTTCAGAGCTTTCACCGCGAGACTGAAAGCCGCGCCTGCGGCCAATGCGGCAACAACTGCCAGTTGACCATCAATACCTTCTCCGATGGCGGCCGCCTTATCAGCGGCAACCGCTGTGAGCGCCCCATCACCGGAAAAAAAGAGCAGGGCGAATGGAATCTTTACGAGTATAAGCGGAATCTGATTTTGGGTTATAAGCCCGGTGAAAACCGGCGGGGACGTATTGGTCTGCCGCTATGCCTGAATTTCTGGGAGCTGTATCCGTTCTGGTACACGCTTTTCACCAAGCTGGGCTTTCAGGTGGTACACAGCCCCATGTCTTCCCGGAAGCTGTATCTGGAGGGGCAGGGCAGTATTCCCAGCGACACGGCCTGTTTTCCGGCCAAACTGGCCCACGG
The DNA here is from genome assembly GCF_029218125.1 of Neopoerus faecalis. NCBI lineage: Bacteria > Bacillati > Bacillota > Clostridia > Eubacteriales > Oscillospiraceae > Neopoerus > Neopoerus faecalis. Next base: position 54,800 of record NZ_JARFXX010000003.1, on the reverse strand, counting down.
GCATATCGAATTTTTGTCCAAACTGGGAGTAGATGCCATTTTCTATCCCTGCATGACCTACAATATTGATGAGGAGCTGGGGCAAAATCATTACAACTGCCCGGTGGTCGCCTATTACCCTGAGGTACTGGCCGGTAACTGCGATTGCCTGAAGAATACACGGTTCATTTATGACTATGTGGGCATTCACCGTCCGAGAGACTTTGAAAAGAAAATCACCGCTATTTTAGAGCGGGAGTTCGGTCCCATCCCTCACGGCGAGATCAAAACGGCGGTAAAGGCTGCCTACGCGGAATACGCTCACCATATGGAGCAAATTCGGCAGAAGGGTGCGGAAATCATTGCCGCCGCCCGGAAAGAGGGCCGGCGAATCATCGTTCTGGCAGGCCGGCCCTACCACGTGGACCCGGAGGTAAACCACGGCATTGACACGCTTATCACACAATTCGGCGCGGCGGTCATCACGGAGGATTCCATCTCGCAGTTGGAAAAGCCGTTTCAGACTACAGTGCTCAACCAATGGACCTACCACGCCCGGCTGTACGCGGCGGCGAAGTACTGCTGCTCCCAGCCGGATATGGACTTGGTACAGCTCGTCAGCTTCGGCTGCGGCGTGGACGCCATTACAACGGATGAGACGCGGGAGATTCTGCGGCAGGGTGGCAAGCTGTATACCCAACTGAAAATTGATGAAATCACAAACCTCGGCGCAGTGCGGATTCGCCTGCGGAGCCTGTTCGCGGCACTGGATGAGCATAAGGAGACCTGACATGGAGCAGAAATATCCCCGGTTTACGCCGGAAATGAAAAAAACACATAAAATTCTGATTCCCAATATGGCACCGGTACAGTTCCGCATTCTGGCGGCCAGCATGGAAAACCACGGCTATCAGGTAGAGCTTTTGGGAAACTGCGGTGAACGGGTCGCGGAGCTTGGACTGAAATACGTCCATAACGATACCTGCTATCCGGCGCTACTGGTCATCGGCCAGTTTTTGGACGCACTGGATTCTGGCAAGTATGATCTGGACCACACCGCCCTCATCATCACTCAGACCGGCGGCGGCTGCCGGGCCTCTAATTACATCTTTCTGCTACGAAAGGCGCTGGAAAAAGCCGGTTATGGAAATATTCCCGTTCTCAGCCTGAATTTTTCCGGGTTGGAAAAGGACAGCAGTATGCCGATGGATGTGAAATTCATGCGGCAGGCATTGTCCGCCATTTACTATGGCGATCTGCTGATGACGCTCCGCGCGCAGACAGAACCGTATGAGCTGGAAAAGGGTGCAGCCGAACGGCTGCAAAACAAATGGCTGGACATTCTTTGCGACCGTGTCCGCCATGGCAGCGGCTACTCCGGCCGGGAAATGCGGAGCACCATGCCGAAAATTGCGTCTGAGTTTGCGGCAATTCCCGTCAAGCGGATTCCAAAAGTGAAGGTCGGTGTGGTAGGGGAGATTTATGTCAAATACTCGCCGCTTGGAAACAATGACCTTGAAAAGTTTCTGGCCGCTCAGGGCTGCGAGGTAAATTTGCCGGGACTGATGGGCTTTGTGCAGTATTGTGCCTATAATATGGCGGAGACTGTCCGGCTTTACGGCGGATCGATAATAGAGAAGACTGCCGCAGAAGCGGCTCTATCGGTGATTGCCGGAATGGAAAAGGTCATTATCAAAACGCTGAAGGACTATGGCTACCATGCGCCGCTGCCATTCAAGGAGTTAATTCGTCTGCCGGAGCAGTCCCACACTATTGGCATGGGCTGTAAAATGGGCGAGGGCTGGCTGCTGACAGCAGAAATGCTGGAGCTTGTACAGTCCGGATATGAGAATATTGTCTGTGCACAGCCATTCGGCTGTCTGCCAAATCATATCTGCGGAAAGGGTATGGTGAATAAGATTCGGGAGCTGTACCCGGAGGCCAACATCACGCCCATTGATTATGACCCCAGCGCCACGCGCGTTAATCAGGAAAACCGTATCAAGCTGATGCTGGCAGTGGCCCGGGAACGGCTGCCAAAATTTACAGGCGGATCCCCGAAGGCCGCTAAGGAGGATACTGCGGCAGAAAGGCAGCTTCAAAAACCGCTCTGCGCCAATGTATAAGAAAAACACACCGCCTGATAACAGGTGGTGTGTTTTTTATAAGGGATCGAATACCATAAATTACAGGGCAGTCCCTTTCTTCGGCGTATACAATTTTTGCATATCTACGCCCTCCAGCGTCAATAAAAAGCGCTTTTTATCCACGCCGCCGGCATAGCCGGTAAGGCTCCCATCCGCCCCCACAACACGGTGGCAGGGGATGATAATGGAGATTGGATTGTGGCCTACCGCTCCGCCAACAGCCTGTGCCGCGGCAGAAACACCCTGTGCCTGTAAGGCGTGCGCCAGTTCCCCATAGGTAGTCACCTCACCATAAGGAATTTGCAGCAGCAGCTTCCAGACTGCCTGCCGGAAATCGCTCCCCTTGGGAGCCAACGGAGGCAGGGCAGGGAGGGGACGTTTTTCAAAATATGCGTCTAACCAATCCATGATCTGGCGAAACACCGGCAACTCCGCATTTTTAGTTACATCAGCGCCTAATGTGGCGGCAAAATATTTTTGCCCCTCCATCCAAAGCCCTACTAAAGCAGTTCCATCAGACGCCAGAAAAATGCTGCCGAGGGGAGAGGAATATTCCGTCAAATACATAGGTGTTCCTCCTGAATAGAATATTTGTTCGATTTTCATTATAAGTGATATGAGCGACACTTGCAAGAGGAAAAAATGCGTGATAAGATAAAAATGTAAAAATATTTTTGAACAGGGAGGACATCCTATGCTGCTGGCAGTCGATATTGGCAATTCGACCATTTCAATCGGTCTTTTTGATTCAAAGGGTATCTTGCAATTTCTATCGTCACTGGATACGGACCCGCGCAAAACGGCAGATCAGATCTGCGTGGATTTGATGAATCTATTTCAATTATACCGTTTCCGTTATGAGGACGTTACCGATTCCATTTTGTGCAGCGTTGTCCCGCCGCTGAATTTTATGACTGCCAAGGCTCTGACTCGGCTGCTTGGAAAGCCGCCTATGGTCATCGGCCCCGGCGTTAAAACCGGGTTAAATATCCGGCTTGCAGTGCAAAGTCAAGTGGGCGCTGATATTGTTGCGGACGCCGTTGCCGCATTGGAGAGCTTTCAAGCGCCGATCATCACCATTGACATGGGAACGGCTACCACCATCGGTGTAATTTCAGAAGGACGAACCTATGAGGGAGGAATGCTGCTGCCGGGGGTCAACGTCTCCTTGGAGGCACTGAGCCGCCGTGCTGCCCAGCTTCCCGCCATCTCTCTGCAGGCACCCAAATCGCTGATAGGGAAGTCAACAGAGGATTGTATGCGTTCAGGCATCGTTTATGGAACCGCCTCCATGCTGGATGGAATCATTGACCGTATCCGTGAGGAATTTCATGGAAAAGAGGTCAGCATCGTGGCCACAGGCGGCAGTGCGCCGTTTATCGTGAAGTTCTGTCATAACCCGATCGTTTATGATAAAACCTTGCTGATGAAGGGTCTCTGGGCGATTTATAAAAAGAATCAATAAAAGCCAAACGCCCCATTTATCATGGGGCGTTTGGCTTTTATCTCATTGTTCCTTTTGCCGCTTTTTATCAAGCTCCTGAATATGTGACAAGGGGTTTGCCTTTGCGGCAACACGCAGAGCCTCATTGTCAATGTGCGTATATATCTCCGTAGTGTTCAAGTGATCGTGTCCCAAAACCTCCTGAACCGCACGGACATCTACGCCGTTTTGCAGCATCAATGTGGCGGCCGTGTGACGCAGCTTATGCGAGGAATACTGCGAAGCGTCCAATCCTGCTTCCAGCAGCCGCTTTTTCACCATCGCGTGCACATTAGAGCGGCTGATGCGCTCGTTTCTGGTAGAGAGAAACAGGGCATTGGCATCTCGACCGCTAATGGGCCTCCGTACCGCCAGATAGCGATTCAATGCGTCCTGACAGGCTTCATTCAAATATAGAATACGCACCTTATTGCCCTTACCCAAAACGCGCAGCGTCTCGCCTTGGATATCCTGTATATTCAATCCGACCAATTCGGAAATACGCAGGCCGCAATTCAGAAACAGCGTTAAAATCGCATAATCCCGCTCCTGATTTTTGCCATCAACAGCCTTGAGCAAATCAATACTTTGGTCTAAGGTCAGATACCGCGGGAGTTCCTTTTTCAGCTTCGGAGAATCCATGTCCTTGACTGGATTTTCACGAAGCTGGTGTGTTTTATTGGTCAAATACACATAAAATGACCGAATTGTGGCAATTTTACGGGCTCTGGATGCCGCATTCAGGCCATAATCAGATTTCTGACTGTTCTGAAACCGAATGCGATCTCGGCTGAGGTACGTCATATAGCTGTAAATATCCGTCAGAGTGATACTGCCGACAAAGGCCAAATCAATATCCAAAATATCAATTTCATCCAATGGTTTTCCCGCAAGCGACGGATTGCGAAGCTGCTTCATATAGCGAAAAAAATTGCGAAGGTCCAGATAATATTCATCAACGGTGCGCTGTGAGTGTGCCTTGATGTTCTCATGATAAGAAAGAAAATCCCGTAAAATCTGTGGTGCGTCTGCGCGATAGTCTGACATATTTATTGGCAGATAAGCCAGAGGTGTGTTTCTCCTCTTTTAAATTGAACAAAATTTTTATTTTGTTCAATTATTGAATAGCTTATCTGCGGCCTCCCTCTGTGGTTTCTTAAAATAAATTTTAGCCGCTTCAGCTCTGAATATGATCCGGCAATGCTCCGCCCTTCAATTCCTGTAGCATTTCCTCCACGATTTCCACAGCCGTAACAATCATAATGTCGCAATGCCCAGTCAACTGAAGTACCTTTGCAGACGGTGTTGTATCATCCGGAATAAATTTCTTTTTCAGCAGCTCCGCACACCGCAGCGCATCAAAACGCCCCGAAAATCGCTTTTGCAGCTCCTTTGCCTGCGCCATAGCGCGCTTCTTGGCCTCCACCGCATTTTCCGTATCGGTCTGTGTCAGCAGGTCAAGCACCATGATTGCACCGGTCAGTGCGCCGCAAAGCTCACCCGTCCCGGCACCGGCTCCAAACCCGCTTGCAATCGCCAGACATTGCTTCTCAGATAAACCCGCAACATCTTGAAATGACATCAAGACGGACTGTGCGCAATTATAGCCCTTTTTGTGATACTGATACGCCAATTCACAACGATTCATATAGGTTCCCTCTCTTTTTCTCAAACTCTCAAGCTAATCCGACAGCTTTCGTGCCAGCTCCATCAATTTACGCAGACGGTGATTTAAGCACGATTTGCTGATGGGCGGGTCAAATTCCTCCGCCAGCTCCGAAAGGCTCAGTTCGGGATATTCAAGGCGCAAGGCCGCTGTCTCCTGCAGCTTGTCCGGTAATTGTTCCAACAGGTCGCACGCTTGCAGCCGCCGGATTGCCTCTAATTGCTCCTGCGCTGCCTCCACCGCCTTATCCAGATTGGCGCTGTCACAGTTGAGCCGCCGATTCACGCTGTTGCGTAGATCCTTTTCCAGCTTTGCAGACATAATATTCATCGCCGCCACAGGCGCACCAATCATCGTTAAAAAATCTTCAATTTGGTCGCTCTGCTTAAAATATGTAATTGAACTGCCATTTCGGCTCAGACTTTTCGGCGGATAACCGCATTCCACCAAAAGAGATTCGATTTCCCGGCTCACCTGCAAATGTGAGGTTGTCAACTCCAGATGATAGCGCTTCTGCGGGTCTGTGATGCTGCCGCCGGCAAAAAATGCTCCTCGTAAAAATGCCGCCTGATCGCACGCCTCCTCCATAAACGCAAAATTGATATGCAATACCAAATTCTGCTGCGGATCGTATCCCAATACATTGATGATATGGTTCAGCTTTCGCGGGTCTGTGATTTGAAAGATTCGCTTCCCCTCTGTCTGCTCCTTGTCCGGCTGGCGGTCAAAGCTCAACCCGAATGCCCGCCGGAACAGCTTCGGCAGCCGCTCGGCAAAATTGGGATTCTCCGTAATAACTCGCACCTCTGTTGCGCTGAACGTGTTGCAGTACAGCAAAATGCCATAAGCTTCCGCACGGGCGCAGCACAATTTTTGTACCGGCAGGCGGCAAAGCTCGTTTTTTGTCTCATAGGAAAAGGACATAGCAGCTCCTTCAGTCTTATCGGTTCATATCCCGGTGGTTTTCCCGGACACGATAGCCCAATTTCTGAATATTTTCAGCCAACGCATGAGTCATTGCAACAGAGCGGTGATGACCGCCTGTGCAGCCGACCGCAATCACAAGCTCGGTCTTCCCCTCCTCCGCGTAGAGCGGTAAGGAAAACACCAGCAGCTCCTGCAGCTTTTCCATGTACTCCTTCGTTTGCTGGAAGGAAAATATATAGTCCGCGACCTCACGGTCCAAACCGGTTTTTTCTCTCAGCTCCGGGATGTAATAGGGATTTGGCATACAGCGGACATCAAATACCAGATCGGCCTCCATAGGCAGACCGTATTTAAATCCAAAGGAAATGATGCTGATGTTCATTCCGCCCTTTTCCGATGTGCCGTTTCCGAAATTCCGCAGCAGCTCCCCCCGGAGCTGCGCTGTGGAAAGATGCGTGGTATCTATGATATAATCCGCACGCTGGCGCAGCGGCTTCATCAGCTCACATTCCGCCAGAACAGCCGCCTCCAAGGAAGCGGTCTGCTTCATCAGTGGATGGCGCCGACGGGTCTCCTTATAGCGCTTGATGATCGTTTCCGGGGATGCCTCCAAAAACAGCAGGCTGCACACACTGCTGCTGTGCTTGAGCGAATCCAGAACGGCAAACAGCTCCGTTGGGCTATTGGCCGTGCGGACATCGTATACCAGCGCCACCCTGTCATAGCGGCGACTGCCCCCGGCGCAGAACTCTGCAAATTTCAAAATCATGGCGGCGGGCATATTGTCCACAATATAAAAGCCCATATCCTCTAAAAAAGAGGCGGCTCGGCTTTTTCCCGCACCGGAAAGGCCCGAAATAATCAGAATCTCCATAAAACCACCGCTTATCCTACGATCTTTACCTCGGGCTCCAAATGCACCCCGGTCTGCTCGAATACACGCTGCTGGACTTGGGAAATCAACTCTGTCATATCCGCAAAGCTGGCGCCGCCGCGATTTATCAGAAAGCCTGCGTGCTTTTCGGACACCTGCGCGCCGCCGACCGTCAGGCCCTTCAGCCCGCATTGGTCGATCAGCGTCCCGGCAAAGTACCCCTCCGGCCGCTTAAACGTGCTTCCGGCGCTGGGCCACTCCAACGGCTGACTGCCTTTCCGCTTACGCATCAGTTCCCGCATGGTATCCCGAATCGTTTTTTCCTTGTCCGGACGCAGCCGCATGGTCGCGGACAGCACAACGGCCTCCGGGCATTCTGACAGAATGCTGTGCCGATAGCCGAGCTTCAGTTCCTCGTTCGTCAGCGTCTTGACGCCTTCCTCCGGGAACAAAATCCGCACACAGGTCAACACCTGCTTCATTTCTCCACCATAGGCGCCGGCGTTCATGCATACGCCGCCGCCGACAGTTCCCGGAATGCCATGCGCGAATTCCAAGCCTGACAGCCCTGCCTTGCAGGCAAAATCTGCGGTTTTTGCCAATGTTGCGCCTGCCTCCGCCGTAATGGTGTTTGGTTCGTTTCCCAACTGAGCCTTGTTCATATACGCGGAGGTGTCAATCACCAGCCTGTCCAGCCCTTCGTCTGGGACAAGCAGATTAGAGCCATTACCGATAATCAAAGGCTTTGTACCGCACTCCATCGCAAAATTCACCAGCAGCACCATTTGCGCGCCATCGCTGGGAAACGCCATTCGCTTTGCCGGCCCGCCGATGCGAAACGTTGTATGCCGGCTCATCGGCTCCTCAGCAATGACCTTCATCTGCGGTATATATTTTTGAAGCAGATCATCCAGCTTTTCTGCCCAGTCCATAAAATTGCCTCCTTAAATCGCATTTCCCAATGAAGCCGCTCCGATCATCCCGGCCTGCCCGCCAAGCGCCGCTGTTACAATCTGCGGATAGCGCCCTGCATGGCCTGTATAGCATTTTTGCCTTACCGCTTCGCGGACAGGCATCAGCAGTAAATGCTCAGGTGCGCCGGAAATTCCGCCGCCAATGGCGATAACCTCCGGGTCAAATAAATTTGCCAGATTGGTCAGCCCCTCGGCAAGATAATTTCCATAGGTTCTGCACAGCTCCAATGCTGTCGAATCCCCCATCTCTGCCGCCTGAAATACTGCACGGCCATCCATGCCGCCACTTTTTCCGGACAGCTCATGCAGGATGCTGTCCGGATGTTTCTCCATAGCGGCGTATGCCATCCGAATTAGTGCCGGAGCCGAGCTGTACGCCTCCCAGCACCCACAGCGGCCACAGCTACAGGGAAAACCGCCTGCCTCAATTACCATGTGTCCGATTTCCCCGGCCATGCCGCTGCCAGAATAGAGTCTTCCATTCAGGATAAAGCCGCCGCCAATGCCCGTTCCCAGTGTCACCATGATAAAGTTCTGCGTTTCGCGGCCGCTGCCGTAGAGCCATTCCCCTACCGCGGCGCAGTTGGCGTCATTTTCAAGATAGATAGGCAAATCAAAATACAGGCGAAGCATCGCCGCCAGCGGAACACCCGTCAAAGGCAGATTGCAGGTATAAAGAATTTCTCCGTTTTTTACGGCTCCGGGAATACCGATACCAATGGAACCGATGTCCGATACCGCAGCATGGGCGGCATCCAACGCCCTTTCAATCAAAGCTGCCAGCTTGCGGACAAATGCCTCCGGGCTTTCAAAATTCCCCACGGGTATCTGCTCCTGTGACAGCAATCGGGCGCTCTCGTCTACGATTCCGGCGCGGAGATTGGTCCCTCCGACATCAATTCCGATATTCAACGAGGAACACCTCACATCACTGCTTTTCCTGTGTTGCCTGACTTCCCATATCCGCCCGCAGATCGACCCGGCGGGCCAATTCCTCCGCAGCATTATAACCGTAACGGCGGTGGCGGTTATTCATGGCCGCCACCTCAACAATACTGGCCAGGTTCCGTCCGGGACGGATCGGCACCGTCACGCAGGCCACCTGCTGTTCCAGAATATCAATGAACCGATCCTCAATTCCAAGGCGGTCATAGAACTTTGTGCTGTCCCATTGCTCGAATTCCACCACAAGATCGATCTGGGACTCTGGCATAACAGCCCGCATACCAAATAGCTGCCGGACGTCAATTACGCCGATACCGCGAAGCTCAATGTAGTTACGAATTACCTCCGGCGCCGTTCCAATCAGTTGGTCGGAAATTCTGCGAATCTCCACTGCGTCATCCGCCACCAAGCGGTGTCCGCGCATGATAAGCTCAATGGCCGCCTCGCTTTTGCCAACGCCGGAATCGCCGGTAATCATAACACCCTCGCCGTAAATGTCCAGCAGAACACCGTGCCGCGTAATGCAGGGGGCCAGCTCTTTGCTGAGATATTCCATAGCATGACTGGTGAAATCCGCAGTCCGCTCCTTTGTCCGAAGAAGCGTCCTGCCGTGATTTTGAGCATATTCCAGACACTCCTGTGGGCATTCAAGGTTGCGCGCCAAAACGAAGGCCGGAATCGTATAGGAGAACAAATCGTCAAACACCTTGGCTCTGCGCGTTTCACTCATTTTCATGATGTACGTCAGCTCTGCCTTGCCCATGACCTGAATGCGGCGGGCATCAAAATAATCAAACAGCCCGAGAATCTGCAGATCCGGCCGGTTGATATTGGTAGACTCTATCCGGTCCGTGTCATAGGTATCACCCTTATTTAAAATCTCCAGACCGAAATGCTCCACAAATCTTGCAAGGCTGGTGCCCTTCTCACTCATAGCGCTTAATTCCTTTCTTCTCTATGCTCAGATAATAAAATATGCCCCTGCACGGCAGTATGAATTAACTGCTTATATTATAAACGATTTCTCTTTACTGTGCAACACCTGTACATGGTTCATTCCCTTTCAAAAAAATCGATTTTTTTGAAAATTTTCCTTGCATTTTCATTTCATATCTGCTATGATACTACTTGTGCTTGTATGTGAAGCATTCAATACGCAACAGCAAGGAGGTGCAACGGATGGCAAAGTGTGAGTTCTGCGATAAGGGTGTAACGTTCGGTATTCAGGTCTCCCACTCTCATCGGCGTTCCAATCGTACATGGAAGCCCAATGTGAAGCGTGTGAAGGCAATCGTAAACGGTTCCCCCCGCCATGTTTATGTTTGTACCCGGTGTATGCGTTCCGGTAAGGTCACCAGAGCGATCTAATGTACGGATAAAGCGCCCGGACTTTTGTCCGGGTGTTTTTCTATTTTAAGGTATTATCATGAATCATTTTTGCCCCTGCAAAAATACAAGCTGCCGCTGTCACCCCTCCAATCATATATATGGTTGCTCCCCATGTATCGAAAAGGAACTGCGAAAGCACGAAATTCCAAGCTGCTTTTTCGACCTCGTCATTTCCCCCGGCGAACAGGTCAGTGATTGCTCCATGGAGGCTTTTGCCGAGCGCGTGCTGACATTCAATAAAAATAAGACCACCGAAAGCGAATAAATCGCTTCGGTGGTCCTTTTATTACAGCCAAGTTGTTTCTGTCAGCTCATCCTTCTTTGCCCGGCACATCAGGCTGCTCACCACATCCTGAACCACTCTGCCGTGGTATAGAACCTCATAAATACTGCGGCAAATCGGCATCTCCACGCCCTCGCGCTCTGCCAACTGGTGAATGCTTTCAGCCGCATAGTAGCCTTCTACCACTGCGCCGATCTCCGTCATGGCCTCCTGCGCGGATTTACCTTCGCCAATCAGAATACCCGCCCTTCGATTCCGGGAATGCATGGACGTACAAGTAACGATCAGATCACCCATACCGGCAAGACCGCCGAAGGTCTGGCGGGTGCCGCCCAGTTTTTCTCCCAGCCGGGTCAGCTCTGCCATAGCCCGCGTCATCAGCAGCGCTTTAGTGTTGTCCTGATAGCCCATGCCATCGCAAACGCCGCAGGCGAGAGCGACCACATTTTTCATAGCGCCGGACAGCTCTACACCCACGATATCCTCACTGGTATAGACTCGGAAATATGGATTCATAAAGGCGTCTTGTACCATTCTGGCAGTGGGCATATCCCTACAAGCGGACACGCAGCCAGTAGGCTGCCGAATACTTACCTCCTCTGCGTGAGAAGGGCCGGAAAGCGCAGCTACTTTACAGATATTTTGCGTGACATCCTCCAATATCTGACTCATCCGCAGATTGGTGTCCCGCTCAATGCCCTTGGAAACGCTGACCAGAACCGTTTTCTCCGTCAAATAGGGCGCGATTTTTTTTCCGGTCTCCCGTACCGCGAAGGATGGTGCCGCACATACAACCAGCTCCGCTCCAATCAGGCAATCAAGGTCTCCGCCGATGTGCAGCGCGTCCGGAAGCCGAACGCCCTTCAGCTTGGAATTTTCCCGGCTCTCCGCCATTTGCGCAGCCTTTGCCGGATCATGGGACCACAGGGTCACGTCATGTCCGTTGTCGCAAAGCACCATGCTCAGAGCCGTACCCCATCCGCCGCTGCCAACTACAACCGCTTTCATATTCGCCCTCCTACGTCTTCTTCCGATGAAAACTGAGCTTATTCTCATTTCCTGCCAACAGACGCCGGATATTGGCCCGGTGCATCCAGATAATCAGGCCGCCAAGAATAAACCCAAGCACCACGATCATGGGGACCGGATAACAATACCAGCTAATAAACGGAAAGCTCGCCCCGGCCCAAAGAGAGCCGAGGGAAACATAGCGTGTCAGCAGCGTCAGCAGCAAAAAGCCGCCCCAGACCACAATCGCTACCCGCCAGTCGATCATAATAGCGATAGTACCGCCGGAAAGAATGCCCTTACCGCCCTTGAAATGAAACATACATGGGAACACATGACCCAGCAGGCAGAAAAGTCCGCTCCAATACTTCGCAAAGGTCAGCCAGAGTATCGTTGTATCCTCGGCCGAAATGAAATCTGTATAGCCATGGCGAAACAGCCATTGCCCCACCAGTAGTGCAATGACCGCCTTCAGGACATCACACAAAATCACCACAAGAGTCAGCGGCCCGCCGAAGGTACGGAAAAAGTTCGTCAGTCCCGCATTGCCGCTGCCGTGGTTCCGCACATCATCCCGCAAAATGTATTTGGAAACGATCACCGCTCCATTGAAGCAGCCGCAGAAGTATGCGAATACTGCGGTCAGGAGCAGTAAAAGCGGAAAGGGCATTATTCCATTTTGAAACAATCCCGGCATCGTTACTCCTCCTTGTCGCCCTTTTCCCGGATGGACAGAATAATCGGCGTTCCCTCAAGGCTGAAGGTACTTCGAATGCAGTTTTCAAGATACCGCTGATAGGAGAAATGGAACAGCCGCCGGTCATTGCAGAACACCACAAAATGCGGCGGCTTTACGCCGACCTGCGTCATGTAATAGATTTTCAGGCGGCGGCCCTTATCCGTGGGGGGCTGCACCCGGGTCTGTGCGTCTGCCAGAACCGTATTCAGCATACCCGTGGTCACGCGGAAGGCCGACTGATTTGCCACGTAATCAATCAAATCAAACAGCTTTTCCACCCGCTGCCCGGTCTTGGCAGAGATGAACAAAATCGGCGCATAGGTCATGTAGGCCAAATCCCGACGGATGTCCTCTGTCATCCGGGCCATGGTCTTGTCATCCTTTTCCACAAGGTCCCACTTATTCACAACGATGATGCTGGCCTTGCCCGCCTCGTGGGCCATACCGGCTACCTTTGTATCCTGCTCCGTGACGCCCTCGGTGGCGTCGATCAGGATGAGACATACATCCGCACGGTCAATGGCCATTGTGGCCCGCAGAATGCTGTATTTTTCAATGTCCTCATCCACCTTGGAGCGCTTTCTCATGCCGGCGGTATCAATAAATACAAAGCTCCCTTTTTCGTTGGTAAAGCGGGAGTCAATGGCATCCCGGGTTGTTCCGGCCACATTGGAAACAATGACCCGTTCCTCGCCCAAAATCTTATTCACCAGAGAGGATTTTCCCGCGTTAGGCTTGCCGATGACAGCCACCTTGATGGCGTCATCATCTTCCTCCACTTCCTCCTCCGGAGGGAAATATTCCACACAGGCATCCAGCAAATCGCCGGTGCCATGTCCGTGGACCGCCGAGACCGCAATGGGGTCGCCCAGTCCCAGATTGTAAAATTCATAAATATCCGGGCTCTGGCCCTGATCCACCTTATTGACCGCCAGCACCACAGGCTTTCCGCAGCGGCGGAGCATGGAGGCAACCTCCTGATCCGAAGCGGTCATGCCCGTCTTAACATCACAGAGGAACACAATGACCGTTGCGTTGTCAATGGCAATCTGAGCCTGCTCCCGCATGAACGCCAAAATCTGATTGTCCGTCCGGGGTTCAATACCGCCGGTATCGATCAGCGTGAATTTCCGTCCGCGCCAATCGCTCTCACCGTAGATTCGGTCTCGTGTAACGCCCGGAGTATCCTCCACGATAGATAAACGGCGCCCAATGATTTTATTGAACAGCATGGATTTTCCCACATTGGGACGCCCCACAATGGCAATAATAGGCTTTGACATAAGCTACTCCTTCTTCGGTCCCTCAAAATGGTGCCAGCGCATACAATGCGCCGCACCGCTAATGAAAGTCCGTGCTTTTAACTACTGTTATATGATATATTATATCCGCGCCGCACAAAGATAGCAAGCAAAACAAGCGCTCTTGTGCAGCAGGATTTATCCGATCAAGGTCTTCAAAAATTCCAAACGCAAAAGTAAAGGAGGGAAGAAACCTCTTCCCTCCTAAAGCAAGCATTTTGGCTTTTACTTCGCCGCTACAGACTTGACAACCTTGACCTCACGGCCGTTGTAGCTGCCGCACTCCTGGCACATTCTGTGAGGCAGATGCAGAGCACCGCACTTGGGGCAGGCAACGAGGCCGGGGACTGCCAGCTTCCACACGGAGCTACGTCTCTTATCGCGTCTTGCTTTGGATACTTTTCCCTTAGGTACTGCCATTGTGACACCTCCTTGATCTACAAAGGCCGCGGCCTTATTTATACTTTATTTGTTCTCTAAAAGCTTTGCAAGGACCGCTAAACGCGGGTCTACTTCCTTTTTGCAGGAACACGGCCCGACATTCAGGTCGGCGCCACAGCGAGGACAGAGTCCCTTACAATCTTCAGAACACAGAGTCTTCGTGTCCATTCCAAGGATAAACGCCTCGCGGGCCAGCTCACCGGCATCCACCTGACCATTCTCTAATAGAACAATCTCGTCATTTTCCTCATTCTGAAGTTCCTCTGCTAAAATGCACGTATAAGGAACTGTTTTCTCCTGAAGAAAGGACTTGCCGCAGCGGTCGCAGACAGCATCCAGTGTTGTATGCGCCGCAAGCTCCAGATAAAGAACCTCCGCTCGGTTTCGTACCGCGCCTTCCACAATGACGGGCCGACTGATCGGATATCTGCCTCCGAAATTCAAATCGGACAAATCCAATTCAAATCGGAAATTCAGTTCCCCTCCGGGCGTATGCAGAATGGATTTAACGTCAATGAGCATAAGTCACCTCGTAATGACACGTTTAGTATTATAATGGATTGTCTGAGCAATGTCAAACATTTTTTTCTTTTTTCTTCATTTTTTTACCCTGATGCAAAGAGCCGCTTTTCCCCGCTTCACATTCTCGGCTCGAATGCTTTACAACCATATCCGATTTGAGTAAAATAGAAGAAAAATCGTTCAGAACACGGAGGCCCTGTATGCAGGAATTTGTAATCGGAAAAAATGACGCCGGACAGCGGTTGGATCGCTTTGTCGCAAAAAACCTGCCGCTGCTCCCCCCCGCCCTGCTGCAAAAGTACATTCGCTTAAAGCGCATCAAGGTCAACGGTAAGGGCTCCAAGCGGGACGTCCGTCTGGAGACCGGGGATACCCTGCAATTATACATTAATGACGAGTTTTTTGACAAGCCCAATGAGGAAAATTTGTTTCTCACCGTATTCAAGCCGCAGTTGAATATTGTCTACGAGGACGAAAATCTGCTGCTGGCGGATAAGCGGCCCGGTATGTCCGTCCACGCGGATGAAACGGAGAAGGTCAACACCCTCATTAACCACATTCAGGCTTATCTATACCAAAAGAAAGAATGGAATCCCAAGCGGGAGAACGCTTTTGCCCCGGCCCTGTGCAACCGCATTGACCGCAATACCGGCGGAATCGTCATCGCCGCAAAAAATGCGGAAACACTTCGCATTATCAACGAAAAAATCAGAAACCATGAGCTTGAAAAAACCTACCTCTGTATCACAGTGGGACGCCCCAAACGCGCAGAAGGAAAAATCGAAGGCTTTCTTTTGAAGGACGAAGAAAAAAAAGAGGTCCGCTTTTTCCATAAGCCGGTCCCCGGCGGAAAAACCGCCGTGACGCTGTATCGGACCCTTGCAAGCTACGGTGAGCTATCCTTGGTGGAGTGCCGTCTCTTAACGGGGAGAACGCATCAGATTCGCGTTTCCATGGCGGAAATCGGCTGTCCGCTGCTGGGTGACGGGAAATATGGCCGCGGCGATGTAAATAAGCGGTATCACGAGACCCGGCAGGCGCTTTACTCCTATAAGCTCCGCTTTGCGTTCCAGACAGACGCCGGTATTTTGAACTATTTGCAGGGAAAGGAATTTACCGTAGAGAACGTTCCCTTCGTCGAAAAATATTTTCCGCAAAGCACCTGAAAAACTTTTTTGTGAAAACGCCTGACAAAATCAGGCGTTTTCCTTGACATTTCAAGGTTTTTCTTATATCATTCTGAAGTGCCGAATTTCAAAGAAACAGGGTCCCCCCTTAACAGAGAGAAGAGGCGGAATTTTTCTGGCCGCAATGCTGAAAATAAAGCGGAAGCGGTCGATAGAAATGGGGGAGGATACATGTCCAAAGAGTTGATTCGCCTGCGGGATCTCTGCATGGCTTTCGACAACGAGCAGGTTCTCGATCACATCAATCTGTACATCAATGATAAGGAGTTCCTCACGCTTCTCGGACCCAGCGGGTGCGGAAAAACCACCACGCTGCGTATTATCGGAGGTTTCGCGATGCCTACATCGGGAGACGTCCTGTTCGATGGCGTGAGGATTAATGACGTTCCGCCCTATAAGCGGCAGATCAATACGGTTTTCCAGAAATACGCCCTGTTCCCGCACCTGAATGTATTTGAAAATATTGCTTTCGGCCTGCGGATGCAAAAGCTGCCGGAGGCTGAAATCAAGCAGCGGGTCATGGAAATGCTGGAAACCGTGAGCCTGAAGGGCTTTGAGCACCGCCGCCCCGATGCCCTCTCCGGCGGCCAGCAGCAGCGGGTGGCCATCGCCCGGGCACTGGTGAACCGTCCGAAGGTACTGCTGCTGGACGAGCCGCTGGCCGCTCTGGATCTGAAGCTCCGCAAGGATATGCAGATCGAGCTGAAGCGGATTCAGCAACAGGTGGGAATCACGTTTATTTATGTGACCCACGATCAGGAGGAGGCCCTCACTATGTCCGATACCATTGTGGTCATGGACAAGGGCTCCATTCAGCAGATCGGAACGCCCGAAGATATTTATAACGAGCCGAAAAACGCTTTTGTGGCGGACTTTATCGGCGAATCCAATATTATTGACGGTATCATGCTTCAGGATGATCTGGTGCAAATGTACAGCAAGACTTTCCCCTGTCTCGATGGCGGCTTTGCTCCCAACGAACCGGTGGATGTAGTTATCCGTCCAGAGGATATTGATATTGTCCCTGTGGAGCAGGGGCAGCTCACTGGCACGGTTACCAGCGTGACCTTCAAGGGGATGCAGTATGACATCATCGTTGACTTCAAGGGCTTCAAATGGCTGATTCAAACAACGGACCACTCCCCTGTCGGCTCCCGCATCGGCATCAAAATCGACCCTGACGGTATCCATGTTATGAAGAAAAGCGCCTATTCCGGTATGTTTGGCGATTACTCCTCCTTCTCCGAGGAATATGATGAGTTGGACGACGCAAGTCTTGCGTCGGATGAAGAGGAGAGCGGGGATGAAGAATAACCGTCTTTCCCGCTTCGCCATCCCCTATGTGATCTGGATGGCGCTGTTCGTGGTGGCCCCCATCATCATGGTGGTCATTTACGCGTTTTCCGCCTCTGTCGGCGGTTTTACGCTGGATAACTTCGCCAAAATGGGCACCTACACCGTGGTGTTCACCCGCTCCTTCAAGCTGGCCCTCATCGCCACCGCCATCTGCGTGCTCATCGGCTACCCGGTCTCCTACATGATGAGCAAGGAAGGCCCCCGCTTTCAGCGGTTGGCCATGGTGCTGATTATGCTGCCGATGTGGATGAATTTTCTGCTGCGGACCTATTCATGGATGGCTATTCTCGAAAACAACGGCCTTTTAAATCAGTTATTCCGCAAAATCGGCGTTATTGCACTTTATAACAGCATCTTCGGTACGGACATCAGCTTCTTTCGCATGATCAATACACAGGGGGCTGTTGTGCTGGGCATGGTATATAACTACCTCCCTTTCATGATTTTGCCCATTTATTCCGTAATCGTAAAGCTGGACCGCAATCTCATTGAGGCAGCCCGGGATTTGGGCGCCAACTCCGTTCAGGTGTTCCGACGGGTGATCCTGCCCCTGTCCCTCCCCGGTGTGCTCTCCGGCATCACCATGGTATTCGTCCCCTCCGTGTCCACCTTTGCCATCAGCAAAATGCTGGGCGGCGGCACGGAAATGCTGCTGGGTGACCTCATCGAACAGCAGTATATGGGCGGCGCGTACAATCCCTATCTGGGCGCGGCCATCTCCCTTGTGATGATGGTGATCGTGGTCATCTGCATGGTGGTCATGAACCGCTTCGGCGAGGGCGAAGAACAGGCGGTGATGATGTGAAGAAGAATAATAATTCGTTTCTGGACCGCCTGTTTATGGCGCTGGTGTTCGTGTTCCTCTACGCGCCCATCGTGCTGCTGATCGTCTTTTCCTTTAACTCCGGCAACAGCAACATGGTCTGGAAGGGCTTCTCCCTCCATTGGTACACGAAGCTCTTCCGCAACCGGATCATCATGCAGAGCGTGTACACCACCCTGCTGGTGTCCCTGCTGGCCACCATCATCGCCACTGTGGCCGGGACCTTCGCCGCCATCGGCTTCTACGCCATGCGCCGCCGGGTCCGGAATCCGCTGATGACCGTCAACAACATCCCCATGATGAACGCGGATATCGTCACCGGTGTTTCCATGTGCCTGCTGTTCGTGGCGTTTTTCAGCGGTTGGGGCAGCTTTGCCTCCTGGTTCAACACGTTGGGGCTGTTCCGGCTCCCCACCCACCTGACCATGGGCTTCGGGACGCTGCTCATCGCCCATATCACGTTCAACATTCCCTATGTGATTCTCTCTGTCGGTCCCAAGCTGCGGCAGATGGACCGCAATCTGGTGGACGCGGCTATGGACCTCGGCTGCACATGGATGCAGGCTTTCCAAAAGGTCATCATCCCGGAGATCAAGCCCGGCATCGTCTCCGGCGCGCTGACTGCCTTTACCATGAGCATTGATGATTTCGTCATCAGCTATTTTACTGCCGGTTCCTCTGCCTCTACACTGGCTATGACCATTTATGGTATGACCAAAAAGAAGGTAACGCCTGAGATCAACGCTATTTCGACACTCTTATTTGTCACGGTGCTGATCCTACTGGCGGTCATCAATCTGCGAGAGGCCCGGCAGGAGCGCAAACGCATAGCCGAAGCGGCCCACAAATAAAATTTCATGGCAGACGCCTTGAAATATAAATAATTTACTGGAGGAATGATCAATTGAAAAAAGCATTAGCCTTGACTTGTGCCATGACCATGGCGGCAAGCCTGTTCCTGACCGGATGCGGCGGTAATAGCAACAGCTTTACCAGCAGCACAGATTCCAATTCGGATTCCAATTCCGGCGGCAGTAACGGCAGCGGCAAGCGTGTTGTGAATGTTTGTAGCTGGGGTGAATACATTGACGAGGACTTGATCTACAAATTCGAGGACGAGACCGGCATCAAGGTCAACTACCAGACCGCCGAGAGCAATGAAGCCCTGTACTCCCTGCTCAGCATCGGCGGCGCGGATTACGATGTCATCGTCCCTTCTGACTATATGATCGCCCGTCTCATTGACGAAGGTATGCTGGCAGAGCTGAACTACGACAACATCCCCAACTATGAAAAGATCGGCGAGCAGTACAAGAGCCTGAGCTTCGATCCCGAGAACAAGTACACCGTTCCCTACACCTGGGGCACCCTGGGCATCATCTACAATTCCACCATGGTGGACGGCGACATCGACAGCTGGGACGCCATGTTCGACGAGAAGTACGCCGACAACGTCCTGATGATCCGCAACTCCCGGGACGCTTTGGCTGCGGCACTGCTGGACCTCGGCTATGATATCAACACCACCGATGAAGCTCAGATTCGAGAAGCCTATGAGCTGTTGGCAGACGCCAAGAGCAAGGGCGTATACCAGTCCTTTGTCATGGATGAGGTGTTCGGCAAAATGGAGGGCGGCAACGCCGCTATCGCCATGTACTATGCCGGTGACTACCTGACCATGCTGGACAACAACCCCGATCTAAAGTTCGTGGTTCCCAAGGAGGGCAGCAACTGGTTTGTGGACGCTATGTGCGTTCTGAAAACCGCTCAGCACAAGGAGGAGGCCGAGGCGTGGATCAACTTCATCGCCTCTACGGAATCCAATCTGGCCAACATGGACTACATTGGCTATGCTTCCCCCAATCTGGAGGCTCTGGAGGGTTATCCCGCTTACTACGAGGAGACCTACGGCGAGCCTCTGGACGAGGAGCGCTATGAGATCATGGCCGCTCCCGATGACGTGCTGGCCCGCTGCGAGCTGTATACCAACCTCCCCGCCGACACGCTGACGCTGTACAACGATCTCTGGACGGAGCTGGGTATTTAACAGAAACCGCAGTCCCGCCGACGCGGGACGGAAAGGAACTAAGTATGATTGAAATTGGCGCGAAGCTGACCGTTGAAAAGACGGTCACCCCGGAGCTCACCGCACAGGTGGCCGGTTCCGGCTTGCTGCCGGTGTTCGGCACCCCCTTTATGACGGCTATGATGGAAAATGCCGCAGCCGGCGTCCTCCAGCAGTATCTGGAGGAGGGCAAGGGCAGCGTGGGCACCCATCTGAATGTCTCCCATGACGCCCCCACCCCCGTGGGTATGAAGGTCTGGGCGGAGGCTGAGATCACCGCCGTTTCCGAAAACGGCAAGATGATCGACTTCGCCGTAAAGGCGTGGGACGAGAAGGGTCCCATCGGCGCAGGCACCCACACCCGGGCGATCATCACCAATGACCGCTTCCTCAGCAAGTGCAACAGCAAGCTGGATAAATAAACAAATTAAAAAAATCAGCCCCGTAATCCACTAAGGATACGGGGCTGATTTTTTATTGATTCAACGAAAAAAAATTGTATCAGAACAGTGTGATCTGACTGGTATCTGCCATACCGGCAAAGGCGCCAAGCGCCTTTAGCTGCTCAATATGCGTTTTGGAGAGCTTATTGCAGCACATGGAAAATTCTTCGATGGAGATGAACTCCTTCCCTTTCCGCTTCTCCACTGTGTCAATGGCCGCCGCTTCACCTAAACCATGTACGGTGACAAAGGGCGGCAGCAGTCCGTTTTCCGTTACGATAAACTTTGTTGCATCGGACTTGTAGATATTGATGGTGTCAAAGTGGAAGCCCCGGAGATAAAACTCATAGCACACCTCCAGCGTGGTCAGCAGATTCTGCTCAACAGCCGTGGCATCCTTATTGTTTTCAATTTCCCGAATCTTCTTTTTAACCGCCGCCATACCGGCGCAGCAGTATTCCGCGTCAAAGGCCTTGGCTCGCACGGAAAAGAACGTCGCATAAAACGCCAGCGGCTCATGGACCTTGTACCACGCAATGCGGAACGCCATCATTACATAGGCGACTGCGTGAGCCTTGGGGAACAGATAGCCGATTTTGGCAAGGGATTCGATGTACCACTCCGGCACCTCATGTTCTCGCATGGCGTCCTCCCAGCCCTCGTCAAAGCCGCCCTTCTTTACCTTTCCCTTTCGGACCTTTTCCATGATCTTAAAGCTCATTTTGGGGTCCAGTCCCTTGGATATAAGGTAAAGCATGATATCGTCACGGCAGCCCACCGTTTCCAGAACGCTGGCGGTGCCGCTCAAAATCAGTTCCCGTGCATTTCCCATCCACACATCGGTGCCGTGAGAGAAGCCGGACAGCCGCACCAGCGTATTGAAGTCCTTCGGCTGCGTGTCCATCAGCATCTGCCGGGTGAAGCGCGTGTTGAACTCCGGAATTGCCACAGCGCCAGTAGGCCCGAGAATTTCATCATTTTCATATCCCAGCACCTTACTGGAGGTGAAAATTGACATGGTATCCGGGTCATCCAGCGGAATCTCGTGTGGGTCCACGCCGGTAAGGTCCTGCATCATACGCACCATGGTCGGGTCATCGTGTCCCAGCATATCCAGCTTCAGGATATTTGCCTCCATGGAGTGATATTCAAAGTGCGTTGTAATGGTATCGGAATCATCCGCATCCGCCGGGTGCTGAACCGGGCAGAAATCCTCCATATCCTTGTCATCCGGGACAACCACCAGACCGCCGGGGTGCTGGCCGGTCGTCCGGCGCACACCTACACAGCCAAGGGTCAGGCGGTTTTCCTCTGCCCGGCTTGCCACAATGCCGTTTTCCTCCAGATACTTCTTGACAAAGCCATACGCCGTTTTTTCCGCCAACGTACCGATGGTTCCTGCCCGGAACACCTGTGTCTCACCAAACATTTCAATGGCATGTCGGTGCGCCCGCGCCTGATATTCGCCGGAGAAGTTCAGATCGATATCCGGCACCTTGCCGCCGCCGAAGCCCAAGAAAGTTTCAAACGGGATATCAAAGCCGTCCTTTACGTACTTTGTGCCGCACACCGGGCACTCCTTATCCGGCATATCTGCTCCGCAGCCGTAGCTGCCATCCAAAATAAACTCACTGTTTTTGCAGTTAGGGCAGCGGTAATGGGGCGGCAGCGAATTGACCTCAGTAATGCCGGACATATAAGCCACCAACGAGGAACCGACGGAGCCACGGGAGCCCACCAGATAGCCGCACTCATTGCTGCGCTGCACCAGCTTTTGCGCAGACATATACACCACATCGTATTTTCCAAGAATGCCGCCCAGCTCCACGTTCAAGCGGTCCACAATCAACTGCGGCGGATTCTCGCCGTAAAGCCGATGGACCTTCTCCCATACCAGACGGTTCAAATCCTCCTCTGAATTTTCAAGGCGCGGCGGGAACAGCTCCGCCGGCAGCAGCTCAAAGGTCTCGATCTGATCCGCAACCAGACGGGTATTGGTGATCACCACCTCATACGCCTTTTCCTCACCCAGATAGCTGAACTCCTCCAGCATCTCCTGTGTGGTTTTGAAATAGATTGGCAGCGGCTCATTGGCGTCCGGGAATTTTTTAGAGGCCAGCAGGATATGCCGGTACACCTCGTCCTCCGGCTCCCGGAAATGAACGTCGCCCGTAGCACAGACCGGCTTTCCAAGCTCCTCACCCAGCCGGACAATGGTGCGGTTAAACTCCCGCAGGTCCTCCTCGCTTCTGGCATCGCCATTGCGAAGCATGAATGCATTATTGCAAAGAGGCTGAATTTCCAAATAATCATAAAACGAGGCGATGCGTTTCAGCTCATCCCAATCCTTATGGTCCGTCACCGCCCGGAACAGCTCCCCGGCCTCACAGGCAGAGCCGATGATTAAGCCTTCCCGGTGCGCTATCAGTTCGCTCTTGGGAATAGTGGGTACCCGTTTAAAATACTTCAGGTTGGACGCTGAAATTAACTGGTAAAGATTTTTCAATCCCACCTTGTTCCGCGCCAAAATGATGATATGCTTCGGGAACCGGTTTGACTTACTGCCAAGGGGCCGCAGCTTCTCCATTTCCTGATTGATGGCCTGCAAACTATGGATTCCCCGCTCATGGAGCATTTTCCAGAACGGAATCAACATATACCCCACTGTTGCGGCATCGTCGCTGGCACGGTGGTGGTTAAAAGCGGGCAAGTCAAGGTGCTCCGCCACAATATCCAGCTTATATTTAGAGAGCTCCGGCAGCAGATTTTGCGCTAAAATCAAGGAGTCCACATAGGTCGGCTCAAAGTCCAGACCAACCTTTTTACACCCCGCACGGATAAAGCCGATATCAAATTCCGCGTTATGCGCCGCCAGCGGCCGCCCGTTGACAAATTTCAGGAAATCCGTCAATGCCTCCTTCAGCTGCGGCGCGTCCTTCAGCATTTCGTCTGTGATGCCGGTCAGGCCGATGATTTCCGGCGTTAAGCGGCGGTTGGGATTTACAAAGGTCTGGAAGCGTTCGGCGATCTCACCGTTTTTCAGCACCACCGCACCGATCTCCGTGATAGCCTCCCGGTCTACCTTGAGACCTGTTGTTTCAATATCGAAGCAGACGAACTCGTCCTCCAATTTGCAGTCCTGATGCCCGTGCACAGCGATTCGGTCATCCACATTATTGATAAAATAGCCTTCTACGCCGTAAAGTATTTTTATTTTATCCCCTGCTGCGTGCCACGCATCCGGGAAGGATTGGGCCACGCCGTGATCCGTAATGGCAATGGCGGGATGTCCCCAGCGAATCGCCTCCTTGATGACCTCCTTTGTATCCGTCAGCGCGTCCATATTACTCATTTTGGTGTGCAGGTGCAGCTCCACACGCTTGACCGGCGCCGTGTCCTGACGCTCCTCATGCTGGATGATATTGATATGATAAGGATTGAGCTGAATGTCCTTACCGTCCCATGTTGGCTCCATCTTCCCCTGAACGCACAGCCACATTCCCGGATTGATTTTCCCGTCCAGCGCCTTTGCGTCCTTATCTGTCAAATTTTTATGAATCGCAACTGAACTGG
Source organism: Neopoerus faecalis (assembly GCF_029218125.1). Classification (NCBI taxonomy): domain Bacteria; kingdom Bacillati; phylum Bacillota; class Clostridia; order Eubacteriales; family Oscillospiraceae; genus Neopoerus; species Neopoerus faecalis. The sequence continues at coordinate 30,675 of NZ_JARFXX010000003.1, read as the reverse complement.
TGTAGTCTGTCATTTCCACATGAAGACGCCACATTCCCGGCCGGCGGGTCTCCGTACATTCGGCAGAGAACACCTTCCCTGCCACCGTGGCGTTGCCCATTTTCAGGTCCAGTGTTTTCATCTCTACAGGCCGCGTTTTAATGGTATTCCCCATTAAAACCGCCCCCACCGCGGCTCCCCCGCCGTGACTCCCGGACGCCGGTGCCGCTTTCTGCCGGTCTGCGGGAGCTGCTTCTTTCAGTGTTGCATGAATATCGACTGCGTTGAAGCTATAGTCATTGCGAATCGCGGAAATCAGCTCATCAATATCCGAAGCCTCCAAAGCGGTCTTTACTGTCACCGCCAAATCAATGGCCCGTGTTTCTCTTTGGATGCAGGCTGTGGTGATTGCTGCGCCCAGCAGCTTGAGCCGCAGCTCTGAGGACAGCTTCAGCTGCGAAAATAATTCAAAAAACGGTATCTCTTTCGACATGGGGACCTCTTTCGTTTACAGCTTCTCAATTTCTTTCATTAAGGCATCTACAAGCTGCTCCTGCGGCACCTTGTAAAGTATTTCTCCCTTTCGGAATATCAGACCCTCACCGTCTCCGCCGGCAATGCCGACATCGGCGGCAGACGCCTCTCCCGGGCCATTGACCGCGCAGCCCATCACCGCGACTGTAATATTCTTCTTGCAGCCCGTAAGGCGCCGCTCGACCTCCTCCGCCATGGGAATCAAATCAATTCGTGTGCGGCCGCAGGTCGGGCAGGCAATCAGATTGACGCCATCTCTCCGCAGTCCGGCAGCCCGGAGTATCCTCTGCGCGGCGTAAACCTCCTCAACGGGGTCCGCCGTCAGCGTGACACGCATCGTGTCTCCGATGCCCATACACAGTAATCCGCCAATTCCCATGGCGGATTTTATCATGCCCATAGCCGGCGTACCGGCCTCGGTAACGCCTAAGTGCAGGGGATAATCTGTCTGCTGGCTCAAAAGCGTGTAGGACCGCATGGTCAAAGGCACATCGGAGCATTTGACCGAAATGCAGATATCATCAAAGTCATAGCGGTTCAGCAGCTTTACATGGCCCATGGCGCTCTCCACCAGTGCCTCCGCAGTAACGCCGCCATACTTGGCCCGCAGGCTCTTTTCCAGAGAACCGCCATTGACACCGATACGAATGGGAATCCGCTTTCGGCGGCAAGCCTCCGCCACAGCCTTGACCCGCTCCTCCCCACCGATGTTGCCGGGGTTGATGCGCAGTGCATCGATTCCCCGCTCGGCGCACATGATCGCCAGCTTATAATTAAAGTGGATGTCCGCAATCAGCGGAATCGTGATTTGCTCCTTGATACGGTCCACCGCCATAGCCGCTGCCTCATCCGGCACCGCAATGCGGATGATCTCGCATCCGGCGGCCTCCAGCGCGTGAATCTGCGCCACGGTAGCATCAACCTGATCCGTTTTCGTATTGCACATGGACTGGATGGTAACCGGAGTACCGCCGCCCACCGGCACGGACCCCACCATCAGCTTCTTTGTCATCTTGAATATCCTCTTTTCAGTCATTTCAACAGCCTGAATACATCATGAAATGTTACCAGCAGCATAAAGCCCAGCAAAAGCGCCATGCCCGCCGCATTGACAGCCGCCTGAAATCTCTCGGGTATTTTTCTATGGAAGACTTTGATAGCAACAGCATCCACCAGCAGGAACAGAATCCGCCCGCCATCCAGCGCCGGCAGCGGGAGAAGATTCATCACCGACAGGTTTACCGCAATCAACGCCGCAAAATAGGCAATACTCTCCGCCGCGGCTAAGAGTCCATTTTCATTATTGCTCTCCGCCTCCTGCTGCGCCTCTGAGCCGACATTTTGAATGGTTGTCACGATGCCCACCGGGCCGCTGAGGTCATTCAGTCCGGCATTTCCCTGAACGAGTTGTACGAGACTGAACCAAACCAACTGAACAAAGTCCTTCGCCTGATTCCAACTATACGAAAGCTTGTTCCACGCGGTCGCAGTGATCGCCTGACGTCCCACATACAGTCCAAAGCCCTGATAGGGCTTGCCCTGCTGGTCCGTACAGGTCTGCCGGAGAAGTTCCTGCACCGTGATATGCTGGCCGTCCCGAATGACCTCAATATCGGCCGTATCGCCGGAATAGCCCAAAAACATCTGCGCGTCGCCGCTGAAATAAGTGCGCCAGCCGTTGACCTTGTAAATCTGATCTCCGGGCATCAGTCCGGACGCACCGGTCTGCGTGACCTCCGGCGCCAAGTTCGCTATGCTGTCTACCCAAAACACCTGCGCGCTGCTGAACAGAATTGCGATAATCAGCAGTCCGGCAATGAAATTCATAAAAGCACCGGCGGCCAAAATCACCAGCTTTTTTAAAAAGCCTTGCCGGACAAAGGAGCGGGTGTTACCGGTATCCTCATCCTCGCCCTCCATGGCGCAGTAGCCGCCGATGGGCAGAAGCCGAAGCGAATATAGGGTCTCGCCCTTTTGCCTTTTCCACAGTGCGGGACCCATGCCGATGGAAAACTCATTGACCTGCACGCCGCAGAACTTCGCAGCCAGAAAATGTCCCAACTCGTGCACGGCAATTAAAATTCCAAAAATCAGAATTGCTGCAAGGATATAGACAATGCTCATGCATGACTCCTTGAATACGCGGATTTCAAGGCAGCTCGTGCCTCCCTGTCCGCTGTCAGAATATCCTCCAAAGAGGGGCTTTGCACCGTAGGAACCATCGCCCTGACCTCAGCCACCAAATCGGAAATATCGTAAAAGCCGATTTTTTGCTCAAGGAACAGGCGAACAGCCTCCTCATTGGCGCCATTCAAAATCGCGCAGGCTGTACCGCCCTGTTCCGCCGCTTCCTCTGCCAGACGAAGACACGGAAACACCTCCCTGTCCGGCTCCATGAAGGTCAGCGGCGGGCTGTTCAGCAAATCCAGCGGCGGCGCCGGATTTTCTCCCCGCTTCGGATAGGTCATAGCATAACGAATCGGCAAACGCATATCCGGCGTCCCCAACTGCGCCAAAACCACTCCGTCACAAAATTCAACCATGGAGTGAACAATGCTCTGCGGATGCACCACAACGGAGACCTGACGCAAGGGCAGGCGGTACAGCCGCATGGCCTCAATGACCTCCAGCCCCTTATTCATCAATGTGGCGCAATCAACGGTGATTTTCGGCCCCATGGTCCAATTCGGATGCCGCAGAGCATCCTCACGGGTCTTTACTGCCGCTTCCTCCCGCTTCATGCCCCGGAACGGTCCGCCGGAGCAGGTCAATATCAGCCGCTTGATCTCACTGCGCTCCGCGCAGCCCTGCAAGCACTGAAAAATAGCGGAATGCTCGCTGTCCACCGGCACGATTTCCGCGCCGCAGCGCTCCGCCTCATCCATAACCAGCTCTCCGGCACAAACCAGTGTCTCCTTATTTGCCAGCGCGATACGCTTTCCCGCATGAATTGCCGCCAGCGTTGGCTTCAGACCCACAACGCCCACCACTGCGGTCACGACCGTGTCCGCCTCCGGCAGTGCGGCAGCCTCAGATAGCGCCTCCAAGCCGCCCCGTACCTTGATGTCAGTATCCGCCAGGCGCATAGTTAGCTCTCTTGACGCGCCTTCGTCTGTCATTACCGCCAGCTTTGGGCGAAATTTCCGGCACTGCGCCTCCATTCGCTCCACATTGGTATTAGCGGTCAGGGCCGCAACACGCAGGCCGAGCTGTTCCGCTACATCCAGACTTTGACGTCCAATGGAGCCGGTGGAGCCGAGTATTGTAATCGTATTTGTCATAGCTTATCCCCTATGCCTTACAGTCCGCCCGCGCAAACAAACAGATAGAGCCACGGAGCAATAAACAGCGTGGAATCAAAGCGATCCAGCATTCCGCCGTGGGTCAAAAACAGGTGGCTGAAATCCTTGATACCGGCCTCGCGCTTGATGAGGGACATGGAAAGATCACCCAACTGCCCCACCACGTTTGCCAGCGCACCATACTGCGCCAACTGCAAATAATTCGGCGCGTAGCTAAGCCATGCATGGGCCACTGCGCCCCAAAGCACCAGCCCCAGCGCGCCGCCCAGCACACCGGCAATGGCACCCGCCCATGTTTTGTGCGGGCTGACCGCCGGCGCCATTTTGCGCTTTCCGAACAGCATTCCGCCATACATGGAAAGGCTGTCCCCGATAAACGCCACGCAAAACGGCAGCAGCACGTACATTCTGCCATATTCCGGATCCATCCGCAGTAGAAAAATGCTGCTGTACATCATGGGGAATACAATGCCGCCCACAATGGCGGTGGCCACATCAGCAAAGGGCATAGCGTTTGGCTTTCCATATCCCTTGACCGCAATGAAAAACAGGAACGTTACCAGCGTCAGCGGCTCACACAGAATGCGGATCATCCCGATGGACTGATACCCGTCATAAAACTGCCATGTATGTTCATCGTAAATGACCCATTCCAGAACAACAGCCGCCAGAATGGTGGCCGCATAGACGCACTTCGGCACCTTCTTTCCTGCCGTGTGCAGCAGCTCATAGGCGGCGGCGGCAGAAATGCCGCATACCACGATCAGCGTGGCCCAGCTTGGACACAGCAGAAACGCCGCCAGCAGCAGCGGCAGACCAACAATGACAACCAGCCATCTTTGCAACATTGAAAATCAGTCCTTTCAACGCCTGTAAGGGCTTATTTCTTCACACCGCCAAAGCGGCGGTCACGGCTCTGATAGGCCGCAATGGCCCGATCCAGCTCCGCCTCGTCAAAATCCGGCCACAGCGTATCTGTATAATAAAATTCCGAGTAGGCGCATTGCCAGAGCAGGAAATTGCTCAGCCGCTCCTCTCCGCTGGGCCTGATGATCAGCTCCGGGTCCGGGATGCCGGCAGAGTCCAGATAGGAAGAAAATACCGCCTCATCAAGCTCCTCCGGCTTCCGCGTCCCTGCCGTGCACTCGGCGGCAAACCGCCGAACCGCCCGCAGAATCTCATCCCGGCCACCGTAATTCAGGCAGACATTCGCCTGAAAATCATCGCGGGACAGATGCTCTGTAATTTCATCCGTCTCATGGGCCAGCGCCCGCAGCTCCGGAGCAATGGGTGTCATATCTCCGAAGAAATGGAGCCGGATATGGTCACGCTCCATGGTATCCACCGCCTCCAGCAGATACTTTTTCAAAAGCGCCATAATGGTGGAGACCTCCGTTTCGGAGCGCTTCCAGTTTTCCGTGGAAAAGGCGTATACCGTCAGATACTTGACGCCGATATTCTTGCAGTAGGTAGCTATTTTGCGGAATGTCTCCGCTCCCGCCTTATGACCAGCGGTACGGGGCAGTCCGCGCTTCGTGGCCCAGCGGCCGTTGCCATCCATAATGATAGCGATATGGCGAGGTGGGTCACCAACCCACCCCGCCGTATGTGTTCCAGTTCGTACCTCAGCCATCAGATCTCCATCAGTTCCTTTTCCTTGCGGGCAAGAAGCTCGTCGATTTTCTTGCTGCTCTCATCCGTCAGCTTCTGGAGGTCCTTCTCCATCTGCTTCAGATCGTCCTCCGTGATTTCGGACGCCTTTTCCATTTTCTTGAAGGCATCCATAGCGTCCCGGCGGATATTGCGAATCGCCACCTTGCCGTTTTCGGCATATTTGCGAATCTGCTTAACCAGTTCCTTACGGCGCTCCTCCGTCAACTGCGGGAAATTCAGGCGGATATTGCGTCCGTCATTCTGCGGGTTGATACCGAGGTCGGAGTTCAGAATTGCCTTTTCAATGGATTTCAGCGCGGAATTATCCCAAGGGGAAATTTGCAGAATACGGGGGTCCGGCGTGGAAATCGCGGCGATCTGCTGAATGGGCGTCGGCGTGCCGTAATAGTCCACCGTAATGCGGTCCAGCACAGCGGCGTTGGCCCGGCCAGCCCGGACAGATGCAAAATCCGCAGCGGCAGAGTCGATGCTCTTGCTCATCTTTTCCTCATAAATCTTGTATTCGTCCTTCAACATGGCGTGTTCCTTCCTTTCTCATTCCTTTACGATGGTTCCGACCTTTTCGCCGCATACTGCCCGGATAATATTTTCCGGGTCCTTCAGAGCAAACAAAAGTACGGGAATATGGTTGTCCATAGAAAGCGATGTCGCAGTTGTATCCATGACCATCAAATGCTGTGCCAGCACATCGTCATAGGAGATGCTGTCATACTTCACCGCAGTGGGGTCCTTGACCGGGTCGGCGCTGTAAACACCGTCTACGTTTTTGGCAAGCAGAATCACATCTGCGTCAATTTCCGCAGCCCGCAGCACAGCCGCCGTGTCTGTGGAGAAATAGGGATTGCCGGTGCCAGCGCCGAAAATGACCACGCGGCCCTTTTCCAGATGCCGGATAGCCTTGGAGCGGATGTACGGCTCCGCGATGGAGCGCATTTCAATGGCGGTCTGCACCCGGACGGGGATTCCCTTCTGCTCGCAGACATCCGCCACGGCCAGACAGTTCATAACGGTCGCCAGCATTCCGATATGGTCAGCGCGGCTGCGCTCCATTTTGCCGCCGCCGCTGTTCTTGGCGCCCCGCCAAAAATTGCCGCCACCGACAACAAGGCCCACCTGAACGCCCATGTCCAGACATCTCTTGATCGCATCGCACACCTGACCGATCACCTCAAAATCCAGACCGGAGTGCTTATCTCCCGCCAGCGCCTCGCCGCTGATTTTCAGCAAAACACGATGATAAACCGGTTTTTCCATATTGCCCTCCTATGGCATATAATCTTATCGTTTATTTTACCTTATTTTCCGCCGTTTGGAAAGGGGGTAACGGAAGATTTTCACAGGAAAATTAAAAAGTGCTTTTTCCTTGAAATTCCGCCTTTTTTCACGCCGCAACCGATAGTTGACAATCGGGTGGTAGCAAAGCACAGCCCTGTATGGTATACTGAGGGCAGAATTTCACCTGACATTCCGATACAAGGAGGACCCTATTATGACGTTGGGACAGCGCATCTGCCAATATCGAAAACAATTAAATATCTCTCAGGAGGAGCTTGGTGACCGGCTGGGCGTCAGCCGCCAAGCAGTCAGTAAATGGGAAACGGACCTATCCGTCCCGGACATGAATAATCTCTTAGCGCTTGCCCGTGAGTTCGGCATTTCTGTGGCAGAGCTGACGGAAACGCCGGAGAAAACCGATACGGATGAAGCTGACAGTGTACCGCCTCTGCCGATTCAAGCCCCTGCCAAAGGCCGTTCCACATGGAAAAAGGTCCTAATTGCTATTTTCGTTCTCTTTATTTTATTCTTGGCTGGGTTTTTACTAAATCCCCGAAACACCGAGCAGTTCACTGCGGGCACCGCTGAAGAAACCACGAACATTGCAGATCTGGTAAAAAGCCCGACCACAGACTTCGCTCTGGTTTTGGATTGGACGGAAACCGGGGACTTTTTACAGCTTGGTGAGCAAACCGGTACCTATCCATTTGAAACGCCGCTCCCACAGGACGCGAAAATGGTTGTCACAAAGGAGGACAACGGAGCAGAGCTCCACACTGTTGACTGTCTGGACGAGGCCGGTATCCGTTTGACCTACTCTCATCTGGATGGCCAGCCGGACACAATTTTAAAACTGGAAACCGATTACAAGGAACTTTCCACACCCCGGGGCATCCATGTAGGCAGTACCAAGGCAGAGGTTGTGGGCGCCTACGGAACCGACTTAGTATACTGTGTCAAGGAAGATGGAAGTAACCTTCTCGCAGCGCACAATTACTTTTACGCCTATCAGCCCAAGGATGCCTATTCCAATAGCATCTGCTTTTTCATGGAAGATGGTCTGGTAGCGGGTATCCGGGTGGAGAATATGCTGGATGCCGGGAACGAGGCCTACTCCGTCAACAACATTACCCGCTTCCCTATCCAAAGCAGCGGCGACCCGGATTACTCCAACCGTCAGGATATCTATCAGGAACCGATTGACACCACCCGAAGGGTCTATATCGCGTGGAACCAGCTTGTGACCAATGAAAACCTCTCTGCCGAGGAACAATATGCCTATCGTCGAGATGTCTTTACCAACCTGCCGGATATGGATTGGCAGGAGTTCGGGGAACTGGGCAGTACGATCGATAATTTTACCACATCGGAGGCCTTCATGTCATGGCTGGCTGGCCAGGAGAGCTATTCTGACTCCGAAATACTTCGCATTCAATGGGGCTGTACCGCGAAGGGATTGGATGGAGCCTATTCAGAAAGCTATGATGAAATTCTCTGCAGCGCCCTTTTCTATGATCCAGTTACTTACGCAAAGATGCTGGCCTATCCGAATGTGATGGATGATAAAACCAGATGGCATGCCATTACAGGAGCCGTTTTTTACGGAGAGCTATTTCCGGAAAAAGAAGCAGATGCCGCAGAGACTCTGGACGCTGTGATTGACACCAACGCCCTGACTGCGGAAGAAAACGCTTGGGCTAAGCTACTGCGGTACTATCTGGCTACCCCCAGTAAAGATGGCGGCTTCGGAGATTATCCCAAAACACCGGCAGAACTGGAAAGCCTGCAAAATGGGTAACACACAATAGGTCCTTTCAGCGCAGGGCCAATAAACAGGGAGCAGAAGATAAAATCTTCCGCTCCCTTGTTTATTTTATATAAATCCTACAGTGACATCAAAACGCTCTTGTTTTTGGCTATCTCGATAACGTCCCTGTCCCGCAAGCTGTTCAAATATGTCTGGGTGATTTGGATATTCTCGTGACCCAAAAGGCGTGAAATCGTATAGAGGTCAGTTCCCATCTTGATTTGCTGTTGCGCGAAAAAATGCCTGCAAGTATGGGGTGATGTCCGAATACCCTCTATCCCCTCTCCATAACGCTTTACGATATGCTCAACAGCGCTATTCGTCAACTGCCGTCCATGCGCAGAAAAGAAATAATCCTCCCTGTTTTTCAGGGTAAAATAATCCTCTGTCACAGCGTCATATTTCATCAGAGCCTTGCGGAGGATTGGCGTAATAGGAACTACCCGCTGCTTGTGATTCTTCCCCTGAATAATAATGAAATCCTCATGAATGTCCGGCTTCTGGATACAGCAGAGTTCCCAACAGCGTATCCCGGTTTCAAACAGGGTGGTCAAAATCGCCTTGTCCCTCACATGGAGGAAATCATAGCCCCGGCATGATTGAAGCATAGAGCGTACATCAGCAGGGTCAAAAGCCATAATGACCGCCTTATCCTGCTTGCACCATTTGAAATTCTTCTTCGTATTAAAGCCGCCGTATCCTTCCTCATAGCAGTATTGGATAAACGCCTTTGCTACTTTCAACAGGCCATTGATATAGCTTCCCTTTTTCCCTTTGCCGCTCAGATAGAGAGAAAAACGCCGAACAACTGCAAGGGACACATCTTCTATCTCTGAAATCTTCGCTTCTTCCTCACAAAAACGCAGAAAGAGATTGAGGTTATTTCGGTAACTCCTAATGGTCTTAGGGGTATACTTCCGAACCTCAATCTCTATCAGATATTCCTTTGCCGCCACACCGATTTCCATACGGATTCCTCCTCATGTATATCGCAACTGGAGGATGAATGTATGTCACAGCTCAGGTCCTGTATGTCACAACTGGCAAATATGCAAATCCGTCAATCCGCTGCGGCGCAACGGTTTCAGTCATTCTCCCAGTTATGCCAGACGTTCTGGACATCGTCATTGTCCTCCAGCATATCAATGAGCTTCTGCATATTCTTCAGGTCGCCCTCATCCGTGAGGGTGATGTAGTTCTGGGGCACCATGGCAATGTCGGCGGAAAGGAACGTATAGCCCTTATCCTCCAGCGCCTTGACCACCGCATTGAAATCGTCCGGCTCACAGCGGACCTCCATAACCGGACCATCCGCCTCAAAGTCACCGGCACCAGCCTCCAGCGCATCCATCATGACGGTGTCCTCGTCCAACTCCTGATCCTCGTTGTCAATGACGACGACGCCCTTCTTGTCAAAGCTCCAAGACACACAGCCCTGCGCGCCCAAATTGCCGTTGCACTTATCGAAAGCATGACGGACCTCGGGGGCGGTACGCTGACGGTTATCAGTCAGTGCGTCCACAATGACAGCCACGCCGCCGGGGCCATAGCCCTCGTAGGTGACGGACTCAAAGTTCTCCGTGCTGCCGGCGCCCAGTGCCTTGTCGATGGTACGCTTGATATTGTCATTAGGCATATTAACAGCCTTTGCCTTGGCAATCACCGTCGCCAGACGGGAGTTGTTGGCGGGATCGCCGGAGCCGCCGCCCTCCTTCACAGCCACAATGATTTCCTTGGCAATTTTGGTAAATGCGGCAGAGCGCTTGGCATCGGCAGCGCCCTTGGTCTTTTGAATATTATGCCATTTAGAATGTCCGGACATGGTTAATTTTCTCCTTTAACAATGTATTGAATGACTTCCTTATGGGAAGTGGATTTAAAAACAGCAAGCTGTGAAAATTCGTTTTTCAAGTAAGCAACCAGCTTGGCACAAACCGGGTCCTCTGTTGGGAAATGGCCTGCATCGATTAGGTTGATACCCTTGGGTACAGCGTCCAAAAACTGGTGATACGTCAAATCCGATGTAACAAAGGTATCACACCCGGCGGCGATCACCGTATCAATATAATCACCGCAGGCACCGCCGCCTACCGCTACACATTGAACGGGCCTGCTCCCGGCATAGCGAACGCCGTTTGCCCCCAGTGCCTCACACACCGTATCTGCAAAGTCTGATAACTTTATAGCATTCTGCAAATGTCCCATGCGGCATAGATGGTCCGCATCTCCCGGCAGAGGTCCGGGGTCCTCGATTCGCAGCGCCTCGGCCAGCGCATCGTTTACGCCACCGGGGGCAATATCCAGATTTGTATGCATGGATATAACGGAAATATCTGCCTTGACCAATCTTCGCAGCAAATGCCCCAGATAGCGGTCCGGCCGCAGGGATTGCAGCTCCTTCTCATGCCAGCGGACATTCATCAACGGATGGTGAGAAACGATCAATTGACAGCCCTTTTCCTCTGCCTCGGATACAACTGCCTCCGTAACGTCAAGCGCAACCAAAAGCCGCTGCACACTCTGTTTCGGATTCCCCTCCAGATGACCCACATTATCCCACGCCATCGCAAGTTCCTTCGGCGCAAGGCGGAACAGCGCTTGTTCAATTTCACTTACAGTTGGCACAGCGCCACTCCTCTCTTGCACGAAGCAAAGCCGCCAAAATCTCCCGCAGCTCTCTCGTCTTTTTCGCATCAGCACGGCCGGAGCGCTTTGCACCGGCCAACGCCATCAGCGTCCGCACGATTCTTTCGATCAGATACCGATCTGCCAGCGGATCGTGCAGCAAGCAAGCGCCGCCCCATATCTGACTGAAGGACAACTCCATTTTCCCTGCCTTCGCTTCCATCACCGTATATAGGGTGCCGCGATCCTGCACCAGCGCCTCCCGCGTAATCATAAAACCGTTATTCGCAAGATAGGCGCGCACAAGCTCCTCGTGTGTCTGAGGCTGTAACAGCAGTGTGTGCTGTCCGTCCGCAGTCCATGGAGCCCCCTTTAAAACGGAGAGCATGGTCTCGCCCCCCATTCCTGCGATGACAACGGTATCCACTTCAGTCCGCCGGATGCCGGAAAGGCCATCACATAAGCGGTAGTCAATCCGCTCCACGCCGTAAAGCGCCCCGGTGGCCTTCGCACGCTCCAAGGGGCCCTTTCGCAGATCACTGGCAATAGCGCCGCGAATACTCCCTCTTAAAAGGAGCCATGTGGGAAGATAGCCATGGTCGGTGCCGACATCCGCAAGATAGGCGCCCTCCGGCACCCAATCAGCGATTAAGCGGAGCCGGGGCGGCAGTCCCAATGCGCGCACGACGTTCCTCCCCTTTCTCTGATTGCACAGTTACAGGACGCATACGGTCTCTCCCGTATGCGTCCCAAGCAGCGCAAAAATTACTGTGCCTTATTGGCTTCCTCGTTCACCAGCGCCAGCAGTTTATCCACATCAATGCCGTGGACCATGCAGGCCTCCTCAACAGTCTCGCCGCGGGAAGAGGGGCAGCCCAGACAATGCATACCAATAGACAGGAAAATGGGTGCGGTCTGGGGTGCAACATCCAGAATATCACCAATAATGGTGTCCTTCGTTATGCTGATCATAAAATGATCCTCCTATCGTGAAAATTAGCAAAAATATTATAAACAATTTTCTCGTGAAATTCAATAGAAAATTACAGAAAAAATAAGCAATTCAGAAAATTTCACTTCAAAATCCGGCAACGTGCAAGCAAAATTTGAAAAAATCAGTAAAGGAACATCGCGTCGCCGAAGCTGAAAAAGCGATACCTTTCCCGAACGGCCTCCTCGTAAGCGGCTAAAATGTGCTCCCGCCCGGCAAAGGCCGACACCAGCATGATGAGCGTACTCTCCGGCAGATGGAAATTCGTTATCAGCCCATCCATCACTTTAAAGCGGTAGCCCGGATAAATATAGATATTTGTCCAGCCGGCTTTGGCCTCCATGTGTCCGTCCTCTGCCGCCCACGATTCCAGCGTCCGGCACGATGTCGTTCCCACGCAGATGCAGCGCCCGCCGTTTGCCTTTGTGCGGTTGATGAGGTCCGCCGTTTCCTGCGAAATCACACAGTATTCACTGTGCATTTCATGGTCGGTGATCTCATCCTCCTTTACCGGACGGAACGTCCCCAATCCGACATGAAGCGTCACATAGCCGATGCCAACGCCCTGCGCCGCGATTTTTTCCAACAGCTCCGGTGTAAAATGCAGTCCCGCCGTGGGGGCCGCTGCGCTGCCAAGCACCTTGGAATACACAGTCTGATACCGCTCCTGATCCTGAAGCTCCTCCTTGATGTACGGCGGCAGAGGCATCTTACCAAGGTGTTCTAAAACCTCAAGAAAAATTCCCTCATAATCAAAGCGCACCAGCCGGTTGCCGTCCGGCAGAACCTTTGTGACTTCCGCAGTCAGCTCACCGTTGCCAAAGGATAGCCGTGCTCCCTCGCGCAGATGCCGCCCGGGCCGCACCAGACATTCCCAAGTCTTATCCCCCCGGTCAATGAGCAGCAGAATCTCGCACGCACCGCCGCCGGGCATCCGCTGGCCCAGCAAGCGGGCCGGCAGCACTCTGGAATTATTCAAAATCAGGCAGTCGCCGGATCTCAGAAAATCCGGCAACTCATAAAAATGATGATGCTCCCATGCGCCGGTATTCCGATCCAGCGTCATAAGTCTTGAGCCGTCCCGCCGCTCCAGAGGTGTCTGTGCAATCAGTTCCTGCGGCAGTTCATAATTAAAATCACTTGTTTTCATCGTTTCACTCCTCACTCAATGGTGATATCCGTATAATAAAATTTCAGAATTTCCCGATAGGAATAGCCCTGTTCCGCCATGGCCTTTGCTCCGTACTGGCTCATGCCGAGATTATGGCCGCTGCCGGTACCTGTAATGGTAAACAAACCGGCGGCGGAGGTCTTTGCTGTTGTTTCGCCGCTGACCTCAGAGACACCGGATGCCGACAGAACTGCCGCCTGCTTTTCCAGCTCGGAGGTTGTTCCGCTGCCGCTGAGCACATTGACCCCCTCCAAGGAATCAAGGCGCGTACTGCTATTATTCACATAAATACCGCTGTTTACCGCGCCGCCGCCATTGATCGTAAAGCGCTGGCTTTTTACGGATTTATTGTAGGTACTGGAATAAAAAACCGTCCGGCACACTTCGCCCTTTACGGTCACATCGCCCTGACTGCCCTCAAACGTTACCTTGCTGACATTTCCAAGCGGGGTGAATTCCGCCACATAAACATTCTTCACTGTGCCAATGGAATATCCCTTTTGCTCCAATATCCATGTCAGCTCATCCGCAGTGTAGGTCACAGACCAATTATAATTGGGAATATTAGTCAGCGCTTCGTAGGGGTCCTGCTTCCCTCTCAGATACGGAATGTCCGCGTTCCAGACATTCCCCGCATCCTCGGAAGCGCCGCCATTGGATGCACAGTAAACCGCCGTATCAACGGGCGTACCGTTGTAGTACAGCATCTCTCCCTCCGTATTTTCCACGGCCTCGTCCGTCTGCGCCGTGGCCCGGTTGCGTCCGTAATAGACCTGACAGTCCGTTCCGGCGCAGACATCAAAGCCCAATGACGGATGCCGCGTCTTTGCGGCATAGGTACGGGCGCAGACAGCCTGCGCTTCCAGTGCCTCCAAGGGCCAATCCTTATCCATTTCGTAGGGCACAACACCCTTCACGTAATCTTCGATATCCACTACGTTAATTACCGTCAGTGTGCCGTTGTCATTGCAGCGGTACTCAAACCCGCCGGGATATTTATAGCCCTTGCACCATGTCTCTGTGTCCCGCCCCTTGGGACGGACACCAAAGCAATAGCCGCTTTCATCAAACCGAAACAGCACACTTCCGCTGCCGGTCTCCGTCACAACAACGCCATTCCCCGAGCCGGTCACCCGCATGGTAATGGTGGTCTCATCCGTTTCATCCAAATAGACAAAATGCCTACTTTCATCGTAATAGCCAAACTCATAGCCGGAACCCACCGCGTTTTCCAAATTCGCCGCCTCAAGCGCCGTGGAACCCCAGCGAATACCGACTTTCAGAATATTGTTCATCAGCGCCGAAGCGGAAACCGCCGATGCACTGAACAATGTGATGACGAAAAGCAGGGATAGCAACCGTTTTTTCATAAAACCTCCCAATGGTGAATATCTTGACGATAGATAAGGCAAGTGTTAGTATATAGACAAACGTCCACGTGTCAAACACACGCAGAATTTTAAATCATAAGTATTATAATACAGCTTTGCCCTATATTCAACCGCATTCGCTGATTTTTGAACAGGCATCGGAAGGGAGCTTTTTATGACAAACAAAGAAAAATTTAAAGTAGGCGTCATTGGCGCCACCGGTATGGTGGGTCAGCGCTTTGTCACACTGCTGGAAAACCATCCGTGGTTCCGGCTCACCGCTGTTGCCGCCAGCGCCAAAAGCGCTGGCAAAACCTATTGGGAGGCCGTTGGCAGCCGCTGGTCTCTGGACATCCCCTGTCCGGAGGAGGCAAAGGACATTCGGGTACTGGACGCCGAGGCCGATGCGGAAAAGCTGGCTGCCTCCGTGGATTTCTGTTTCTGCGCCGTGGATATGAAAAAGGAAGAGATCCGGGCATTGGAGGAGCGCTACGCCAAGCTGGAATGTCCCATTGTTTCCAATAATTCCGCCCATCGCTGGACTGATGACGTTCCTATGGTCGTGCCGGAGATCAATGCCGACCACATCGCTATTATTGACGCGCAGCGCAGACGCCTTGGCACAAAGCGCGGATTTATCGCGGTGAAGTCCAACTGCTCCCTGCAAAGCTATGTCCCCGCGCTCCACCCCTTGATGAAATACGGGCTTGACCGCGCTCTGGTCTGTACCTATCAGGCCATTTCCGGTGCCGGTAAAACCTTTGCCACTTGGCCGGAAATGGTGGATAATGTGATTCCGTACATCGGCGGTGAGGAGGAAAAAAGTGAGCTGGAGCCGCTGAAGCTCTGGGGACATATCGAGGGAGATAAAATCGTCAAGGCGCAGGGTCCTTCTATCACCGCCCAGTGCTTCCGGGTCGCCTGTCAGGACGGGCACATGGCCGCGGTCTTTATGAAATTCAAGGACGGTCACACGCCCTCCATGGAGCAGATCAAAGCCGATTGGGCCGCCTTCCGCGGCCCGGCACAGGAGCTGGAGCTCCCCTCCGCCCCCAAGCAGTTCCTGCACTATTTTGCGGAAGAAAACCGTCCGCAGACCAGACTGGACCGTAATCTGGAGCACGGCATGGCCGTATCCATCGGGCGCCTGCGGCCTGACACGCAGTATGACTATAAATTTGTCTGCCTCTCTCACAACACGCTGCGCGGCGCTGCCGGCGGAGCGGTACTGTTGGCTGAGCTTCTCTGTGCAAAATGTTATATTCAAAAGCTGTAAAGGAAAAGAACTATATAGCTACAAAAGCGGATGTCAAGGTGTTGACATCCGCTTTTTATAGGATCATCAGTGATTGGAAGGAGATTGAACGCTATGAAGCAAGCTCTCTTTACAGGTGTTGGAACCGCCATTGTCACGCCCTTTAAAAACGGTGCGGTCAACTTCCCCGCTTTCGGCAGGCTGATCGACCGCCAGCTTGCGGGAGGTGTCCACGCCATCATTGTCTGCGGCACTACCGGAGAGGCGGCCACTATGACACAAAAGGAGCGGCTGGAAACGATACAATACTGTATCGACCGTGTTGCAGGCCGCATCCCCGTCATTGCGGGTGCCGGGGCCAATTCCACAGAAGTCGCCCGTGAAAACGCCAAGGCTGCGGAACGCTTGGGGGCAGACGGGCTGCTGATGGTGACCCCCTACTATAATAAGGCTACCCAGCAGGGCCTTCTGCGGCATTACCAGGCCATTGCCGATTCTGTTTCCACGCCTATGATCCTTTATAATGTACCCTCCCGCACCGGGGTCAATATTCAGCCGGAGACCTATGCGGAGTTGGCGCAGCATCCTAATATTGCCGGTGCAAAAGAAGCCTCCGGCAGCCTCAGTCAACTGCAAAAGACCATGCGGCTCTGCCCGGAGGATTTTTCCATCTGGTCCGGCAACGATGATGAGACCGCCGCCATCTGTATGCTGGGCGGTGCCGGTGTTATCTCCGTGGCGTCCAATGTCCTCCCTGCCGAAATGTGCCGCCTGACAGCACTCTGCCTCGCTAACGACTTTGCCTCCGCCGGAAAGCTGCAACTAAAGCTGAAGCCCCTCTGCGACGCACTGTTCTGCGAGGTAAATCCCATTCCTGTCAAGACTGCGCTGAATCTCATGGGACTGGAGGCCGGAGAACTCCGCCTGCCGCTTTGTCCTCCCACGGCTGCCAGCACCGAAAAAATCAAGCTGGCACTTTCCGCATGGAATTTGCTGCCTGAAAGCAATTAGCCTTATTTTTTCCCAGGAAAACCGCCCTGCCCGATAACGGGCAGGGCGGTTTTTGCAACATTTTTCTGTTTTTTGTCAAATCAAGCGGTATAGGCCCGATGGAATACCTTTTTACCCTTTTTGATGACCACACCGTCACCGGCAAACTGCTCCTGGTCAAATGTCACATCAATGGAGGTCACCTTCTGATCGTTGACCGCTGCGCCGCCCTGCTGAATCAGACGCCGTGCCTCACCATTGGAGCTGCACAGCCCGCAGGCCACCAGCAAATCAATGGCGTTAATTTTTCCATTGGTAAACCGTGCCTCCGGCAACTGGGTCGCAGGCATATTCTCACTGCTGCCGCTGCCGCCGAACAGAGCACGGGCAGCCTCCTGTGCCTTGTCAGCCTCAGCCTCGCCGTGGACCAGCTTCGTCAGCTCATAGGCCAAAAGCTCCTTGGCCTGATTCAGTTGACTGCCCTCCCACTTGTCCATGGCGTCAATCTGCTCCAGAGGCAGGAACGTCAGCATCCGGATGCACTTGAGCACGTCGGCATCGCCCACATTCCGCCAATACTGGTAAAAATCAAAGGGCGTGGTCTTGTTGGGGTCCAGCCAAACGGCGCCGCTGGCGGTCTTGCCCATCTTCTTGCCCTCGCTGTTCAGCAGAAGCGTGATGGTCATGGCGTAGGCATCCTTGCCCAGCTTGCGGCGAATCAGCTCCGTGCCGCCCAGCATATTGCTCCACTGGTCATCACCGCCGAACTGCATATTGCAGCCAACCGTCTGGAACATATGATAAAAGTCATAGGACTGCATAATCATATAGTTGAACTCCAAAAAGCTGAGGCCCTTTTCCATCCGCTGCTCATAGCACTTGGCCCGGAGCATATTGTTCACAGAGAAGCAGGCGCCCACCTCCCGCAGCAGGTCGATATAGTTCAGCTTCAGCAGCCAGTCCGCATTATTGAGCATCATAGCCTTGCCGTCGCCAAACTCAATGAACCGTTCCATCTGCTTTTTGAAACAGTCACAGTTGTGCTGAATCGTCTCCGGGGTCATCATGGAACGCATATCCGTCCGGCCGGAGGGGTCGCCGATATAGCCGGTGCCGCCGCCAATCAATGCGATCGGGCGGTTGCCCGCCATCTGGAGCCGCTTCATCAGGCACAGCGCCATAAAGTGTCCCACATGGAGAGAATCGGCCGTGGGGTCAAAGCCAATGTAAAACACGGCTTTGCCGTTGTTCACCAGCTCCCGAATTTCCTCCTCATCCGTGACCTGAGCAATCAGCTTGCGGGCCTTCAGTTCCTCATAAATCTGCATTGTTTTTCTCCTTTTCCAATTTCATTTCGGACAGAGATAAAATAAAGCCCCCTGTCCCTTGGGACAGAGGGCGTAAATACGCGGTACCACCTCTGATTCGCCGTTTCCTCACGGAAACCGGCCTCACGCCGTGCCAACACACGGCAGCGCGGTAACGGGCGCACCCGGAGCACGCCTACTTGGCCATAGCCGTTCAGGTGCCAGCTCCACGGTGTATTTCAGCGGCCGCTCTCTCCCCTTTCCACCATCAACAGGGGCTCTCTTGGCAGAACGTATCCGCATACTTCTCCGTTTCATTGCTGTAATGTGCTCATTGTAGCGTATCGCTGCGGAAATGTCAACCCATTTTCCCCGCTTACGGCTTCCAGACGCCGTATATCTTCAAGAAGCGGATGTCCTTATATTCATAGGTGGATAGAGGCCGGTCATCCGCATCATAGCTGTGGGCCGCGATGAGGATATTCTCCGCCGATGCCGGACGCCCCACAGCCACAACCACCGGTGTATGGCGAAAGCTCTCCCCATCAAAGGAAAGCTGTATCACGTCGCCGGGACGCACATCTTCCATGTCACAGGGGCGGGCCACCGGTCCCGCAGAGCGCTCTCCGCGCGTAAGAAAATTATAGAGGTACGGCACGCCGGTCCATGCCGGCGCTTTTTGGCTCGAGTCAATGTAATACCACCCAAAGGTCGGCGTAAAGTTCATCACACCGCTGCCGGCATAAATGCACTGGGATGCAAAATTGGTACAGTCTCCCCCTAATCCCTCGTAGTCATAAAAGGCCGGATTTCTGCCATACGCCCAGCGGTGCGCGTACAATACGGCGGCCCGCCGGTCATAGAGCGCAAAGCGCAAGGCGGACGCCCCCTTTCCTTTCCAGCCTATGCGGCTCGGTAAAAAGCGTGCGCGGATAACCGCGCACGCTTTCGTTTATTCATTTGATGACTATCTCTGCGGTGCTGTCGGTGATCCGGGTCCAGCAGGGCTCCAGCCACACGCAGTCCGCCGCGCAGTCCTTCAGGCCAAAGGTCTCAAAGTACCGCCCCTCCTCTTTCGCGGCTTTTTCGGCGGCCTCGTAAGATTCCAGCTCCGCGCCGGAGATTTCGCCCAAGATCATGGGCGAGCTGGATACTCCCCGCTGATTGATGTCATGGGCCGTGCCGTCCTCGTCATAGAAGCAGCTTTTCCAGATCTGGTAATGCATCGTTTTCTCCCAGCGATACCCGGCGCTGAAAGACACCACCCAGCCGGCATTTCGCTTCTCCGCCCATTCCAGTCGGACGCCTTGGGGTGGGTTCTCGATCGTGCCCTTTGCCAGATCTACCTTCACCCGCTCCTGTCCCTTGTCGATCCAGGAAGCCCCGGTGACGTGGAGGGTCAGGTGTTCCCCTGTAGAGAAATAGGGGCTGTCCAGCCAGACGGAATCCGTGGAGGGATCGTCCGGGTTTCCGGTGGCGGAAATGCCGTTGACGATGCCGTTGAACCTCTCTCCCCGCTCGTTTTCCAGATAGAAATTCAGCTCCGTCAGCCATGCGGTGTTGGCGGGGTCATAGTCGAAGTTCAGCCGCAGGTGGGTGGGATAGATCTCCGCCTCCGTCAGCGTTACGGATTGGCCGTCCAACAGGAATGTCTCTCCCACATTAATGACCGTACCCTTGGCAGTATATGTGGGATCAAATTCCAGTTCAAAGGTAAAGGTGGCCAGAATTTCATGCTTTTCTTTCTGGCTGTCAGACAGCAATTCATCGCCGTAATCTCCGAAAGCCTGTTCCGGTATAGGCGCGCCGCTTTCATCATATTGGTCCTTTTCATCGTACACGCCGAAGGTCATGGTCAAATGGTCCGGCACATCCCGGTCTACAAAGTTGATTTGAAAATCGATTAGGTCACCGTTTTCCACACCGTAGCTGCTGAGGGCTGTGGAATATCCTCCCTGTTCCCCCGGCACCGTCAGCTTCGGATGGTCCAAGTCCAGATGTTGATATTCATCGGACGCGATAGAGAAAAACACATCCACCTGCTTTCGATCCACAATCAGATACTCGACACGGGCAGTAATCCCGTTTTGAAACTGTGACAGCTCCATGGGCTGTACATAATCGTTTTCCACGGCGGCGGACAGACTGGGCGACCAGCTTACCGCCTTTGCCAAGGCCGAAAGGACCGGAATACGGCCGCAGGCTCTTGCAAACGGCATCGACAGGTTCACCAGCAGCACAAACGCCGCAAAGCAAGCCGCAAAACCGCCAAGGGAGGTCCTTAAAATCCGCCGTTTTTTCTGTAAAGCATTTTTCCTATCCAGTGCTTTGCTTACCGTATCATTCAGTGCTTCCGGGGTCTGTTCCAGCTCCGCCAACAGGGCGGTGTACTCATCCATGCGGTTCATGCCTGTCCCTCCTCTCCCAGTTCCAATTTCAGCAAGGCCAGCGCCCGTTTCTGGCGGGTGGCCGCGGTTCCCTGCGGAATGTTCAGCGCGGCGGCGGTCTCCGCCTGCGTATATCCGGAGAAAAAGCGCAGAATCACCACGCTTCGTAGCTCCTCCGGCAAGCGGCGTATCGCCTCCTTCAGCGGCAGATGCTCATAGGCGTCCGGCCCGGCAGAATCCGGCAGCGCGTCCTCTCCGCCGAGATGAAAAAAGCTCCGGCGGCGCAACTCGCTGCTGCAGGTGTTGATCAGGATACGGGTAATCCATGTTTCAAACAGCTCCGGCTGCCGCAGGTGCTTGAGTCCTTGCAACGCACGGCAGATTGCTTCGGAAACCGCGTCCAGCGCGTCTGCCTCGCTTCCCAGATACAAGTAAGCCGTTCGGTACAGCCGCGCCTTGATTGCTTCCGCCCGGGTAGCAAATTCCTGTTGGTCCACAGCCTCCCCTCCTTTACTCTCTTTTATCTATTAGACGCAGGAGCTTGTCATTTTGTTTTCCCATAACAATAATTTTTTTAAAAGAGCGCAAAAAACCGGCAGCGCCATCAGCCTGCCGGTTTTTACGCTCTTGGATGCGCCTTCTGATATACATCCTTCAGTTGGTTTTTGATCACATGGGTATAGATCTGGGTGGAAGAAATATCCGCATGACCCAGCATTTCCTGAATGGCCCGGAGGTCTGCACCGTTTTCCAACAGATGCACCGCAAATGAATGGCGCAGGGTGTGGGGCGTAATATCCTTTTGAATGCCTGCCTTCTCCTGATAGTGCTTAATGATCTTCCAGAAGCCCTGCCGGCTCATGCGTTCACCGTTCATATTGACGAACAGCGCCGTTTCCTCGGTGTCCGCGATGAGCTGGGGCCGAATCCCCTTGATATAATCCTGAAGCGCTCGAATCGCCCCGTGATAGAGCGGGATAATGCGCTCCTTTTTGCCATTGGAGCAACGGACAAAGCCCGCCGCCAAATTTAAATCGCCGATGTTTAGGGCAATAAGCTCACTGACCCGGATGCCTGTGGCATACAGCAGCTCAAGCATGGCATGATCCCGAAAGCCCTTGGCGTCCACACATTCCGGCTGCTCCAAAAACAGCTCTACCTCTCTGGCCGTTAAAATCTCCGGATATTTCCGCTCCACCTTGGCAGCGGCCACACCCTGCGCGGGACTGCTTTTCATCTCACCGCTGGCCACCATATAACTATAGAAAGATTTGATTGAGGCCAAAAAGCGCGTTACAGACGCGGCCGATTTTCCCCGGCCCAGCATCCAGTCCATATAGCCCTGTACGTGCTCACGCTCCGCCTGACGAAGATTTTTCCCATAACGGTTATGGAGGTACTCGGCAAACTGAGTCGTGTCCCGCAGATAAGAGCTGACCGTATTTTGTGAGGACTTCTTTTCGTCGGACAAATACGCCCCGAACGCAGCGATGTCATCCATACCTGTCAACTCCTCTCTCCCTAAATTCCGTTTGCCAACAGCAAACGGAGCAGCCCCGACGACAATCGGATATCCAAAAGAATCCCAAAGCAGATTGCCCCGGCCACACACGCCAAACGAAGCCACCAGCGATGGCCATAAACCGCCGTAAAGGAATGCCCTCTCCCAAAGGACATTTGAAACAGCTCTACTGAGGACTGCCACGCCGGAACGGCCAGCAAAAAAAAGCAGGTGACTGTTACAAAGCAGCGCAGTCCGAAAAGCCCCAGTGCCAGCAAAATCCCTTGTCCGCCGAACGCGGCAAACAGGCAGCCCGCCGCATATCCCGGAAAGAACCCGGTCAGCAGTGCCCCTATCGGCAAAAGTCCGGTTCCAACCCAACTGAAGCCGCAAAGCAAAGCAAATAAGGGACTGCGTACATATGCCGCCGACATGGAACAAATGCCAGAAGCAGTTAATGTATGCCGGCCTGCAAGGGACAAATAATCCTTCAGATACACAGACAACTCCGAACCCGTTTTTCCGGCGGTTTGTCCCGCATACAGACAGCCCGCCGCCGTTCCTAACAGGAAAAAGACTGTCAGCAGCAAGCTGTATCGCCAGTTGGGCGTTTTCTCTGCCCGTAGCCGTTTCAACCCGCATCACCTCATCCCAAGGTATGCACATGGGACAAGATTTATGTTTGGTTGACGTAAAACTCTTCTTCTAAACTATAGTTCAAATTACAGAATTTCGCAAGGCGTTTTCCTTAAAAAGCCTCTTTTTGTAAATTATGCCAAAATGTTATGTAAACCGCATTATGTAAACTTCGTAAAATCGAGTGGTAAGTGCCCGCTTTGACAACAAGAACTGCAAGATATAGTGTCTATACAGCATCATACCGCGCTACATTTGCGTGCCGCCGCTATTCGACGCCGTTTTCCTTCCTTTTCGCCCATTTCAGTGTGGGCGCTTCTTTTTGTTAGATTTTACCAATCGCTTTCCGCTGCGTTTTTTCCGGCCGCGATTTGGCAGGGCTGCCAGTACACCGCCCAGCAGGACTGCGCCCAGCAAAATGATACCCTTCCCTGTCGGACCCTCCCAGTTGAGCAGGCAGAGCAGCAATAACACAACCACGGTCAGCCCCGCATTCAGCAGGCTGCCTGCAGCGCCGACTCGCTTCCCTGCCATCATGCCGCCAATAAGCGAGGCGCAAGCCGCCCCAATCGCCAACGTTAAAAATAGTTGTTCCTCGCCCAGAACACCGCGCACCGTCAACAGCGTCAGCAGCAAAATTCCGCCTCCATAGAGCGCAAGTGTCAGGCACAGACTCAGCAATATTCCCTTCCATTGCAGTGGTCTTTTTTCGGACATAAAATAATCCCTCCTCCGAAATATGCTTCACTAACAGCATATTCCGGTGGAGGGATCGCTTATGACGTTGTTTGGACTTTCTTTAGTCTTTCTTTTCCTCGGCAGCCTCAGCCGTGGGAGCCTCCACAGCAGGAGTCTCGTCCTTCTTCTCAGCCTTTTCAGCTTTCTTGTCCTTCTTCTCGGCAGCAGGCATATCGCCGGTCTGGACACCCACCTGAGACACTGCCCACTTGGTCAGCTCCATGCGGACCCGATCCTCGCTGGTCTCAATGATGATGGTGTTGGGATTGACCATTACGATCTTACCGACAATGCCGCCGATGCTGGTGATCACATCGCCCTTCTTCAGTCCGTCACGCATAGCCTGTGCCTGCTTTTTACGCTTGTTCTCCGGGCGAATCATAAAGAAATACAGCGCCGCGAACATCACTACCAGCAGAATAATGCTTTGATCCATGTCCTCAAAATCTCCTTCGAAAAAATCAGATAATGCTATTATACCAAAGATACCACTATTTGCAAGTCTTTTTCGCTCAGCCGCAGATCATGCCCGCTTTTCCAGCTTTCCGCTGTACCGCTCCCGGAACTGTGCAAAGCAGCCCTGATCCAATGCCTCCCGAATTTTGGCCATCAGTTCATTATAAAACCAGAGGTTATGCAGCACCGCAAGCCGCAGTGCCAGAACCTCATCCGCCTTGAACAGATGCCGCAGATAGGCTCTGGAATGGCTGCGGCACACCGGGCAGCCGCAGCTCTCGCTGATAGGGCGTTCATCCGTGATATACTTTTCATTCATGATATTTACGGTGCCTTCCCACGTAAACAGCTTGCCATGGCGGCCATTGCGGGAGGGCATCACACAGTCGAAGAAATCCACGCCCCGGCTCACCGCCTCGATAATGTTGCTGGGCGTACCGACGCCCATCAGATAGCGAGGTTTTTCCTTGGGAGCATACGGCTCCACAACATCGATCATCTCATACATGACCTCCGCAGGCTCCCCTACTGCCAATCCGCCGATGGCGTAGCCATCGCAGTCCAGCTTGGCGATCTCCTGCATATGCCATGCCCGGAGGTCGGCAAAGGTTGCGCCCTGATTGATGCCAAACAGCATTTGCTGTGGATTAACGGTATCTGGCAGGCTGTTGAGCCGGTCATGCTCCACCTTGCAGCGCTGGAGCCATCGAAGCGTCCGCGCTACCGACGCCTTGGCGTACTCGTAACGAGCCGGATTTTCCACACATTCATCAAAGGCCATGGCAATGTCGCTGCCAAGATTCGATTGAATCTGCATGGACTCCTCCGGTCCCATGAAAATACGATGTCCGTCAATATGGCTGGCAAAGGTGACGCCCTCCTCCTTGATCTTCCGCAGAGAGGCCAGCGAAAACACCTGAAAGCCGCCGGAGTCCGTCAGAATCGGGCCATCCCAATTCATAAATTTATGGAGGCCGCCCATCTGGCGCACCACCTTGTCGCCGGGCCGCAGATGAAGGTGATAGGTGTTAGACAGCTCGATTTGACAGCCGACCGCCTTCAGGTCCAGTGCCGACACGCCGCCCTTGATAGCCGCCTGTGTACCGACATTCATGAATACCGGTGTCTGCACCGTGCCGCCGTGGGCACAGGAAAATTCGCCGCGCCGCGCTTTCCCCTCTGTTTTCAATACCTTGAACATGGTCACGTTCCTTTACTTTTTTACATAGTATTTTTATTATAATATAATTCTAACCGCTATGCAAGCAAGACCTGATTCATTCCAATAGGAAAAGCCCCTTTCGGCATAACCGAAAGGGCCTTTTTGTTTGATAAGTCGGAGCAGTGCGCCGCACAACCTTTACGCATTCGCAAGATAATCCAACGCGAACTGCGCCTCAAAGGCCGCGCCGCGAACCAGAATATCCTCATCCACAGTATACTGAGCCTGATGGTTGGTATGCGTAATGCCCTTTTCGGCATTGCGGCTGCCGATAAAGGCAAAGAATGTCGGCGTACCCGCCGGCACCAGTTGTGCAAAGTCCTCGCCGCCCATCATCGGCGGCAGATTGCCAAGGGCCTCGTTTCCAAAGAGCTTGACTACCGTGTCATGGGCCACGCGGTTCATCAGCGAATCGCTGTTGACCACGGCGGGAGACTTATACTCATAATTCAGCGTTGCCTCCGCGCCGAAGGATGCCGCTGTCTGCTCAATGATTCGGCGCATCTGGCCCTCGATCTGAGGCGTTCTGGTAAAGTAACGGGTTGTGCCCTGCATCCATACGTGGTCAGAGATCACGTTGAACTGGGGACCACCGGCAAACTCACCGATGGTCAGCACCTCCGGGTGCAGCGGATCGTTCATTCTGGAAACGCACTGCTGCAAATTGTTGACGATGGCGCAGCCAATGGAGATCGCGTCCATTCCCAGATGCGGCTCACCGCCGTGGGAGGAACGACCATTGACATCAATGGAAAATAAATCCGCACCCGCCATGCGGTTCCCCGCGCTCACATCAATGAGCGGCGCGTCCAGCGTCCCCCATACGTGAGCGCCCAGCAGGGCGTCCACATCGTCTGCCGCGTGCTCGGCCGCCATCCACTTTGCCCCGCTGGCATTTTCCTCGGATGGCTGGAAAATCAGCTTCACGCCGCCGCAGAGCTCATCGCGGTGGGCCTGCAATATTTTGGCCGCACCCAGCAAAATCGCCATGTGGGAATCGTGACCGCAGGCGTGCATAACGCCCTCGTTCTGAGAAGCAAACGGCAGGCCCGTCTCTTCACGAATTGGCAGTGCGTCCATATCAGAGCGGATTCCCAGCAGCTTGCCCGGCTTGCTGCCGCGAATCACCGCAGTCAGTCCATAGCAGTTCTTCATGTGGTGAATCTCCGTGATGCCAAGGGCTTCCAAATCCCGTACCAACTGCTCACTGGTGTTCTTTTCCTGCCCGGAAAGCTCCGGGTGCTGATGATAATAGCGCCGGCGGTCAAGGATATAGCCCTCCGCCTGTTTTGCTGTTTCTAAAACATTCATAGGTATCCCTCAAATAAAGCAGGAGCGGCATCGGTAGGATGCCGCTCCTGACAGTCAAATTACTTCGCGTTCGCAGCCAGATAGTCAACGGCAAACTGCGCCATCAAAGCGGTACCCTTAGGCAGCAGCGTTTCGTTTACATCGAATTTCTCGTGGTGGTTGCAGTACACCATGCCATTCGCCTCGTCCCGGCAGCCGATAAAGCCAAACACAGCGGGAATCTCTGCGGCATAGTTTGCAAAATCCTCGCTGCCCATCATCGGCGGCATATGGTAGAGCGTTTCCTCGCCAAAGAGCTTCTTCACGGCGTTCTGTGCAATCTCCGTCAGGTCATCGTCATCATTGATGACTGGGTTCACCACATGAGCATACTTCAGCTCCGCAGTCATGCCGAGGCCCTTGGCGGTATTCTCCACGATGCGGCGCATGGCCTCCTCGTGCTTATCGAGGAAGTACGCCCGGGTGACGCCCTCCATCGTCACATAGTTGGCGATGGCATTGTAGCGGTTACCGCCAGAAATGGTGCCAATGGTCAGCACCACAGGATCCAGCGGATCACTCTCGCGGGAAACATACTGCTGCAGATTATTGATGATGGCAGCAGCGCCGGTGATGGCATCCTTGCCCATGTGCGGTGCAGAAGCGTGGGAGGACTCACCGTGGACCTCCACTGTGAAGCGGCCGGAATAGGCCATACGGGGACCGGCAGTCACATCAATATAGGGCATATCCAACGTGCCCCAAACGTGCTGGCCGAAAATAGCGTCCACGCCCTCCAGTGCGCCCTCTGCGATCATCTGCTTGGAGCCCATCACGTGCTCCTCGGCAGGCTGAACGATCAAACGGACATCGCCGCAGAGCTCGTCCCGGTGCTCCTGCAAAATCTTCGCAGCACCCAGCAGCATGGCGATATGCGTATCGTGGCCGCAGGCGTGCATCTTTCCCGGCTCACAGGAGGCAAACGGCAGGCCCGTCTCCTCCTGAAAGCTCAGCGCGTCGGTATCGGTCCGCAGGCCAATGGTCTTGCCGGGCTTGCCGCCGTGAATGGTGGCCACGAGGCCATAGCAGGTCTTCATATCCCGAATATCGGTGATTCCCATGTCCACCAGATCCTGATGGATATGCGCCCGGGTCTCCTTTTCCTCGCAGGTCAGCTCCGGGTGCTGGTGATAATAGTGGCGGCGATCCACAATATAGGGCGCTGCCTCCTGTGCCAATGCTTTGATATCCATAGAGCTACTCCCCTGCCCTTACTGCGCGGTCTCGGTCAGATAGTCAACAGCGAACTGGGCCGCCACGGCAGCACCGCGATGCAGGATATCCTCCACAACATCGTACTTCTCGTGGTGGTTGCTGTACATATAGTCCCAATCCTTGTTGTGGCTGGCGACGAAGCCATAAATATAAGGCAGACCGTCCTTGCCGAACCAAGAGAAGTCCTCGCTGCCCATCATCGGCGGGATTTCAACAAGGGTATCCTTGCCGTACAGCTTAGTAACAGCCTCGCGTGCGATGCGGTTGAGCTGCTCATTATCATTGATAACAGGCTCGGTCATGTAGGTATAGGTCATGGTAGCCTTGGCGCCGAACGCGGCAGCGGTGCACTCCACGAGCTTACGCAGCTCGTCCTCCACCTGCGTGCCCTTCAGGAAGGTACGGACAGTTCCCTCCAGCGTGGCATGACCGGCCAGCACG
Organism: Neopoerus faecalis; assembly: GCF_029218125.1. NCBI lineage: Bacteria > Bacillati > Bacillota > Clostridia > Eubacteriales > Oscillospiraceae > Neopoerus > Neopoerus faecalis. Next base: position 2,449 of record NZ_JARFXX010000003.1, on the reverse strand, counting down.
TTCCAGCGGTTGCCGGCGTTGACCGTGCCCACCGTGATGACCAGAGGATTGAGCGGATCATTCATACGGGAAACAAGCTGCTGAATGGACTGCAGAATGGAACTGGACACCATCACGGCGTCAATGCCGTTGTGGGGAGCGGAGGCGTGAGAGGACTTGCCCTCCACCTCAATGACAAACTTGTGGCAGCAGGCCATGATGTTGCCAATGGGGAACGCAATGTGGGGCGCATCATAGGCACCCCAGACATGGACACCGTAAATGGCGCTCACACCGTCCATGGCGTTTTCCTTCATCATATCCAGAGCGCCGGTAGCAACCTCCTCTGCGGGCTGGAACACCAGACGCACATCACCACAGAGCTCGTCCTTCACATCGTTGAGAATCTTTGCGGTGCCCAGCAGCATGGCCATGTGGTTATCATGACCGCAGGCGTGCATCTTGCCCTCATGCTTGGAAGCAAAAGGCAGGCCGGTTTCCTCTTTCACGGAGAGGCCATCAATATCGGCGCGCAGAGCAACCGTCTTACCCGGCTTGCCGCCGTGGATGGTGGCGATCATGCCGTAGCAGTGTTCCATTTCCTTGATGTCCGTGATGCCCATAGCCTCGAGGTCCTTATGCAGAGAAGCACGGGTCTCCTTCTCCTCATTGGACAGCTCCGGGCAGGTATGGTAATAGCGGCGGCGCTCAATGATGTAGTCATTATACTTGTCAGCCAATGCTTTGATATCCATAATGCAGGTTCCTTTCTAAATTTTATAAATCAATTATACCTGTCATCTCACAAGATGCAAGGCTTTTTTAAAAAAACTGCTCAGCGAATCGCCGAGCAGCTTTTGCAGGGAAAACTATTTTTTACAGCATTCCAGCGAAGACACCGGCGATAATCACGGACGTGATCGTGACCGTGGTGAAGCCGCCGACGATCATGGGCGGGAACATCTTGCTCATCAGGAACTCCTTCTCCTCGGGAGTCTTGGCCAGAGCGGTGCAGGTAGCCTCCGTGATGACGGCGTTGGGCGGGAAGCCGTACAGAGCGGTCAGTGCAGTGGCAAAAGAGAGCAGGAAGGACATCTTCAGGACCTTTGCAACAATGAAGCACAGGACAGCCATGCCGGCAACACCCACAACGATCAGGAGGATCATGGGGCCGATGATGCTGGCCAGCATATCGGGGGTGCAGTCCTTCAGACCATCGAACACATACATCATCAGAGCGAACATGATGATGCCGTAGGAGTTGCCTTTGTTCAGAACGTTCTCATCAAGGAAGCCGATCGTAGTGAAGATAATACCCAGAATCAGGGCATACACAGCGCCGCTGATCTTCATGTTGATAACGGGGATCACGATGGAACCCAACTGCGTGGCGAGCCAGCCAACGAAGCCCAGCTTCATCAGCATGACGACGGTGCTGTTCCAGTTAGCGGGAACCGGGGGCAGCAACTTCTTCTTGGCAGCCTTGGCGGTGCCATCCTCCAGCTTGCCGTTGACAGCGTCAACGCCGTCGGCAGCACCCTCGATCTTCAGCTCGCCGGAACGATAGCCCTTCAGCAGCTTCTTGCCCTCCAACTGGAGGCAGACAGCGGTGAGGGGATAACCGGCAAAGCCCTGCACGCAGTACATGGTGATGGCGAACACGGCAGCCTCGGTAAGGCCCTTTTCGTTTGCAGCATTCATCATAGTCGTAGCAGCCACGATGCCGCCGGTCAGAGGAGGCAGACCGGCAATGACGAAGTCACGGCCAATGATGCCGGGCAGGATGCCCAAGCAGAGGGCGCACATACCGGCAAGGCCGGCAAGGCAGACCACGATGGTCTTCCACTGAGCGACCAACTGCTTAACGGAAATAACGGTACCCATGTGGGTGATCAGCAGGTAAATACCAACGGTGCTGCCGAAAGGAATCAGCATAGAATCGCTGACCAGCGTGGTAGGAAAGATCGTCCAATAGCCTACCAGCATTACGGCTGCGGTGACGAAAACAGAGGGGACCCATGCCTTCGTCAGGTTCGAAACTGCTTCACCGATGAAATACACGATGCCGCAGATAACGAACGCGAGCATAAAGTTGTACATTAACATTCTCCCTTTCTCTAAATCGTTTAAGCCAACAAAGCTCCTCCTCAAGAACTCTATCAGTTTAATGTTCAAAAGATACCACAAAATATGCCATCCGTCAATATGTATATTAACAATTTATGAACACGGGCATTCCATTTTTTTGATAACTGCATCCATACCGCCCTCTTCACATAATATGTATGCGCGGCCTATATAAAAATGCGGTCCCGCTATTGTGCGGGACCGCATTTTCTTGTATTGTCTTGACAAAGGCAACCCCCGGCTATGCCGGGGGAGAAAAAGAGCTTATAGCGAGGGGCGGAGTAGACAAGAAAAAGTCTCCAAGTTAGAGTGAATGAAAGGTTTGCCGACCAAATTCACAAAA